>CAXTPG010000165.1:0-6768 GCA_964246015.1 uncultured Acetobacteraceae bacterium
CGGTGCGGAGGGCGAAGTAGCGCTGGTTGACGCGCATGCTGACCTGCATGACCTCGGGCGGGAGGTCCATGTATTCGGCGTCGATGCGGCCCAGGAGGGGGACGGGGTATTCGACGAGGCCGGCGACTTCGTCGAGGAGGCCTTCGTCGGGGACGATCGTCAGGGATTCGGCCGCGGCGAGGGAGGCGATGCCGTCGGCGATCCGGCGGCGGCGCTCGGCGGCGTCGACGACGACGTGGCGGGCCGCGAGGGAGTGCTGCCAGTCGGCGAGGCTTTTGACCTGGAAGGGTCCGGGGGCGTGGAAACGGTGGCCCTCGGTGGTGTTGCCGGAGGCGAGGCCGTGGCCGTCGTCGGTGGCGGTGGCCAGGGTGAAGGGGACGATGGCGCCGTCGAGGAGGCAGGTGATTCGGCGGAGGGGGCGGACCCAGGTGAAGGCGCTGCCGTTGCCCCAGCGCATGGATTTGGGCCAGGGGAATCGCCAGAGGAGGGCGGGGAGTGCGGATGCGATCAGGGTGGCGGCCGGGGTGGCGGGGGCGGCTTTCGTGAGGACCCAGTGGCCGGCTTCCTCGGTGAGCTGGTCCTGGGTAGCGGCGTGCTTGCGGAGGAAGCCTTGGAGGGCCTGGGGGGGGGCGGAGGCCCGGGGACCGCGTTCGGTGGTGGTGGCGGCGGGGAGTTCGGGGGCGATGGTTGCGGCGAGTGCGATTCGGCGGGGGCCGTGGAAGGTCCGGATGGCGGTGGGGGAGAGCGGGGCAAGTGATTCGGTGACGAGGCGGGCGAGGGTGTTGGCCGCGCCGGCTTGCATGCGGGCGGGGATTTCCTCGCTGAACAGCTCGATGAAGAGTTCGGGCATCTAGGCGAGGGCCGGGGCGATGTCGGTGTGGGTGAAGTCCTTGCCCTTGAAGGTGGCGGCGGAGATGCGGGGACGCTCGGCGTCCACGATCGCCTTCGCCATGGCCGGGCCGGCATCCTCGTCGAGCACAAGCGACACGATGGCGGAACTGTCGACGATCAAACGGGCAGTCCTGTGTGCGTGTCGTAGAGAATATCGGTGTTGAGGGCGTCGGGACCTTCATGGATGAGGGCGCGCATCTGCGTCGCGATGGCGAGCACGTCGTGCAGCCGGTCGGCGCGGGTGCGCGGGGTCCGCCTTTGGTCGGCGAGGCTGCGGAGCGCGGTCACGACGATGGTGTCCAGGGTTTCGCCGGATTGCTCCGCCATGTCCCGGGCGAGGGCGACAGCCTCGTCGTCGTAGAGGAAGCCGTGGTCGGAGAACGGCAGCGGTTCCGTCAGGGTCGCGCGGAACTCGGCCGTCTTCCTCCGGACCTGTGCGATCCACTCCTCGCGGTCTTGGTCGGCCTGCATGCTGTCGCGAAGGGCCTGGACCACGACGGCTTCGAGCGACTGGCCGTGCAGGCCGGCCAGCTTGGTTGCGATGTCGACGGCCTCTTGGTTGTCGATGGTGAGGATGTGTCCCATTGCGGTGTTTTATTCCGCGGCCTGCGCCGGGGCAACGCCGGGTGATGGGGGTGGGGCGAGGTAGGTTTCGCAGCAGGCCTTGGCGAGGGTTCGGACGCGGCCGATGTAGGAGGCGCGTTCGGCCACCGAGATGACTCCGCGGGCGTCGAGCAGGTTGAAGAGGTGGCTGGCCTTGATGCACTGGTCGTAGGCGGGGAGGGCGAGGCCGGCGTCGACGAGCGCCTGGCTTTCGTGCTCGGCGTCGGCGAAGTGGCGGGCGAGGATCTCGGTATCGGCGTGTTCGAAGGAGTAGGCGCTGTATTCCCGCTCGTTCTGGAGGAAGACGTCGCCGTAGGTGACGCCCTGGCCGTTGAAGTCGAGGTCGAAGACGTTTTCCACGCCCTGGATGTACATGGCGAGGCGTTCGAGGCCGATGGTGAACTCGGCGCTGGGGACGGCGACGGGGATGCCGCCGACCTGCTGGAAGTAGGTGAACTGGGTGACTTCCATGCCGTCGCACCAGACCTCCCAGCCGAGGCCCCAGGCGCCGATGGTCGGGTTCTCCCAGTCGTCTTCCACGAAGCGGATGTCGTGGAGAAGGGGATCGAGGCCGATGGCGCGGTAGCTGTCGAGCAGGAGCGTCTGGCAGTCGAACGGGGTGGGCTTGAGAATGGCTTGGTACTGATAGTAGTGGCCGAGGCGGTTGGGGTTCTTGCCGTAGCGGCCGTCGGAGGGGCGGCGGCTGGGCTGGACGTAGGCGGCGCGCCAGGGGCGGGGGCCCAAGGCGCGGAGGGTGGTCGCGGGGTGCAGGGTGCCCGCGCCCATTTCCATGTCGTAGGGCTGCAGGATCACGCAGCCCTGGGCGGACCAGAAGGCGTGGAGGCGGAGGATCAGGTCCTGGAAGCTTGGCGGCTTGGTCATCGGCGGGCACCATACGGGGGCAACCGCGTTATGCAACGGCATGAACGATCCTGTCCGCACCCTATTGACGACGACCCGGCGCATCGCGGTGGTGGGGGCTTCGGCCCGGCCCGAGCGGGCGGCGCACTATGTGATGGGGTTCCTGGTGGCGCGGGGGTTCGACGTCGTGGGGGTCAATCCGGGGCTGGCGGGGACGGTGCTGCATGGGCGCCCGGTGGTGGGAAGCCTGGTGGAGGCCGCACCGCTGGACATGGTGGATGTGTTCCGGGCGCCGGACCAGGTGGGAGCGGTGGTGGACGAGGCGATCCGGCTGGGGGCGCGGTCGGTGTGGATGCAGCTGGGGGTTGTGAACGAGGCGGCCGCCGCGGCGGCGCGGGCGGCGGGGCTGGTGGTGGTGATGGACCGGTGCCCGATGATCGAGTGGAGAAGGCTTAACCTTCCCTCCCCTTGAAGCAGAGTTCATTCCGGGCCAAGTGCGCCGGGCTACAAAGCTTCCACCTTCATGGAATGGAACGATGACCAACGAGGAACGCGACCTTATCGCCAAGTTCATCGCCCGGGTGGGCGGGCAGCCGCAGGCCACCGGGGGTGGTTTCCTGTCGACGAGCGTGCCGGCGACGCAGCCGGCGTTGCCGCCGATCGACAAGGAGGCGGATGCCTTCATCGCGGAGCAGTTCGCGCGGTATCCGGAGGCGAAGTACCGGATGACGCAGACCGCGCTGGTGCAGGAGGCGGCGCTTGCGGAAGCGCAGAACCGCATCCAGCAGGTACAGTGGGAGCTGGAGCAGGCCCGGCAGGAAGCGCAGATGGCGCGGGAGCAGCAGGCCCAGCCGCAGCAAAGCCGCGGGTTCCTGGGCGGGTTGTTCGGGGGTGGCGCAACGCCGCAGCCGCAGCAGCGTCCCGGTGGGCCTTGGGGTCAGCCGGGTGGCCAGCCGCCGGGGTATGGGCAGCAGGGCGGGTACCAGCAGCAGGCGCCGCAGCCGCAATATGCGCCGAACTATCAGCCGGGCATGTTCCAGCGGGGCGGGTCCGGGTTCCTGGGGTCGGCGTTGACCACGGCGGCCGGCGTGGCGGGCGGCATGGTGGTCGGCAACGCGCTGATGGGCGCGTTCGGCGGCCATGGCGGCGGGTCTTCTTGGGGGTCGCAGACGGCGAGCAACACGGGCAGCGGCTGGGATGGCGCGGGGACGACCCCGGTGTCCGATCCGACCAGCGGATTCGGCAGCAATGCCGGGTACAGCGACCCGTATGCGGCGGGTGGGGCCGAAAAGGGCGGGTATGACTCGCAGACGAGCTGGGACGGCGGCGGCGGCGATTTCAGCGGCGGCGGCGGCGGCTTCGACAGCGGCGGTGGCGGGTTCGACGACAATACCTGATCGCGAACAGGCGGGGCCGCGGCTTGCGGCCCCGTTCCTGTCACGCCCCGGTCCGGTGCGGCCCGAGTGGATCGACCATAACGGGCATCTCAACCTCGCCTACTATATCGTGTTGTTCGACGAGGCGACCGATGCGCTGCGGCGGGCGATCGGGCTTGGTGAGGCATACCGGGTCCGGACGGGGTTCGGGACCTTCGCGGTCGAGACGCATACCCTCTACCTGGCGGAGCTGGTCGAGGGGGATGCGACGGCCGCGCATTCGGTGGTGCTGGGGGCGGACCGGAAGCGGCTGCATATCGCCCACGAGCTGCGGCGGGAGCGGGACGGGGTGGTCGCGGCGCGGCAGGAGTTGATGTACCTGACGGTGGACCTTTCGACCCGGCGGAGCGTGCCTTGGCCGGAGGACACGATGGCCGGGTTGGCGGATGCGGTCGCCGCGCATGGGGTGGCGGCGCGGCCGGACTGGGTGGGGCGGCGGATCGGGTTGCCGGTCAGGTGATGCCGAGCCGGGCCTGCGCTTCCTGCAGCGGCAGGGCGACATAGGGCCAGTAGTCCCATTTGTGCGACAGGTCGGTCACGACGGAGCCGCCGCGGTCCATGGCGGCGAACATGCGTTCGGCGACGCCGGCTTCGCCGAGCAGGCCGATGCTGGAGCCGCCGGCGGTGGGGCGGACGTTGACGCCGGCGCTGAAGATCATCACGGCAAACAGGACGATGTAGAAGGGGCGCTGCGTCTTGTAGCCGGCGGTGAAGGCGGCGACCTCGATCTCTCCGGTACCGTCGGTGCCGTACCCCGCGAGGACGTGGGAGAAGTCATGATGGACACCGGCTTCGGGGAAGCCGCCGCGTTCTCCGGGCATGGCGAAGCGGTTTGCCTCGTAGTAGCGCCAGAGGGCGTGGCCGAGGGTGTCGTCGGGCAGGCGCTCCCACGCGCGATAGCGGGCGGCGAGCGGTTTGTCGTCGATCACGCCGCGCATGGTCAGGACGCTTTTGGCGAGGCCGAAGAGGCCGTGCTGGTCGAACTGGTCGCGCATGATGTCGGCGATGTGGCCGCGGCGGAGGAAGTCGAGACGGAAGGTGAGCATGTGGTGCTCGGTGAGGGCGCGCAGGTCCATGCACTCGCGGCTGTCGATGCCGAGGGCCTCGGCGAAGGCCTCGACGGTCTTCTGGGTCGCGGGGGGGCAGATGCCGTCGGCGAGGGCGACGACCATCATGCCGTTGACGAATTGTCGGCGGAGCGCATCGCCGGGGAAGCCGGCGGCGAGGGTGGCTGGATCGACGGTGGGGAGCGTGTCGATGTCGGCGTCGAGCTTGAGGAGGAATCGGCGGGCGGCTTCCATCACCGCCCGCTGGGAGGGACCGATGGCGCCGGCGCTGAGGGCGACTGTCTTCATAGCGCGCAGGCCGAGCAGGGCTGCCGACGGGTCGGGCTGGATCAGGCGCACGGGGGCCTCCGCGAGGCGAGTTTCGGACGATAGTCCGGGCCTGACGCGATCGTCCAGCGCGGCCGTCGGTTCAGGCGGGTTCCAGGTCCATCCAAGCCGGGGCGCCTGCGGTGAGCGTGGCCTCGCCGCACTGCAGTGCTGCGTGGCCCGCGTCGATCCGCAGCAGTGCGAGGCCCCGGCCGTCGCGGCCGGATCGCATGGCGCCGATCTCGGTCCCGTCGCGAAAGACCGGGGTGCCGGGAGCGGGGAGCGGGCCTTCGACGCGGACGGGGGTCAGGCGGCGCTTGAGGAGGCCGCGGTATTTGGTGCGGGCGGTGAGTTCCTGGCCCATGTAGCAGCCCTTGGTCCAGGAGACGCCGTGGAGTGCGTCGAAGTTTGCTTCGAGGAGGGTCGACTTCTCGGCTTCCATGTCCCGGGACCCGTCGGGGAGGCCCAGGGCGAGGCGGTGGCGGTCGTAGTCGTCGGGCGTCGCGGTCGCGGGCAGGGGGGCGGGGGTGAGGGCGCGCCACCCGGCCTCGGCCAGGCGGGGGTCGGGCGATGCGTGTGCGGGCGCCGGGCCACCCCAGCCGGCGTGGACGAGGAGGGGGGATGGGGTGATCTGGACCTGCGCGCGGAGCCGGTAGCGGGTGAGCTTCTGTGCGAGCATCGCGGCCTGGGCGGCTTCCACGTCGAGCAGGAGGCGGTCGGGGCCGGCGTGGATGAAGAAGTCGGCGAGCCACTTGCCCTGTGGAGTCAGGAGGGCGGCCCAGACGGCGCGGCCCGGTGCGGCAAGGGCGACGTCGTTGCTGACGAGGCCCTGGAGGAAGGCGACGCGGTCGTCGCCGGTCACGTCCAGCACGGCGCGGTCGGTCAAGTGCGCGATCATGGTCATGGGGGCGAGGTGGGCATCGCGGGGGGCAGCCGCAAGCGGGCTATGCTACACGGAGCCATGTCGGTTCCGCTGCATCCCGCCGGCCCGTTGGGTGAGGCGACGCCTGCCCTGCTCGCGCTCAACAACGCCAATGCCGAGGCGCTCTCGTTGCTGACCGCAGCGCGGTTTTCGGCGTTGCTGGGGCGGGCGTTCCATGTCGGGCTGGCGGAGGCTGCGGAGGGGTTCATTCTCGCGTTCGATCAGGACGCGGAGTACGACAGCCCCAACTTCGCCTGGTTCCGGCAGCGCTATGCGCGGTTCGTGTATGTCGATCGCGTGGTGGTCGATCCGGCCGCACGGGGGCGGGGGCTTGGCCGTGCGCTGTATGACGGGGTGATCGGGCGGGCGGTGGCGGCGGGACACGCGGTGCTGGCGTGCGAGGTGAACCTCATGCCGCCGAATCCGGGGTCGGACCGGTTCCATGCGCAGCTGGGGTTTGCGGAGGTGGGGCGCGCCGCGGTGCATGGCGGGGCGCGGACCGTGCGTTACCTGGTCCGGGGGATCGGCGGGTGAGGGTTGGGGCGTGAGGATGGCGCACGTGATGGCGGGGGCGCGGTCGGGCGGGGCGGAGCTGTTCTTCGAGCGGCTGACGGTGGGGCTGCACGGGGCGGGGGAGACGGTGCTGCCGGTGATCCGGCGGGACGCGGGGCGGGCCGGGCGG
>CAXTPG010000166.1:0-6657 GCA_964246015.1 uncultured Acetobacteraceae bacterium
GGCTTGCCGGCGCGGGCCTCGTTCATGATCTTCAGCGCGGCCTCGCTGCTGGTGAGGCGGGAGGCGCTGACCTTGATGCCGGGGTATTTCTTCTCGAAGCCCTCGACGATGGGGCGGACGACCTGGTTGACGATGAGGCCGGAGTACCAGACGACCGCGCCTTCCTTGCGGGCCGCGTCGATCAGGGCCTGGTCGATGGCGGCGGCGGGGCGGGCGAGCAGGAGGGCGGTGGCGGCCAGAAGCCAAAATCGTCCCGTCATCCTGCGTCCCCCCGAAGCCAAGCTTCGCACGTTTGTATTTATCATCTAGGTATATGTCCTATAGGCTGGGCGTGTCCAGCCGGAAGGGGATCGATGGCGGTCGAACGCACGGTGCCGCCCGCGCGCGGGTCGGTGGACCTGAACCGCAGCACGGTGTCGCGCTACATCCAGTTGGCGACGCTGTTCCGGCGCCGGATCGAGGCCGGGGTGTGGGGCACCGGGTCGCGCATCCCCACGGTCGACGAGCTGGCGGCGGAGTACGGCGTCGCGCGGGCGACGATCCGGCAGGCGCTGGACCAGATCGAGGCGGATGGGCTGATCGAGCGGTTCCGGGCCAAGGGGACGTTCGTGCGCCGTGCGCCCTCCGAACGGCTGTGGTGCGAGGTGCAGACGGATTGGGGCGGGCTGCTGCGGTCCCGGGACGAGGCGGAGATCGAGATCCTGGGGGTGTTGGCCGGGGCGTTGCCGCCGGTGGTGCCGGAGGGACTGGGGGTGGCCGCGCCGTCCTATGTCCATCTGCGGCGGCGGCATTCGCGGCGGGGCCAGGCGTTCCTGCTGGCGGACGTGTACCTGGACGAGCGGTTGTGGGCGCGGGTGGAGCCGGGGCACCTGACGAGCAAGACGGCGTTGAGCCTGGTGGCGAGCATTCCGGGGATCGTCATTGCCGATGCCCGGCAGACGCTGACGATCGGGTCGGCGGATGTGGAGGTGGCGGAGGGGCTTGGGATGCCGCTGAACGCGCCGGTCGCGCATGTCAGCCGGGCCGCGGTGGATGCGGCGGGGGTGGTGGTGCTGGTGGCGGACGGGACGTATCGGGGGGATCTGGTGCGGATCGACGTGAGCTTGCGGACGGGGTGATCGTGCCGGCGAGACGCCGGCGCTACGAGAATGTCAGGCCGAGGCGGGTGACGTAGTCTTGCAGCGGGGCCGGGTCCTGGCCGGGGAGGGCGAGGCCGATGTGGCCGTCGGGGCGGACGAGGTAGGCGGCGTCCCGGGCCAGGCCGGCCTGCTGGGCTGCTGGGGTCCAGGGCATGGAGCGGAGCGGCAGGTTCAGTGTGGTGGCGGCCTGGATGATCGGGGCGGCGGCCGTCCCGTAGACGTGCAGTTGCCAGTCCATGGCGCGCAGGGGCGCGAAATTGCCGCTGTCGGGACCGGGGATGTAGGGCAGGCGGTCGCCGCCCTTCACGCTGCCGGCCTGGCCCGTGCTGAGGGCGCTGCCGGGATAGGCGATCTTGATCTGCGAGACCGTGCGGAACAGCATGCGGCGGCCGGCGGCGAAGCTCGTCACGGTCCGCATGACGTTGGGCAGCACCAGGCGGCGCAGGATCTGGCCGCGCCAGCCGCCGGCGACCAGCACGCGGAAGGCGCGGTCGGTCGTTTCGATCAGCGTGCGCGCGAAGGCGATGCGCTCGGGGTCGTAGCTGTCGAGCACGGCGGGGGCGGCGCGGCCCTGCAGCACGGCGGCGAGCTTCCAGGACAGGTTCACGGCGTCGCCGATGCCGGTGTTCATGCCCTGCCCGCCGGCCGGGCTGTGGATGTGCCCGGCGTCGCCCGCCAGGAAGCAGCGCCCGCGCTGGAAGGCTGCGGCGACGCGATGGCTGACGCGATAGGTGGAGAACCAGTTGACCTCGGCGACGCGGACGCCGATCAGCGCCTCGGCGGCGGGGCGGACGTCCTCGAAGGTCAGATGTTCGCGGTCCGTGGCGCCTGGGGGCATGGAGCCGGGGGGCATGGCGCCCAGCAGGCGCTGCATGCCGCTGGAGCGGACGGGGAGCAGCAGGGCGAAGGCGTCGGGGCCCACGTTCATGTAAGCGTCGGCGGCGAAATCGCCGGCCACGCGGACGTCGGCGACGTAGAAAAGCTGGTCGTAGGTGCCACCGGGGAAGTCGAGCCCGAGGGCGTGGCGGACGGCGCTGCGCGCGCCGTCGCAGCCGGCGACGTAGGGGACGGCGATGGTTTCGGTGGCGCCGGCGTGGGAGAGGGTGGCGTGGGCGGCGTGCTCGTCCTGGGTGAGGGCGGTGAGCTCGGTGTTCCACTCGATGGTGACGCCCAGGCGCGCGAGTTCGCCGACCAGCAGGCGCTCGTGGTCGTCCTGCGGCAGGCAGAGCATCATGGGGTGGGGGCCGAGGCCCTCGCCCATGTCGCCCAGCGCGAGGCGGACGCGGTCCTTGCCGCTTTCGCGAAGATGGACATTGCGGGTCTCGATCCCGGCGGCGATGACGGCGTCGGCGATGCCGAGCTGGTCGTAGAACTCCAGCGTGCGGGCGTGGAGGATCATGGCGCGGGAGGCCTGGCCGGGTCCCGTTGCCTTCGACACGATACGGAACGGCACGCCGTGGCGCACGAGGCGCAGGGCGAGCACGAGGCCGGTTGGCCCGGCGCCGACGATGAGGACCTGTGGATCGGACATGCGCTCGTTCCCGCGATCGTTGGAAGCATGGCGTGCGACGGCGGGGGCGTCGAGTGTCTTCTCCCGCTTTTGTCCGAGTGGGCCCAGGCTGGACGGCTCTGGGCTAAAAGGTCATATAAGCAAGTAATAGAATGAAGGAGATGTCCGGTGAAGCTGCACTGGTCGCCGCGGTCGCCGTTCGTGCGCAAGGTCATGGTCGCGGCCCACGAGCTGGGGTTGGCCGACCGGGTCGAGACGGTGCGGACCGTGGTGCAGATGACGTCCCCCAACCCGGCGCTGCTGCCCGACAACCCGATCGGGAAGATCCCCACGCTGCTGCTGGATGATGGCGAGGCGATCTATGACAGCCTGACGATCATCGAATATCTGGATCATCTGGGCCATGGCACGCTGTTCCCGCTGCCCGGTCCGGCGCGCTGGCGGGCGTTGACCTGGCATGCGCTGGGGCAGGGGTTCATGGACCTGCTGATCCTGTGGCGGAACGAGCGGGACAAGCCGGCCGGGCAGCAGACCCCGGCGTGGCTCGACAGCTTCGCGGTGAAGACGGCGGCGACGCTGGACCACCTGGAGGCGTTGGCGCCGGAGCTGGAGCGGATGCCGTTCGGGGTGGGGCACATCGCGATCGGGTGCGCGCTGGGGTACCTCGATTTCAGGTTCGACGCGCTGGGGTGGCGGACCGGGCGGCCTGCGCTGGCGGCGTGGCACCAGGCGTTCTGCGCCCGGCCTTCCGTGCTGGCGACGGAGGTCGTGGATGCTTGAGGCGCGCCAGGGTCCGCTCTCGCATGTGCGCGTGCTGGACCTGGGGCGGATCATGGCCGCGCCCTGGTGCACGCAGGTGCTGGCGGACCTGGGCGCCGACGTCATCAAGGTCGAGCGGCCCGGCGCCGGCGACGACACGCGCGCCTGGGGGCCGCCGTTCCTGAAGGCGGCGGACGGGACGGATACGAAGGAGGCCGGGTATTTCCTGTCGGTGAACCGGGGCAAGCGGTCGGTGACCATCGACGTCAGCAAGCCGGAAGGCCAGGCGATCGTTCGGCGGCTGGCCGAGGACAGCGACGTCGTGATCGAGAACTACAAGGTGGGCGCGCTCGCGCGGTACGGGCTGGACGCGGCCTCGCTGCGGGGGGTGAACCCGCGGCTGGTCTATTGCTCGGTGACGGGGTTCGGGCAGGACGGACCGCGGGCGGAGCAGGCGGCCTACGACTTCGCGATCCAGGCGATGGGCGGGCTGATGAGCGTCACGGGCGGGCGGGACGAGGAGGGTGGCGGTCCGCAGAAGGTGGGCGTCCCGATCGTCGATCTCATGACCGGGATGTATGCGGCGGTCGGGATCCTCGCGGCGCTGGCGCGGCGGGCGGAGACGGGGACGGGGGATACGATCGACCTGGCCATGCTGGACGTGCAGGCGGCGTTCCTGGGCAACCAGGCGATGAACTGGCTGCTGACCGGGCGCGCGCCGACGCGGGGCGGCAACCGGCACCCGAACATCCAGCCGCAGGACGTGTTCGCGTGCGCGGACGGGCGGATCGTGCTGGCGGTGGGCAATGACGGACAGTTCGGGAAGCTGTGCGCCGCGTTGGGGCGGGCCGAGTGGGCGGCGGACGAGCGGTTCGCGACCAATGCCGCGCGGGTGCGGAACAACCCGGTCCTGACACCGTTGCTGGAGGAGCGATTCCGGGATTTCGGGCGTGAGGCCCTGACGGCGGCGCTGGATGCGGCCGGGGTGCCGTGCGCGCCGATCAACGACATCCCGCAGGTGTTCGAGGATGCGCAGGTGAAGCACCGCGGATTGTTGCGGCATCTGCCGCATCCCGTGGCGGGGACGGTGCCGCAGGTGGTCAGCCCGCTGCGGTTCCAGGACGCGGCGCTGCGGTTCGACCGTGCGCCGCCGACGTTGGGGCAGCACACGGCGGAGGTGCTCGGCGAACTGGGCCTCGATGTCGCGGCGCTGGCCGGGCGGGGAGTGGTCTGATGCCGCGTATCCCGTTGCCGTCGCGGGACGAGATGACGGCGGAACAGCAGGCGGTGCACGACCTGGTCGTGGCGGGTCCGCGGGGGCGGATGGTGGGGCCGCTGCGGGCCGCGATCCACAACCCGGAGCTGGCCCGGCGCTGGTCCGCGCTGGGGGAGATCCTGCGGTTCGACACGACGCTGCCGAAGCGCATCACGGAGCTGGCGATCCTGGTGACGGGGCGGCGATGGACGAGCCAGATCGAGTACTTCGTCCACGCCAAGGCCGCGGTCGCTGCCGGCGTGTCGGAGCACGCGGTCGAGGCGATCCGGCATGGCCGCGCGCCGTCGCTGCCGGATGACGAGGCGGAGGCGTACGAGTTCGCGCGGATGCTGCAGCAGACCGGGCAGGTGCCGCTGCCGGCGTATGAGGCGGTGGTGGCGCGGTGGGGCGCCCGGGGGGTCGTCGAGCTGACGGCGGTGATCGGGTACTACACGATGGTGTCGATGACGTTGAACGCGCATGAGATTCCCCTGCCGGACGGGGAGGCGCCGGCCCTTGCGCCGCTGGTCGCGGACGGGTTGCCCGACCTGCCGGCGGCCGCGCGATGACGGGGTTGGAGGGGATCGAGCGGTTCCGCGTGACCGTCGAGGACGGGGTCGCGACCGTGCTGATGACGGCGCCGCCGGTGAACGCGCAGGACCGGCGGTTCCGGGACGAGCAGGTGCGGGTGTTCGACGTGCTGTCGGATGACCCGGCCGTCCGGGCGGTGGTGCTGACGGGGGAGGGACGGGCGTTCTCGGCGGGGGCGGATTTGCGCGAGCGGCCGAACCTGGTTGGCGAGGCGGGCGCCTATCCGCGTCACAACCGGGCGGTGCGGGCCGGGTTCGATGCGGTGATGGAGTGCGCGAAACCGGTGGTGGCCGCGGTGAACGGGGCGGCGATCGGCGCCGGATGCGTGCTGGCGCTGTGCTGCGACATCCTGGTGGTGGCGGAGGAGGCATTTCTGGCCATGACGGAAGTCGATGTGGGGCTGGCCGGCGGCGTGCGCCACGTGCTGCGGCATTTCGGTCAGAGCGACGCGCGGCTGATGATCTACACGGCCCGGCGCATCACCGGGCCGGAGCTGCTGCGCATGAACGTCGCGAGCGTGTGCGTCCCGCAGGCGCGCGTGGTGGAGGAGGCGACGGCGATCGCGCGGAGCATCGCCGGCAAAAGCCCGGGCGCCGTCCTGGCGGCCAAGCGGGGCTTTGCCATGACCGAGGAGATGCCGCTGCGCGACGGATACCGCTACGAGCAGAGCCAGACGGTCATGCTGTCCACGACCGAGGACACGAAGGAGGCGCAGCTCGCCTTCAAGGAGAAGCGCGCGCCCGTGTTCCGGGGGCGTTGATGGACGTCGCCGCCCTGCCCGACGCCGCGTTCCGCCTGCATGTGCGGGCGTGGATCGAGGCCAACTACCCGGCCGATCTGCGCTTCCCCCGTCGACGGCTGCATTGGCACGAGAACAAGCCGTGGTACCTGGCGCTGTCGCGGCAGGGATGGCTGGCGCCGCACTGGCCGGTCGAATGGGGCGGGATGGGGCTGGGTGCGTCCAAGCAGTTGATCATGCTGGAGGAGCTGGAGCGGCACGGGTGCGCCCGGGTCAGCGACATGGGCGTCGCGATGCTGGGGCCGATGCTGCTGAAGCACGGCAGCGAGGCGCAGAAGCGGCGGTTCCTGCCGCGCATCCTGTCGGGCGAGGACATCTGGTGCCAGGGGTATTCCGAGCCGAATGCCGGATCGGACCTGGCTTCCGTGCGGCTGGAAGCGGTGGATGCGGGGGACCACTGGGTGCTGACCGGGCAGAAGACCTGGGTGACGTTCGCCAACGACGCCAACTGGATCTTCGTGCTGGCGCGGACGAACAAGTCGGCGAAGAAACAGGAGGGGATCAGCTTCCTGCTGCTGCCGCTGGACAGCCCGGGGGTCACGGTGCGGCCGATCCTGAACCTCGATCTGCACGACGAGTTCTGCGAGGTGTTCTTCGACGGGGT
>CAXTPG010000167.1:0-6647 GCA_964246015.1 uncultured Acetobacteraceae bacterium
CACAACATGGCGCAGACGAACGAGGTGACGGCGGCGATGCGGGACGTGATCACGGAGTTCATGCACAACGCGTCGATCACGCCCGAGGCGGCGCAGAAGCGGCTGGTGGAGGCGGCTGACGGGGTTCGTTGAGCGGGCGCTCTGCGTTCGTGGGGCGTTCTGGGGTTTGCGGGTGCGGGACGTGCGGAGTCCGCGCCGGGACGAGGTCCCCGGGTCAAGCCCGGGGATGACGTGTTTTTTCGTCCGGGGATGACGTGTTTTTTCGTCCGGGGACGACGTGTTTTTTCGTCCGGGGATGCCGCACTTGAGGTTGGGGATGATGGATTCGGCGGCGAAGGGGGTGGCGGGGGCTGTGTTGGCCTTGGCTGTTTTCTATGTCGTGGGGTTCACGTTGTGGACGCTTTGGATCTCGTTCACGGGATCGACGCTGCTGCCGGATTATACGTTCGTGGGGTTCCGGAACTACCAGCGGTTGTTCAATACTCGGGTGTTCCAGATCGCGAACGTGAACCTCGTCATCTATGGCGTTTCGTTCGTCGTTTTGGCGACGGGGTTGGGGTTGTTGCTGGCGATACTCGTCGATCAGAAGGTCCGGGCGGAGACGTTGTTCCGGACGATCTATCTTTATCCGATCGCGCTTTCGTTCGTCGTGACGGGGACGGTCTGGACGTGGATCCTCAATCCTTCGATCGGGGTGCAGCAGTTCGTGCGGGGGCTGGGGTGGACGGGGTTCCGGTTCGACTGGATCGTCGACCGGGACATGGCGATCTACACGGTGGTGATCGCGGCGGTGTGGCAGGCGTCGGGGTTCGCGATGGCGCTGCTGCTGGCGGGGCTGCGGTCGATCGACGGCGACCTGTACAAGGCGGCGCAGATCGATGGGGCCGGGGCGGCGCGGATGTACTTGCGGATCATGATTCCGGCGATCTGGCCGATCGTTGCGTCGGTGCTGGTGATCCTGCTGCAGTTCGCGGTGAAGACGTATGACCTGGTGCGGGCGTTGACGGGCGGGGGGCCCGGGCTGTCGACGATGCTGCCGACGAACGTCGTGTATGATTTCATGTTCCAGCGGAGCCTGATGGGGGTGGGGTCGGCGGCGTCGATCCTGCTGCTGCTGTCGGTGCTGGCTGTCGTGCTGCCGTCGTTGCTGGCGCAGGCGTGGCGGCGACGGGGGGATGCCCGGCATGGGTAGGGTGGTGCTGCATGCTGTGCTGATCGGGTTTGCGCTGTTCTATCTGCTGCCGCTGGTCGTGGTGCTGCTGAACTCCGTCCGGAGTTTCGAGGAGATCGCGCAGACCTCTGTGCTGGGGTTTCCGCGGGGGTTCCTGTGGGGGAACTGGGTGGAGGCTTGGAGCGGGTACTGCTTTGCCGGGGCGTGCACGGGCATCCGGCCGTACATGGTCAACTCGCTGGTCATTGCCGTGCCGGCGACGGTGGTTTCGACCTTGCTGGGGGCGGTGTGCGGGTATGTGCTGTCGTTGCACCGGTTCCGCGGGGCGGGGCTGCTGTTCGGGGTGGTGACGTTCGGCGTGTTCCTGCCGGCGCAGGTGAAGCTGGTGCCGTGGGCGCTGACGTTGCGGGAGCTGGGGCTTTCGGGGACGACGCAGGGGCTGATCCTGATCCATATCGTGCAGGGGATCAGCTTCACGACGCTGCTGTGCCGCAACTATTACGTGAACATTCCGCTGGATATATTGAAGGCGGCGCGGATCGATGGCGCCGGGTTCTTCACGATCTTCCGGCGGATCGTGCTGCCGTTGTCGCCGCCGATCCTGATCGTGACCGTGATCTGGCAGTTCACGGGGATCTGGAACGAGTTCCTGTACGGGATCACGTTCACGGACGGGGCGAGCCGGCCGGTGACGGCGGCGTTGATGGCGCTGACGGCCAATGTGGCGCAGGCGCGGGAATATGGGATCGAGAGTGCGGCGGTGCTGCTGGCGGCGTTGCCGACCTTGCTGGTGTACGTGTTCGGGGGCCGGTATTTCGTGCGTGGGCTTACGGCCGGGGCGGTGAAGTAGTGTCCGCGCTGTCCATCAGCGGCCTGGCGGTCCGGTTCGGCAAGCAGGAGGTGCTGCGGGGGATCGACCTCGAGATCGAGAGCGGGGAGTTCGTTGTCCTTGTGGGCCCTTCGGGATGCGGGAAGTCGACGCTGCTGAACGTCATTGCGGGGCTGGAGACGGCGAGCGCCGGGCGGATCGAGATCGGGGGGCGGGACGTGTCGCGGCTGCCGCCGCGGGACCGGGACATCGCGATGGTGTTCCAGAGCTATGCGCTCTACCCGTCGATGACGGTGCGGGGGAACATCGTGTTCGGGATGCAGTGCCGGGGGGCGTCGCGGGCGGAGCAGGAGGCGGCGGTGGCGCGGGTGGCGGGGCTGCTGCAGATCGGGCATCTGCTGGACCGCCGGCCGGGGGCGCTTTCGGGTGGGCAGCGGCAGCGGGTGGCGATGGGGCGGGCGCTGGTGCGGGACCCGATCCTGTTCCTGTTCGACGAGCCGCTGTCCAACCTCGATGCGAAGTTGCGGGTGGAGATGCGCAAGGAGATCAGGCGTTTCCACCAGGCGCTGGGGACGACGATCGTCTATGTGACGCACGACCAGGTCGAGGCGATGACGCTGGCGAGCCGGGTTGCCGTGATGCGGGACGGGGTGGTGCAGCAGTTCGCCGATCCGCAGACGATCTATGACAGCCCGGCCAATCTGTTCGTGGCTTCGTTCATGGGCTCGCCGCCGATGAACGCGATACCGGTGGTGCTGGAGGCGGGGCTGGTGGCGGTGCTGGCGGACGGGCAGCGCGTGGGGTTGCCGCATGCGGGGTGGGACGGGGGGGCCGGGCGGCGGGGGCTGCTGGGGGTGCGGCCGGAATGCATCGGGCTTGGGGGGGATGGGCCGGGGACGGTGGTGGCGCAGGTGGAGATGATCGAGATGACGGGGGCGGAGACGATGGCGGTGCTGCAGTTGGGCGGGGTCGAGGTCACGGCGCGGATGGGTGCGGCGGACCGGCCGGCGGCGGGGGCTGCGGTGCGGTTCTCGCTGGACACGGCGAAGGCCTGTTTGTTCGATCGCGAGACGCAGCAGAGGATTGCTTGATGGCTCATTATCCGGAGCTGGTTGGCCAGGTCGTGTTCGTCACGGGGGGCGCCAGCGGGATCGGGGCGGCGCATGTGGAGGCGTTCGCGGCGACGGGGGCGCGGGTGCGGTTCGTCGATATCCAGGAGGCGGAGGGGGAGGCCCTGGCGAGGGGGATGTCGGGTGGGGGGCGGGATGTGGGGTTCATTCCGTGCGACCTGATGGATCTGAAGCGGCTGCGTGGGGTGATGGAGGGGATCGAGACCGCGGATGGGCCGATCTTCGGGTTGGTGAACAATGCGGCGGTGGATCAGCGGCACGGGTTCCTGGACGCGACGGAGGAGGATTTCGACTGGATGATGCGGGTGAACCTTCGGCATGTCGTGTTCGCGGCGCAGTATGCGGCCCCGCAGATGCGCCGGTTGGGGCGGGGGTCGATCGTGAACACCAGCTCGGTCGCGTGGATGCGGGGGATCAAGGATCTGCAGTTGTACAGCGCGGCGAAGGCGGCGGTGATCGGGCTGACGAACTCGTTGGCGCGGGAGCTGGGGCCGGACCGGATCCGGGTGAATGCGGTGGCACCGGGGAACGTGCCGACGCCGCGGCAGCATGCGTTGTGGTCCAGTCCGGAGCGGGACGTGCAGATGCGGGCGTTGCAGTGCCTGCCGGATGCGATCGTGCCGATGGATATCGCGAATGCGGCGGTGTTCCTGTGTTCCGATGGGGCGCGGATGATGACGAAGCAGTGCCTGATCGTGAATGCCGGGTCGTTGTAGGGTGGTGATCGGGGACGACAAACCTATCCCCGGCCCCTCCCTGAGGGGGGAAGGAACGTGGCCAGGTTCTGATTTGCGGGGAGGGATGATGTCGCGTCTGGAGGGGAAGGTCGCCTGGGTGACGGGGGCCGGCAGCGGGATCGGGCGGGCGACGGCGGTGGCGTTGGCGGCGGAGGGGGCGCGGCTAGTGCTGACGGGGCGGCGGGTGGGGCCGCTGGAGGAGACGGCGGGGTTGTGCGGGGGGGCGGTGGTGAAGCCGGCGGACGTGACCGACGGGCGGGCGGTGGGTGTGGTTGCGGCGGCGATCGGGGCGGACCTGGGGCGGCTGGACGTCGTCGTCAACAATGCGGGGACGAACATCGTGCGGCGGGCCTGGGCGGAGCTGGACCCGGCGAGCATCGACCAGGTGCTGGGGGCCAACCTGAACAGCGCGTTCTATTGCGTCGCGGCGGCGCTGCCGGTGATGCGGGCGGGGGGCGGCGGGGTGTTCGTGCACATCGGGTCGCGGGCGGGGCGGTATTGGGACGGGCAGAGCGGGGCGGGGTATACGACGGCGAAGGCGGCGCTGCTGGCGATGAGCCACAGCCTGAACCGGGAGGAGTTCGGGAACGGTATCCGGTCGACGGTGCTGAGCCCCGGGGAGACGGCGACGGCGATCCTGCAGACGCGGGGGGTGGCGATGGAGGCGGCGGAGCTTGCGCGGCTGATGCGGCCGGAGGATTGCGCGGAGCTGGTGCGCTACATCGCGTGCCTGCCGGCGCATGTGTGCATGAACGAGGTTGTGCTGACGCCGACGTGGAACCGGACGTTCGCGGAGGCGCGGGTGCTGCCGGGGCGGAAGGCGAGCGGCCCGCCCGCGTAGTCGTAGGGGCGGGATGATGGCGGTGGCGTGATGACGGGAGAGGGGGCAGCGGCGGGGTTCAGGCGGCGGCGACGGGGCGGCGGGGGGTTGGGGCGGCGGCGGGTTCCTCGGGGGGTTGGAGGGCGGCGAGGAGGGCCTGGCGGAGGGTCGCGAGCTTGCGTTCGTTCTCGACCTTGAGGCCGAAGACGTCCTTTACGTAGAAGACGTCGACGGCGCGGACGCCGTAGGTGGTGACGTGGGCGGAGGCGATCTGCAGGCCCTGTTCGCTGACGGCGGCGGTGACGTCGTGCAAGAGGCCGGGGCGGTCGCGGCCGTTCACTTCCAGGACGGTGTGGGTGTTGCTGGCGCGGTTGTCGATGACGACGCGGGGGGGCACGTGGATGGCGCGCATGCGGCGGCCCAGGAGGGCGCCGGCGGCGGCGCGGCGGATCTCGCCGTCGAGGCCGAGGCGGCCGGAGAGGGCCTGGTCGACGAGGACGTGGAGGCGGGCGAGGCGGTGGGGGGCGTCGAATGCGCCGCCGGCGGCGTCCTGGATCCAGAAGGTGTCGAGGGCGCTGCCGTTGGTGAGGGTGTGGATGCGGGCGTCGACGATGCTTGCGCCGGCGACGGCCAGCGCGCCTGCGATGCGGCTGAACAGGCCGGCGTGGTCGGCGGTGTAGACCGTGACCTCGGTGACCGCGCGGGCGGGGAGGGGCTGGGTGTCGACCGTGAGGGGCGCGCCGCGGGATTCGGCGTCGCGGACCAGGCGGGCGTGGCGGGCGTGGGTTTCCGGGTCGAAGCTGAGCCAGTAGGCGGGGTAGCCGAGGCCCAGGAAGAAGTCCCGGTCGGTGGCGGGCCAGTCGGACAGGGCTTCGGCGGCCGCGTCCTTGGCGCGGGCGACGCGGACGTCGCGCTCGGTTGTGGCGAGGCCGCCGGCCAGGACGTCGGCGACGCGGGCGTAGAGTTCGCGCAGGAGGGTCGCTTTCCAGCCGTTCCAGACCTTTGCGCTGACGGCGCGCATGTCGGCGACGGTGAGGACGAGGAGGAGCTTGAGGCGCTCGGGCGACTGGATGGTGTCGGCGAGGTCCATGATGGTCTTGGGGTCGTCGATGTCGCGCTTGAAGGCGGTCTGGCTGAGGAGGAGGTGGTGGAGGACGAGCCAGCTCACGGTCTCGGTTTCCTCGGCGGAGAGGCCGATGGTCGGGCCGAGCTGGAGAGCCAGTTCGGCGCCGAGTTCGGAGTGGTCGCCGCCGCGTCCCTTGGCGATGTCGTGCAGGAGCATGGCGCTGTAGAGGGAGCGGCGGGATTGCAGGTCCTCGCACAGGCTGGTGGCGATGGGGGCGACTTCGGCGAGGTCGCCGCGTTCGAGGGAGTTGAGGACTCGGACGGCCTCGATGGTGTGCTCGTCGACCGTGAAGACGTGGTAGGTGTCGAACTGCATCTGGCCGACGATGCGGGCCCAGTCGGGGATGTAGCGGCCGAGGAAGCCGCACTCGTTCAACACCGTCAGCCACCGGGCGCCCTGGGCCTGTCCGGGGCCTTCGTCGGGGCCGCAGAGGAGGTCCTGGAAGAGGGCGGCGGCTTCGGGGTCGTTGCGGAGGACGATGGCCTGGCGCTCGTGCCGGATGAGGGCGCGCAGGGCGAGGGGGTGGAGCGTGAGGCTGCGGTCGCGGGCGAGCTGCAGGATTCGCAGCATGAGGATGGGGGTGCGTTCGAAGTCGTGGCCGGGTGCGGCGAGGAGCTTGCCGTCGGCGAGGACGAAGCCCTGTTCGAGGAGGGCCGGGTCGGTTTCGGGTTCGATGGCGGGGGGGCCGAGGGCGGCGCGGACGATTGCGGGTTCGAGGACGGTGGTGATGCGGGTGATTTCGCGGGCGGTGAGGAAGTAGTGGCGCATGAAGCGCTCGACGCCGTCCTGGCGGCCGTGGCGGGTGTAGCCCATGCGGGCGCCGACGACGGGCTG
>CAXTPG010000168.1:0-6630 GCA_964246015.1 uncultured Acetobacteraceae bacterium
CTGATCGAAAGCGACAACAAGATGATCCGCTGGCCCGACTGGTTCGGCGCCAACGGCATCAACGCGCCACCGCCCCGCGGCGCCCGCTTCGACCGCAGCTTCCTGGCCGTCGCGATGGCGGTGGATGGGCAGGGCGTGGCGCTGGAAAGCACGCGCCTGGCGGAACGCGAGATCGCCGATGGCCGCCTGGTGCAGCCGCTGGCCGGCCGCGCCGCCGATTGCCGCTATGTCGGCCACAGGCTGGTGTTTCCGCCCGGCGCGGGCCGTCACGGCGCGGTGCGGTGGCTGCGGGAGTGGCTGGAGGCCGAGTTGCAGTTGTAAGCGGCCTGTGTGCCGAGTTGCGGTGCAGGTTCGAGGCGCCGAAACCATTGCGGACGCGACGCGTCGGCGGCAACCCACTGCGCCAGGCGCACGACACGGCCTGCGCAGTGGCCGGCGTCGTCGGGTTCCGATGCGTCCCCTTGTGTCCGTTCGGGAAGCCCCGGGAAACCTGGTTCGGATGGTGGGCGCGACAGGGATTGAACCTGTGACCCCCGCCATGTCAAGGCGATGCTCTACCGCTGAGCTACGCGCCCATCCGAACGCCGCTTCCTAAAGCGGATCGCGCCATGCCGCAACCACCCACGTGCATTCAGGCGCGTGACACGCGGGCACGGCGCGGCTTCAATAGCGCGATGGACCTCGCCTTGCCCCTGGCCCCCCCACCGTACCAGCTCGCCCGCCCCTCGGTGCAGACGGCGCCGGTCGTCTTCGCCTCCCCGCATTCCGGCCGCAACTACCCCGCCGCCTTCATCGAGGCCGCCCGGCTGGACGCCACCGGCCTGCGCCGCAGCGAGGACAGCTTCGTCGACGAGCTCTTCGACGGCGTCCCCGGCGTCGGCGCCCCCCTGCTCACCGCCACCTTCCCCCGCGCCTACTGCGACGCCAACCGCGAGCCCTGGGAACTCGACCCCGGCATGTTCGCCGACGACCTGCCCGCCTGGGTCAACACCACCAGCGCGCGCGTCGGCGCAGGCCTCGGCACCCTCGCCCGAGTCGTCGCGACCGGCGAAAGCATCTACCGCGACAAGCTCCGCTTCCACGAGGCGGAGTTCCGCGTGGAATCCTGCTGGAAGCCCTATCACGACACGCTCGCCGCCCTGATCGGCGAAACCCGCGACCGCTTCGGCGCATGCCTCCTGATCGACTGCCACTCCATGCCATCGCACGCCAGCCGCGGCGCGCCACCGGACATCGTGCTGGGCGACGCGCACGGCACCGCCTGCGCCGCGCGCATCACACGCCTGGCGGAGCAGGCACTGGCCGGCATGGGCTACGAGGTCCGCCGCAACGACCCCTACGCCGGCGGCTACGTGACCCGCCACTACGGCCGCCCGCGGGAAGCCGTGCACGCGCTGCAGATCGAGATCGCGCGCGGCCTCTATATGGACGAAGCGAGGTTCGTGCGCGGCCCCGGCTTCGACCGCTTGCGGCGGGACCTGACGGCGCTGGCCGCCCGCCTGGCGGACGAATCGCCCGCGCTGATGGAGCCCTGAACAAAAAAATGGCGGCGCCCGAGGGCACCGCCAAGTTTAGGGAGGAAACGTCCAACGACAGGGCCGGAGCCCTGCCGAGATCAAAGCCTATGCCGGACCTTCATTCGTATGCAAGCGTGTTTTCGCACCGCACCATTAACTTTTGTAACGTTCACGTGTCGGGCCTTCGTTAGCCCCGCCTTCATATCCATCCGGCATGACGGGGCATGGCCAGATCGCTCCCCCTCGCCGCGTTGTTGGTCGTGCTGGCCGGCCCCGCCCTGGCCAACGGCGCCCTGTGCCGGGCCGCGATCGCCGCCGCCGAGCGCGCGAGCTTCGTCCCCGACCGCCTCATGCAGGCGATCGGGGTCATTGAAAGCGGCCGGCGGGACGCATCCGGCGCCGTCGCCCCCTGGCCCTGGACGATCAACGTGGAAGGCGTGGGCGAGGTGTTCGACACCAAGCAGCAGGCCATCGCCGCCGTCACCGCCCACCGCGCCCGCGGCGCCCGCTCCATCGACGTCGGCTGCATGCAGGTCAACCTCATGCACCACGCCGACGCCTTCGCCTCGCTGGACGACGCGTTCGACCCGGCGGCCAACGCCCGCTACGCCGCCCGCTTCCTCCTGCGGCTGCTGGACCAGACCGGATCATGGCCCCGCGCCGTCGCCGGCTACCACTCCCTCACCCCCGACATCGGCGACGCCTACGCCAAGAAGGTGATGGCCGTATGGGCCAGGCCCGACCAGCCCCGCACGCAGCCGCACGTCACGGCGCAGACCGGCGCGCCTCCATCACAGCCCCCGCCCGCGTTGCCCGGTGGCGCCCCGGCCCGCCTGCTGCCCACCCCCGGCAGCAGCACCCCCACGATCACGGGCCGCACGCTGGACTCCTACCGCGCCCTCCCCACCCGCATCGTGACCGCCACCTACATCCGAAAGTAGGGTGGGTCCTTCAACCCACCTCCAAGCACAAGACCCACCCGCAACGCGCCATCAATAAGACCGGGGCATCCCCAACACATGCTCCGCCACATAGGAAAGGATCAGGTTCGTGCTGATCGGCGCCACCTGATACAGCCGCGTCTCCCGGAACTTGCGCTCCACGTCGTACTCCTCCGCGAACCCGAATCCGCCATGCGTCTGCACGCAGGCCTCGGCCGCCGCCCAGCTCGCCTCCGCCGCCAGCAGCTTTGCCATGTTCGCCTCCTCGCCGCAGTTCAAACCAGCCTCGAACTTGTCGCACCCCGCATGCACCATCAGCTCCGCCGCCCGCGTCTGCGCATACGCCTTCGCGATCGGGAACTGCACGCCCTGGTTCTGCGCGATCGGCCGGCCGAAGATCACGCGCTGCGTGCCATAGGCGACGGATTTCGCGGTGAACCACTTCGCGTCGCCCACGCACTCGGCCGCGATCAGCAGACGCTCCGCGTTCATGCCGTCCAGGATGATGCGGAACCCCCGCCCCTCCTGCCCCAGCAGCGCGTCGGCCGGAATGCGCATGCCCTCGAAGAACACCTCGCACGAATTATGGTTCATCATCGTCCGGATCGGCCGGATCGTCAGGCCCTTCCCCTCCACCGCCCGCATGTCGACGATGAACGTCGACAGCCCGTCCGTCCGCTTCGCCACCTGGTCCCGCGCCGTCGTGCGGGCCAGCAGCAGCATCAGGTCGCTGTGTTCCGCCCGGCTGGTCCAGATCTTCTGCCCGTCGATGACATACTCGTCACCCTCGCGCCGGGCCGTGGTGCGGAGGCTGGTGGTGTCCGTCCCGCTGTTCGGCTCCGTCACGCCGAACGCCTGCAGCCGCAGCGCACCGCTCGCGATCCCCGGAAGGTATCGCTGCTTCTGCTCGGCCGAGCCATGCCGCAGAATCGCGCCCATCATGTACATCTGCGCGTGGCACGCGCCGCCGTTGCACCCCTCCGCCTGGATCGTCTCCAGGATGTCCGCCGCCGCCCGCAGCCCCAGCCCGGCGCCGCCGTACTCCTCCGGGATCAGCACGGCCAGATACCCGGCCTCGGTCAGCGCCCGCACGAACTCCGTCGGATACCCGCGCACCGCATCCAGCCGCCGCCAGTATTCGCCCGGGAACTCCGCGCACAGCCGCCGCACGGCATCGCGGATCTCGGCATTCGGGGCAGGTACGGCGTGGTCCATGGCGCGCTCCAAGACAAGGGCGGCAGAACAGCACGTTGCGCGCGAACTGGGCACCCCCCTGCCTCGATGCCCTCTCCCGCGTCAATCCAACGTAAGCGTTAAGAGAATCCCCACCCGGCGCATGCAATGAATGCTGGCAATCGAGCGCCCGATTCCGGTAAGTGGTCTGGTTCTCCGTACATTTGCTCGCAGGTCCGATGACAGCCACGACGTCCAGCCTGACCCTAGCCTTGTGCCTGCTCGCCACCCCCGTGTTCGCCCCCGCCTTCGCGCAAGGCGGTCCGGTGCCGGTCACGACGACGCTGGCGCAGAAGCAGGACGTGCCCGTCATGCAGCGCACGATCGGCACGGTGCAGGCCTTCCAGTCCGTGCTCGTCCGCGCCCGCGTCGACGGCACGCTCGACCGCGTCCTGTTCACCGAAGGCCAGCGCGTGAAACCGGGCGACGTCCTCGCCCAGCTCGACCCGCGCCCCTACCAGGCGACGCTCGACCAGGCCGTGGCCAAGAAGGCCGCCAACGAGGCGATGCTGTCCAACGCCCGCCTCGACCTCGTCCGCTACAACGACCTCGCGCAAAGCCAGGTCGCCTCGCGCCAGAAGCTGGACACGACCCGCCTCGCCGTCGTCCTGGCCGAAGCCGCCGTCCGCGGGGACGACGCCGCCATCGCCTCGGCCCAGCTCAACCTCGGCTTCACCCGCATCGTCTCGCCCATCGAGGGCCGCGTCGGCCTCCGCCTGATCGACCCCGGCAACTACATCCGCACCGCCGACCCGAACGCCTCCGGCCTCGTCACCATCGCTCAGCTCCAGCCCATCTCGCTGGTCTTCACCCTGCCGCAGGACGCGCTGCCCCGCGTCCAGGCCGCGATGCGCCGGGGCAAGCTGCCGGTGACCGCCTACAGCTCCGACGACAAGACGAAGCTGAGCGAAGGGGAGCTGCTGACCGTCGACAGCTCCATCGACATCAGCACCGGCACGATCAAGCTGAAGGCGACGTTCGAGAATGCGGACGACGCGCTGTGGCCCGGCCAGTTCGTGAACGTCCGCATGCGCACCGACGTCAAGAAGGACGCCGTCACCATCCCCAGCGCCGCCGTGCAGCGCGGGCAGAACGGCATGTACGTGTTCGCCGTGAAGGCGGACAATACCGCCGCCGTGCAGCCGATCGAAGTGGAACAGGATGACGGCCGCGTCGCCGTCGTGTCGAAGGGGCTGAACGCCGGGGACCAGGTGGTCGTCGCCGGGCAGTCGCGCCTGGCGCCCGGCCTGAAGGTCGCGGCGACCGAACAGAAGCCGGCCAGCTAGGCAACACGCGAAGCAGGGGCAGATAACGCCGATGAGCATCTCGACCCCTTTCATCCGCCGACCCGTCGCCACATCGCTGATGATGGCCGCAATCCTGCTGGTGGGCATCGCTGCCTACCCGCTGCTGCCCGTGGCGCCGCTGCCGCGCGTCGAGTTCCCGACCATCCAGGTCACCGCCCAGCTCCCCGGCGCAAGCCCCGAGACGATGGCATCCACGGTCGCTCAGCCGCTGGAACGCCAGTTCTCCCAGATCTCGGGCGTCGCGCAGATGACGTCCGTCAGCGTCGGCGGCAGCACGCAGATCGTCGTGCAGTTCGACCTCGACCGGAATATCGACGGCGCCTCGCTCGACGTGCAGGCCGCCATCAACAACGCCGGCGGGCAGTTGCCCCGCAACCTGCCCAACCCGCCCATCTTCCGGAAGGTCAACCCGGCCGACAGCCCCATCCTGATCCTCTCGGTCCAAAGCGACGTGCTGCCGCTGATCGAGGTCAACGACTTCGCCGACAACATCCTCAGCCAGCAGATCTCGCAGATCAGCGGCGTCAGCCAGGTGACCATCGGCGGCGAGCAGAAACGCTCCATCCGCGTGCAGGCGGACCCGGCCCGTCTCGCCTCGATGGGCATGACGCTCGAGGAAGTGCGACAGCTTCTGGTGACCGCAACCGTCGACGCGCCCAAGGGCACCGTCGACGGATCGCAGCGCGCCTTCGCCATCTACGCCAACGACCAGCTCACGAAAGCCAGCGAGATCGACAACGTCATCCTCGCCTGGCGCAACGGCGGCCCCGTGCGCGTCCGCGACATCGGCCGCGCCGTCGACGGGCCCGAGAATGCGCGCCTCGCCGGCTGGCAGAAGGGCAAGCGCGGCATCCAGCTCTTCGTGTTCAAGCAGCCCGGCGCCAACGTCATCGACACGGTCGAGCGTGTGAAGGCCGCCCTGCCCGGCCTGCGCGCCGCCATCCCGCCCTCGATCAACGTCGAGACGGTGGTCGATCGCACCATCACCATCCGCGCGTCGGTGCACGAGGTGCAGTTCACCCTGCTGCTCTCCATCGCGCTCGTCGTGATGGTCATCTTCCTGTTCCTGCGCAACGTCTGGGCAACCATCATCCCCAGCGTCACGGTGCCCATCGCGCTGGTGGGCACCTTCGCGGTCATGTACCTCTGCAACTACAGCCTCAACAACCTGACCCTCATGGCGCTCACGATCGCGGTCGGCTTCGTCGTCGACGATGCGATCGTCATGCTGGAGAACATCTACCGCCACATCGAGGAAGGCATGAGCCCGCAGGAAGCCGCGCTGAAAGGCGCCGGGGAGATCGGGTTCACCATCATCTCCATCAGCCTGTCGCTGATCGCCGTGTTCATCCCGCTGCTGCTGATGGGCGGCATCGTCGGCCGCCTGTTCCGCGAGTTCGCGATGACGGTCGCCATCACCGTCATGGTCTCCGCCGTCGTGTCGCTGACGCTCACGCCCATGATGTGCTCGCGCTTCCTGAAGCACCACAACGCCCAGCACGGCTGGCTGTACCGGGTGGTCGAACGGTTCTTCGAGGGCTTGCTGAACGGCTACCGCCGCACCTTGGACATCGCGCTGCGGTTCCAGTTCATCACGCTGATGGTGTTCTTCGCGACGATGGGCGTGACGGC
>CAXTPG010000169.1:0-6487 GCA_964246015.1 uncultured Acetobacteraceae bacterium
CCTCCTCATGACAGTGTGCCCTAATTCCGTGTCTCAATTCAGGGGGTCACTCCAAACCTGAAACACGCTGCCTTTGTGGCTTTCTCCGTGATCTCCGTGCCTCCGTGGTTCGCTTTATGACGAGCCGCGCGCTTGTTTGTCCTTCAAGCGATCCCCCTGGATGCGCCTCTCCGATATTGCATCGATTGCGAATTGTGTCTAACTATTGAGCAATCCGCCCAGGGGACATCCATGCGCTGCCATCTTTGGATCGCTGCCGCCGTCGTCCCGCTGGCATTCCACGGGTTGTCGGCACCCGCGCATGCGGCGCCCTCGCTCGTCGCCTATCTGACCGGCGATGGCAGCACGGCGGACGCAAGCGGCAACGGCAACGCCGGGATCGCGGTAGGCAGCGTCGGCTACGGCGCCGGCGTGTTCGGCCAGGCCTTCGCGTTCGACGGCTCGTCCGCGGTGGTGGTGCCCAGCGTCGCGAGCCTCAACTTCGGCACCGGCGACTTCTCGTACACGCTCCGGTTCGTCGGCACGGACAATGTCCCCATCACCGGCCTGATCAGCAAGGACGACTACGGGATCGCCTCCCCGTACTCGGGCTGGCTTGCAAACAACTGCTGGCCTTGCGGCGGCGTGGGCAGCGAAACCCGCAATATCGCCGCAGGCCAGGACGCCAACCTCAGGACCCCCAGCGGGTTTGCCGACGGGGTCTGGTACAACTTCACCTTCGTCCGCGAGGCCGGGGTCGAAACCGCCTACGTGAATGGCGCTGCGATCGCGTCGTTCGCGGAGACGATCGCCATCGACGTCTCGAACGCCGCCCCGGTCACCATCGGCGCCCTCAACGCGCTGTCCACCAGTTCGGCGGGCATCCAGAACTTCACCGGTCGCATCGACGACGTCGCGATCTTCGCCGGCGCGCTCTCGTCCAGCCAGGTTACGAGCATCTACGACAACGGCGTCGCCAGCATCCTTGATGTGCCGGAGCCGGTCTCCGCGGCGATCCTCGGCGCCGGGCTGCTCGCCGCCGGTATCGCCCGGCGCCGATCCAGCCCGTCCCGGGCCTGAACGGCTCCGGAGTTCAGCCCTCCCGCGGGCCGCCCGGTTCGCGCTCCATCTTCAACGCCGAGAGCTGGTCGGCGATGGATTGGAGCTGCTGGCTGAGTTCCAGCACCCGCTCCTGTGCCGTGGGGGCCTGCGCGTGCGCCGTCCGCTTCAGCCGGGCTTCCTCCGCCGCCTCGATGTGCGCCTCTTCCATGCTCTTGATGATCACGCCCGTGAACAGGTTCAGCATGATCATGGTGCCGATGAGGATGAACGATACGAAGTAGGCCGCCGCCGCAATCGGCCGTGCGACCGACGTCCGGTCCATCGTCGTCGAGAGCGTCTTCCAGCCCTCGTCGTAGCCGATGTCGGAGCCGTGGTACTGCGTGTTCAGGATGTCGTTCCAGCCTTCCAGGGTCAGCACCTGGAAGAGTGTGAGCATGCTGGTGTGCAGGCTGCCGAAGCGGATCGGGTCGTTGTCGCCGAACATGAAGGTGCCGATGACGGCGTAGATGTAGAAGTGCAGCAGCAGCAGCAGGCCGACGTATCCGAGGGAAGGGATGCCGCGCAGCAGGCCGGACAGCATGATCTGCAGCCCGTGCAGGGCGGTGAACAGCCGCAGCGTCCGCAACAGGCGCAGCACGACGACGTATTCGGCATGCAGCGGCAACAGGCACAGCAGCACGATCATGAAGTCGAACACGTTCCAGCCGCTTGTGAAATACCGCCACGGCTGCCGACCGTAGGACCCGAGCTTGATCGCGATCTCCACGACGAAGACGCCGAGCACCAGGTTCTGCAGCAGATCGACCGCCCGGCCCGCCGCGTCCTCGCCGCGGAACAGCGGATAGGTCTCGAGGCCCGAGAGGATGCCGGTCAGGGCGATGGCGCCGAGGATGACGCGCGTGAACCAGGTCGCGTGCGCGATCCGGCCCAGGTGGTCGGGCAGGCCGTCGGCTTCGGCGGTCGTTGCGATCGACATGGCGCGGCGTTCCCCGTCGGCTGCGGCGTGGGCGTTTGCAGGAAACGAACGATAGGCGTGGTCAGGGGACGGCGTCGAGCATTGGCTGCGGCCGGTGGTGAGTACCCGGCGTGCAGATAGGACGAAGCCGATCCCTTGCACGTCGTGAGACGTCAGATGTCTTCGGGAGCCGGGAGAGAACCGAGATCGCGGGCCACCTCGGGCGCCTTCAGCAGCGTGTCGATGTGCATCGCATAGTCCAGCGTCGTGTCCGGCTGGAAGGTGAGGTTCGGCGCCACCCGCAGCCGCATCTCGTGCGCCACCTGGCCGCGCAGGTAGACGGCGGCGCGCTTCAGCGCGGGGAGCAGCGCCTCGATGTCGGTGCGGCCGAGCCGGGCCACGAAGGCGGTGGCGTTGCGGAGGTCGGGGCTGACCCGGACCTCCGTGACGGTGACGTGCTGCCCCACGAGGTCCGGGTCGCGGAACTCGCCGCGCAGGAACACGGCCGACAGCACGTGCCGGATTTCCTCGCCCACCCGCAACTGGCGCTGGGTGGGCGCCTTGGCCGAGGGCTTCGAAGACGATCCCTTCGTCAACCCGGGACCATCTCGATCTCGAAGCACTCGACCACGTCGCCCTCGCGGATGTCGGCGTAGCCGGCGAAGCTCAACCCGCACTCGTAGCCGCGGGCGACTTCGCGGACGTCATCCTTGAAGCGCTTCAACTGGCTGAGCTGGCCGTTGTGGATGACCACGCCCTCGCGCAGCAGCCGCACGCCGGCGCCGCGCTTGACCAGGCCCTCGGTCACCATGCAGCCGGCGACCTTGCCGGTCTTGGTGATGTCGAAGACCTTGCGGATCTCGGCGTAGCCCAGGAAGTTCTCGCGGGCCTTCGGCGCCACCTTGCCGCGGACCAGCTTCTCCACGTCGTCCGCCACGTCGTAGATGATCGAGTAGTAGCGGATATCGACGCCGTCCCGCTGCGCCAGCTCCCGCGCCTGGCTGGTCGCCCGGACGTTGAACGCGATGACGATGCCGTCGCTGGCGCGGGCGAGCTGGATGTCGCTTTCGGTGATCTGGCCCACGGAGGCGTTCAGCACGCGGACGCGGACCTCCTCGTGCTCCAGCTTCTGCACCGTGGCCTGCAACGCCTCGGCGCTGCCCTGCACGTCGGCTTTGATGAGGAGCGCCACCTCTTTCTTGTCGCCGGCGACGATGCGGGCCAGCATCTCGTCCAGCGTGCCGCGTGCCGCGGTTGCGACGCCGGCGGCACGGTCCCGCAGCTTGCGCTGGCGGAACTCGCTGATCTCGCGCGCCTGCGCCTCGTTGTCGACGGCGACGAAGGGCTCGCCGGCCGAGGGTGCGCTCGACAGGCCGAGGATTTCGACGGGGACCGACGGACCGGCCTCCTTCAACTGCTTCGCCTTGTCGTCCAGCATCGCGCGGACGCGGCCGAACTCGGCGCCGGCCACGACGATGTCGCCCTGGCGCAGCGTGCCCTTCTGGACCAGGACGGTCGCGACCGGGCCGCGGCCGCGGTCGAGCCGGCTTTCGATCACGCTGCCCTCGGCCGCGCGATGCGGGTTGGCGCGCAGGTCCAGGATTTCGGCCTGGAGCATGATCGCTTCTTCCAGCGCGTCGAGTCCCGTCCGCTTGGTGGCGGAGACGAGCACGTCCTGCGTGTCGCCGCCCATCTCTTCCACGACGATCTCGTGGCTCAGCAGTTCCTGCCGGACGCGGTCGGGGTTGGCGTCGGGCTTGTCCATCTTGTTGATGGCGACGATGATCGGGGCGTCGGCGGCCTTCGCGTGCTTGATGGCCTCGATCGTCTGCGGCATGACGCCGTCATCGGCGGCCACGACCAGCACGACGATGTCCGTCACCGACGCGCCGCGGCTGCGCATCGCCGTGAACGCCTCGTGGCCCGGCGTGTCGATGAAGGTGATCCGGTTGCCCGCCTTCGTCAGCACCTGGTAGGCGCCGATGTGCTGCGTGATGCCGCCGGCCTCGCCGCCCGCGACGTCGGTGCTGCGGAGCGCGTCGAGCAGGCTGGTCTTGCCGTGATCGACGTGGCCCATGATGGTGACGACGGGGGCGCGCGGCAGCAACTCGGTATCGACGTCGATCTCGCCGTCGATGCCCAGCTCCACGTCGCTCTCGCTGACCCGGCGGACGCGGTGGCCGAACTCCTGCACGACCAGCTCGGCCGTGTCTGCGTCGATGGACTGCACCGGCGTCGCCATGACGCCCATGCGCATCAATGCCTTGATGACGTCGGGCATGCGGGCGGCCATGCGGTTGGCGAGTTCCTGCACCGTGATCGTCTCGGGCAGGATGACGTCGCGCACGACCTTCATCTGGTCGCTGCGGAGCATCTCCAGTTCGGCCTGGCGGCGCTCCCGCTCCCGCTGGCGGCGGACGGAGGCGAGGCTGCGGCTTTTGTCGTCGTCGCCCTCGATGGCGGCCATGACGTCGATGCGGCCGGCGCGGCGCCCGTCGCCGGGCTTCTTGACGACGGCGGGCCCGGGCTTGCGGCCGGGCAGCACGACGCCGGGACGGCGGCGGGGGGCTTCCTCGTCCTCGGGTCGGGTGGGCTTCAGGCGCAGCGTCTCGTTCGGCGTGCCGGGGGTGGCGGGGCGTCGCACCGGCTCGGCCGCGGGGGCGGCGCTGGGTGCGGCGCCGGCGGTGGCCGGGGCGGGCGAGGGCGTGACGGCAGGGGCCGCGGCGGCGGCAGCGGCGGCGGCTTCCTCCCGCTGGCGCTGGGCGGCTTCGGCGGCGTCGCGCTTCGCCTGTTCCTCGGCGGCGCGGCGGGCCTCCTCGTCGCGGCGGCGCGCTTCCTCGGCGGCGGAGAGGATCGAGATCTTCTCCTGCTCGCGGCGCTCCGTCTCGCGCTTGGCGGCGTCGCGCTGCTGCTCGGCCAGCACGCGCTGGCGGACGGCGACCTCGGTCGCGGTCAGCGCCCGGGCGGGGGCGGCGGGGGCGCGGGGCGGCGGCGCGCCGGGGACGATGGGTCCCTTGGCGACGGGTTCGGGGGGCGGGGGCGGCACGGGTGCGCTGACGGGTGCGCGCTTCTTGCGCACCTCGACCTGCACGACCTTGGTCCGGCCATGGCTGAAGCTCTGCCGTACGGACCCGGCATCGACCGTCCGGCCCAGTTCGAGCCGTCCTGCCGGACGCAGCGAAAGCCTGCCCTTGCCCGCGTCCTGATTCTTGTTATCGCTCATCGACCCGTCTGTCCCATCACCCTGGCTGCACGGCGGCGCCGTCCAGCTTTGTCTCACCCTGGCCGGAGGCCAGTCTTGTCTCACCCTGGCCAGCGGCCAGTCTTGTCGCGCCCTGGCCGGAGGCCAGTCTTGTCTCAACCTGGCCGGACACCCCGGCCAGCCGTCCCGTCTCCGCCCGCAACGCCTCGGCCAACCGGCCGCGCGCCACCGCCACATGCACCGCGTGGTCCCGGCCGAACACCGCGCCCAACGCATGCGCCGGCAGCGGAGCCGCCACCGGCACGTCCCGCGCCCCGCTGAGGACGCGCCGACGCTCGTCCGGGCTGCCGTCCGACGCCTGGACGACCAGTGCCGCCTGGCCCGTGGTCAGCCATTCGCGGGCCTTCTGGAAGCCGCAGACCGCCTGCCCGGCGCGCCGGGCGAGGCCCAGCAGCTCCGTGATGCGGCGCACCAGCATGCCTTCGATCATCAGGGGCAGGTCGGGGGGCAACGTCACGGGGCCTCGTGCAGCCCGGGCGAAGGCGCCGCGAGTGCGGGCGGTTTCTAACACATCCCGGCGCGCGCTCAACCAGATTCCCCGGCCGGGCAGCTTTGCGAGCAGGTCCGGCACGATGGCGCGGTCCGGACCCAGCACGAAGCGCAGCATCTGTGCCCGTTCGCCATGCTCACGCGTGACGATGCAACGCCGGAGCGGGCCCGTTTCCGGCTCGTCGTCCGGCTCGACGAGGGGCGTGGCGGGGTCGCTAGGCGTGATCGTCACTCTGAACGTCAGCTTGGGGCGGCTCGGTGGCGGCCGGCTGCTCCTCGTCGGTGAACCAGTGCGCGCGGGCGCCCATGATCACCTCGTTCGCCGCGTCCTCGTCCATCCCGTCCGTGCCGACGATCTCGATCAGCTCGTCGCTCGCGAGGTCGGCCAGGTCGTCGAGCGTCTTCACGCCCTTCTCGCCCAGCGCCACCAGCATGGCCGGCGTCAGCACCTCGATCGCGGCAACCTCGTCGCTCACGCCCAGGGCCGTGCGCTTCTCGTTCAGCTCCTGGTCGCGGCGGTCCAGGAAGGCCTGGCCGCGGCGGATCAGCTCGTCGGCGACGCTTTCGTCGAAGCCCTCGATGTCGGCCAGCTCCTCGGGCGGCGTGTAGGCCAGTTCCTCGATCGTGTTGAAGCCTTCCGTCACCAGCAGCCCGGCGATGACGTCGTCGACGTCCAGCGCCTCCACGAACAGGCCGGTGCGGCGGCGATACTCTTCCTGCCGGCGCTCGCTCTCCTCGGC
>CAXTPG010000170.1:0-6469 GCA_964246015.1 uncultured Acetobacteraceae bacterium
CCCCGGCCCCGAACCCGACCCAGACCCCGAGCCCGAACCCGCGCCCGAACCCGAGCCATGGCCAAACCCCGAACCATACCCGGCCCCCGACCCCGGCCCAGAGCCAACCCCGGAACCAGAGCCAACCCCGGAACCCGAGCCAGCCCCCTGGCCCGAACCCGAGCCCGAACCAGGCCCCGAACCGGACCCCGAACCCACCCCCCCCGCCACCAAGGACGGCGTCCTCCCCGCAAGCGGCTCCATGCTCTACTTCGAGCGTGATTCCAGCGCCCTCACCTCCAGCGACCAGGCCGCCCTCAAGGCCTACGCCACCGCCTACGCCGCGGCCGCCGTCTCCCTCCCCGTCAAGATCGACGCCTACGCCAGCGTCGACGGCCAGGTCGCCCACAACCAGGCCCTCTCCCAGGCCCGCGCACAGGCCGTCGCCGACTTCCTCGTCGCCCAGGGCGTCCCCGCCGTGGACCTCGCCGGAGTCGCCGGCCACGGCGAAACGGACCAGTTCTCCTCCACCGACCCCCGCGCCAACCGGTGCGCCTCCGTCACCCCCCCACCCCCCACCGGCCCCTCACCCACGCCCGATCCCCAGCCAGACCCGGATCCCCAGCCCGACCCCCAACCCGATCCCCAGCCAGACCCGGGCCCCGTCCCCCCGCCGGAGCCACAGCCCACCCCCACGCCCGATCCGCCGCCCCAGCCCCCCACCCCGCAACCGGCGCCCGAGCCGCCATCCGGCATAAACCTGCCCATCGTCGTCGAAATCCCGGTCGAGGCCGACGCCACAGCGTTCGGCGGCAAGATCAAGTTCAAGTGGAAGGGCAAGATCACCCTCAAATGCACGATCGGCGACGGCAAGGGCCCGGTCGCCCTCACGCTCGACACCAAGAAGGGCCTCGGCGTGAAGGCCGCCGGGCAGCTCTGGGGCAGCGACGTCCACCACACCATCCTCGGCATCGACGTCATCCAGAAGCAGAAGATCGAGGTCGAGGGCACCGTCAACGGCAAGGACGGCGTCACCGCAAAGGCCGCCTACACCGCCGGAACACCCATCGGCAACGTCTCCGTCACCGGCACCCTCGTCCAATGGAAGCCCGGTTCCGCCCCGAAGTTCGGCACCCTCGCCCTCGCCCTCGCCGCCGACGACATCAAGCTCCGCGACATCGAGATCGAAGGCGTCAAAATCCACGACAACAGCATCGGCATCAAGATCGGCGCCGAGATCGAACCCCAATACGCCCGGATCCTCGCCGAGGAGATCGTCGAAGGCCTGAAATCCGCCGCCACCGACGCCGCCCTCGGCTTCGCCATCGACGCCGCCCTCGTCATCGTCGCCATCGGCGTCGTGGCCGGCGTCGGCATCAGCATCAGCCAGTCCGTCGACCACATCGCGCTCATCAAGATGACCGGAACCGCCCGCAACATGTTCACCACCGGGCTCGAGGCCGCCCTCCGCGGCGACCCCGACCCCGGCGGCGACTGGCAGTCCTACGGCTGGCGCGCCGGCAACAAGGTCGTCACCGACGCCATGGCAAAGGGCCGCGAAACCCACCCCGACTGGGACGACGACCGCCTGCGTGAGGCCGTGCTGAAACAGACCGCCCGCCTCGGCGCCACCCCGGCCGTCCGCAGCGTCATCTACGAAAAGACCGGCAAGCAGTTCTGGGACGGCTGGGTCGCAACCCATAGCGGCTACACGACCACGACCGGCGACGCCCAGCACGCCTGCGCCGCCTGCTTCGGCGGCGTCCCCATGGACTACAAGGACAGCCACCCGCACATGCAGGAATGGAAGAAGGTCAGCAAATACCCCCTGAAGGACCTCTGACAGCGGCAACGCATCGCGACAACCGGCGATCGCATGGTGCACGCTACGCCATGACCAACCCTGCCCTCGATCTCCGAGACCCCACCCAAACCGCTGCATCCGTCATCGATGCCTTGGCCCTCCTGCCCCACCCCGAGGGCGGCCACTACCGCGAGCTCTGGCGCGACACCGCAAGCCCCGGCGCCCGCCCCGCCGCAAGCTCGATCCTCTTCCTCCTCGCCGCCGGCGAACGCTCCCACTGGCATCGCGTCGACGCCGCCGAAGCCTGGCTCTGGCACGCCGGCGCACCCCTCGAGCTTCAGATCGCCACCCCCGGAACCCCCACCGCGCGTCACCGCCTCGGCCCCGACCTCGCCCGCCACGAAGCCCTCCAATCCGTCGTCCCCGCCCACGCCTGGCAAGCCGCCGAAACCCTCGGCGCCTGGACCCTCGTCAGCTGCGTCGTCGCCCCCGCCTTCCACTTCGCCGGTTTCGAACTCGCCCCACCAGGCTGGCGCCCGGATGCCAGTTCCAGTAGCGCCGGCGTCCCGCCGGCCCGCCCTACGGAAACAAGACCTGCTATCCCCCCTCCCGCGCCCGCTTGAACCCCGCCACGAACCGCGCCAGCGTCTCGCTCGTCTGCCCCCGCGGCAGCATCACCTCGATCAACTGGAACCGCCCCCGCGTCGCGTGCGCCCGCGCCAGCGCCGCCACCAGCTCCCCACGCGTCCGCACGCGCACCCCGTCGCCCCCCAGCGGCCCCGCCAGCTCCGCGAACCGCCAATCGTCCAGGTCGTTGAACCGGCTCTCCGGCTGGAACACCCGCAGCATCTCCCAGCTCGCGTTGTTGAACACCAGCACGATCGGATCCCACCCGTACCGCCGGCAATTCCCCAGCTCGAACCCCGTCATCTGGAACGCGCCGTCCCCCACCAGGATCAGCGGCCGAGCCCCCGCCGCCACGCACGCCCCCAGCCCCGCCGGCACCCCATACCCCATCCCCGCATAATACCCCGGCGCCACCAGGTCCGTGTTCCGCACCTCCATGGCCGTGAACAGGCAATCCCCCATGTCCGCCGCAATCGGCAGCGGCCCATGCAGCGCGAACAGGTCGTTGATCGCCGCCGCGATGTCGCTCGGCGCGATCGCCCCGTCATCCGCCACCAGCCCCTGCGGGAACGTCTCCGGCGGAAACCCGTGCGGCGCCGCCGCCACCCCCGTGCCCGCCTGCGCCAGCAGCGCCTCCACCAGCCGGTCCAGCGGCACGTCCGGATACACATGATGCCCCACCCGGACCTCCCGGTCGATCGCCAGCATCGCCCGCCGCATGTCGATCTTCCGCTCGCTCACCGCAAAGTTCGTGTCCGACAGGATGACCCCCAGCAGCAGCAGCCCGTCCGATCCCTCGACCAGCTCCGTCACCGCCTTCTGCCCGGCCGCCCCCATGTACGTCCCGCGCACCACCCCCGCGTGCCCCGACAGCAGCCCCCGCCCCATGAACGTGCTCACCACCGGAATGCCCAGCCGCGCCGCAAGCGCCGCCACCTTCGCTTCCACGCCATACCGGCGCACCTCGACATCCACCATGATGCACGGGCACGACGCCGCCCGTAGCCGCGCCAGGATCTCCGCCGCCGCCTCGTCCAGCGCCGCCTGCAGCACCGGGCTCGGCGGCAACGGCCCCACCGGGTCCACCTCGGCGGTCACCAGGTCCCGCGGCAGCTCCAGGTAGACCGGCAGCGAATACTCCCGCGCGCTCCGCAACACCCGCGCGATCGCCGCCGGCGCCCGTGCCGGGTCGTCCAGCACCGCCATGTCGCACGTGATCTCGCGGAAGATGCGCGTCTGCGTGTCGATCTCCCGCGACATGTGATGCAGCCGCCACCCCGACGCACGCTCGTGCACCCCGGGCGCCCCGCTGATCACCACGACCGGTACCCGCTCGGCATAGGCGCCGGCAACCGGGTTCACCAGGTTGAACGCCCCGGCCCCCCACGTCGCCACCGCGACCGACAACCCTCCATGGAACCGCGCCGCCCCATCGGCCGCAAACCCCACCGCCGGCTCATGGCTCAACGTATAGAACGGCAGCGTCCCCGATTCCTCGATCACCTTGAAGAACGGCAGCACGAAATCCCCGGGGATCCCGAAGATCTCCCGCACCCCATGCTCCCGCAACGCCCCCAGCAGGGCCAGCCCAAGCGTGGTCGCCATCCCACCCCTCCCAAATCCTCCCCCTTTGTAGAGCCAGAAAGCGACGCCGCAATCCACCACCCCCACGTGCAATCCGCCCCGCACGACCACATCCCGAACCATCGATTCTGTTCATTATCATAACTGTTCATTCACATAGACGTTACTGATGACAGCGTCGGATTTACTTACGGTCCTGCTACTTACAACTTCTAAGTCATTGAATCGTCACACTGGCACGCATCCTGCTACGTCGTTCAGACGTGCATAACATTCGCCTGGAGTAGTCGAATAATGAGACGTCTTGCCCACCCCGCAGCATTCGCCGCCGCCGTCCTCGCCGGCGTCGCGGCACTCGCCGCCCCCGCCCGCGCCGACATCATCACGTCGCTCCGAAGCGCCCCGACCGCCGTCGCCGGCGGCTACGCATACACCTACAACGTGCAGCTCAGCGGCGGGCAGCTCGACCCCGTCAGCGCCAACGACCGCGACGGAAACCCCGTCCAGCCGCAATTCGGCACCATCTACGACTTCGGGCCCAATACCGGCGTCACCGCAACCACCGGCTATCTCAACCTCTTCACCTGGACGTTCGAGAACGTCAGCACCCCGGCCGCGCAGACCACGCCGATCGACGCCCCCACTCTCGCCAACGTCCGTTTCACCTACGCAGGCGAAACCGCGTTCGCGGTCCAGGGCACCGACACGACGTTCGACGAGACCGCCACCACCCTGCCCGCCGGCTCCGACAACCTGGGCACCTTCACCCTCGTCTCGCCCTTCGGTCCCACGCTGAACACGTCGATCCAGTACGACGGCCAGTCCTACAAGGGAACCAACAACACCCGCCAATCCAACCTGGGCTTCACCAGCGGCCCGGTCGTCCCCGCCGACGTGCCCGAGCCCGCAAGCATGGCGCTCCTCGGCGCCGGACTCCTCGGCGCCGGACTCTTCCGCCGCCGCCGGGCCTGAACGACGGAGGGGCGGCCCCGGCCGCCCCTACCGCCGTGGATCGATCGCCAGCCGCGCCACCTCCGCCAGCGCGTTCGCGACCACCACCAGCCCCGCCGCATACAGCACGCACGCCATGACCATCGCCAGATCCAGGCTCCGCAGCGCGTCATACGTCAGCCGCCCCACCCCCGGCAGCCCGAACACCACCTCGATCAGCACCGTCCCCCCGCCCAGCAGCGCGCCCACATCCAGGCCCAGCAAAGCCACCGCCGGCGCCGCCGCATTCGGCAACGCATGCCGCAACAGCACCCGCCCCTCCCCCAACCCCTTCGCACGCGCCGTCCGCGCGTAATCCGCCCGCAACCCCGCCGAAAGCCCGGTCCGCAGCACCCGCCCGTACACCCCGGCATACAGCACCGAAAGCGTAAGCCACGGCAGCGCCAGCGTGCGCACCCACTCCCCGAGCCCCGCAGGCGCACTCCCCAACGGCGGCACCCACGCGAACACCGTGTCCCGCCACGCCCCCTGCGACACCATCGTCACCACGCCGCCCAGCCAGAACGCCGGGATCGAGACCCCCAGCAACCCCGCCGCCACCACCACCCCACCCGCCACTGGCCCGGCCCGCGCCCCGGCAACCCCGATCAGCAGCCCCGCGCCCACCCAGATCGCCGCCGCCCCCAACGCCAGCGCCACCGTCACCGGCGCCGCCCGCAGCACCGCCGGCACCACCAACTGCCCCCGATTGGCAAAGCTCGGCAGGTCGCGCGACACGAACAGCCGCCCCATCAACACCGCGTACTGCACCGGCAACGCCCGATCCAACCCGTACTCCGCCCGCACCGCCGCCACCGTCTCCGGCGCCGCCCCCCGCCCCGCCAGCCGCGCCGCCGGGTCCGCCCCAGGCGTCGCGAAGAACAGCAGGAACACGACGACGCTGATCCCGAACAGCACGCCCGCCCCCCGCACCACCACCCCGATCACCCCGCCCGCTCCCCCAGCAGGTTCAGCGACAGCACCGTCGCCGCCACCGCGATGCCGGGCGCCACCGCGACCCAGGGCCGCTGATGCATCAACCCCTGCCCATCCGCGATCAGCGTGCCCCAGCTTACCCCCGGCGCCTGCACCCCCAGCCCCAGCGCCGACAACGCCGCCTCCGTCAGCAGTGCCATCGTCATCACCACCGGCGCCAACCCCGCCAGCAACGGCGCCAGCTGCGGCAGCGCATGCCGCCGCAGCACATGCCACGTCCCACCCCCCGTCGCCCGCGCCGCCTCCAGCAGCGGCGAATCCCAGAACCCCGCCACCGCCGCCCGCACCGGACGCGCGACATACGGGCAGAACACCACCCCCAGCACCACCACCGGCACCCCCGGATGCCCCCCCTCCAGCACCAACGCCAGACAGATCGCCAGCAGCGTCACCGGAAACGCCCACAACAGGTCCATCACGCCCGAGAGCACGCCATCCACGCCACCCCCCGCCGCCCCCGCCAGCACCCCCAGCGCCCCGCCGACCAAC
>CAXTPG010000171.1:0-6449 GCA_964246015.1 uncultured Acetobacteraceae bacterium
GAGGTCGGCGATGTAGGGGGCGTCGACGTTGTCGTCGTAGAAGTAGTAGGCGAGGTCGGCCAAGTCCTCGTCGGAGAAGGGGTAGGTCATGCGGTAGAAGTCGAAGGGCTTGAGGGCGAGGCCGTATTCGGCGGATTTCGTGAAATAGGGGCTGTAGCGGTCGAAGCGGACGTTGGCGACGCCGATGGGTGCGGGGAGGTGGCCCATGAGGGGGAGGTCTTCGGCGTATTTGGCGAAGACTTCGGCGGGTTCGCCGGGGAAGCCGATGAGGAGGTTCCAGGCCGGGTCGATGTCGTGGAGGGCGCAGTTCTTCAGGAGGGCGATGTTCTGGAAGGCGGTGCTTCCCTTCTTCATGCGCTTGAGCGTCTGGGTGGCGAGGGCTTCGACGCCGGGCTGGATGAATTTCACGCGCGCTTTTGCGAGGACGTCGAAGTCCGTGTCGGAGAGGTCCGATTTCACTTCGTAGAAGAGGCTGGTCTCGGGGGGAGTGTCGAGCATCGGGAGGACGTCAGCGACGTAGGATTTGGGCAGGATGTTGTCGACGGATTGGAGCTGTGCGCCCTGGGGGGCGTAGGCGAAGAGGGTCTTGATCTGGTCGACGGCGAGGGCCGGCTGCATGGAGCGGTAGGCCATGGTGAGGCCGTTCAGACCGCAGAAGGTGCAGTGGGCCTTTTCGCCCCACCAGCAGCCGCGGGAGGTCTCGAACAAAAGGGAGGGGCGGTAGTGGGTGTCGCCGAAGAGCGTCGTGTAGGACGCCATGAAGCGGTCGTAGTCGAGGGGGATCCGCGTGTCGATGGGGAGTTCTTCGCCGATGGGCTTGGGCGCGGGACGCGTGGCGTTGCTGCGGGTGAAGACGCCCTGGATGTCCTCGATCGCGGCCGGGTTGCGGTCGAGCAGGTGGCCGATGAAGGTCTGGAACGATTTGAGGGCGGGGCCGGAGAAGACGTAGTCCATGGCGGGGATGTTGCGGGCGATGACGGCGCCCATCGGGTATTCGCAGTTTGCGCCGCCGACGACGGTGGTGACCCGGGGGTTCAGGGCCTTGACCATGCGGGCCAACGCGATGCTGGCGACGTTCTGGCTGAACATGGAGGTGAAGCCGAGCACGTCGGCGGTCCCGAGGGCGTAGCTGTCGATGAGGGACTGAAGGAAGGCGGGCAGTTTCTGGCGCTTCTCGAGGACGGCGCTGCGGAAGCGGCGGGCGTCGGCGTCGCGCTTGGGGAAGGTGCGCTGGAAGTATTCGATGGCGTTGTCGGGCAGGTCGGGGAAGGCGGCCTGGCGGAAGAACCACTCGCCGATGCCGTTGTTCATGGACATGTCGGTGAGCATCTGGTTGGGCTCGACGCCGACGAAGGTGGCGAAGTCGTGGTTGAAGTAGTGGACTTCGACCTGGACGCGGGTCTGGAACGCCTGGTCGAGGGTCGCCTTCAGTTGCGTGAGGGCGAGGGAGGGGAACTCGATACGGGCGAAGGGCATCGAGACGAGGACGACGCGCATCATTTTGCTCCGGTGAGGGGCGCGTCCATCCGTTCGCGCATGGCGGCGATTTCGGTCGGGGTCATGGCGGCGACCTTGAGGGTGAGGGCGGCGATGCGTTCGGCCTGGTCGGGGTGGGCGCCGGCGGCGGCGACGGCTTCGGCGAGGGCGGCGATGGTGGGGCGTTCGAAGAGGGTGCGGAGGGGGAGGTCGATGCGGAAGGCGCGGCGGATGCGGGAGGCGAGCTGGGTGACCAGGAGGGAGTGGCCGCCGAGGTCGAAGAAGCCGTCGTGGATGCCGACGCGCTCGATGTGGAGCAGCTCCTCGTAGAAGCCGGCGAGGACGGTTTCGAGGGCGGTGCGCGGCGGGACATGGCTTGCGGCGAGGGCGGCGCGGTCGCCGGCGGGTTCGGGAAGGGCGCGGCGGTCGAGTTTTCCGTTTGCAGTGAGCGGGATGCGGTCCAGGAGGACGAAGGCGGCGGGGACCATGTAGTCGGGCAGGGCGTCGGCCAGGGCGCGGCGGAGTTCGGGGATCAGGGCCTGGGGGGAGGCGGCCTGGTGGGGCTGGTTGGCCCAGCTCGACCACGTGGCGCGGGGCGCGCGGGGGCGGGCGATGGGGAGGGGGGCCGGGGTCTGGCCGGGGGCGGCGAAGCTTGCGTCCAGGCGGAAGGGATCGCGTTCGGACGGGCCGATCTCGGCCTGGTAGCCGAGGCGCGCGGCGAGGTCGTGGAGGTCTTCGGGGTGGAGCGCCGGGGGGAGGTCGGCGCCGGTCAGCGTCCGGTGGTCCCGGGCCAGGCGGGCGTTGGGGATGTCGGTGGCGAGGAGGCGGGCGGGGTGGCGGGCGAGTTCCGCCTCGAGGGCGGCGAGGGTGGGGTTGGCGAGCTGGGTGGGTTCGGGACCGGGGGTGGGCGGGGCGGCGGTCAGCAGGACGTGGTAGCGGTAGGAGGTCAGTTCGTTGATGGCGCGGCCGCGCTGGACGCGCGTGCGGATTGTGGGGAAGTCGGGGAGAACGGCGCCCAGCGCGGCGAACAGGGTGGGATCGAGGAGCAATTCCGCGGATTGGAGCAGGCGCTGGTCGACCCGGGCGGGGGGGATGCCCTGACTCGTCGCGATCGCGGTTTCGAGGCAGCGGGCGAGGGGGAGGCTGCGGAGGTCGGCGAGGAGGATGGAGCCGCCGGGGCGGAGAACGCGACGGGCGCCGGCGAGGACGTCGACGAGGTAGTCGACGGAGGGGAAGTATTGCACGACCGAACTGAGGAGGACGACGTCGAAGGAAGCGTCGTCGAGACCGGTCCAGTCATGGGCGGGCTGGTGGCGGAGGGTGAGGTGGGGCAGGCCGGGAGTGAGGGCGCGGATGGAGTCGAGGGCTGCGGCCGAGATGTCGGTGCCGGTGTATGAGTCCATCGCCGGGGCGAGCTGGTGGAGGAGCATTCCGCTGCCGCAGCCGATCTCGAGGACCGAGCGAGGGGACAGGGCGCGGACCTGGTCGACGATGTCCCGGGCCCAGGCGCGCATATCGGGTTCGGGGATGGGCGTGCCGTCGAAGCTGCTGGTCCAACCGGTGATGTCGAAGCGGGGGTCGGCGGCGGTGGAGGCGGTGTAGACGCGCTCCTGGAAGACGCGTTCCCAGTTCTCGACCTGGGCGGTCGTTTCAGAGTGGGACTTGTTGGGGACGATGTAGGCGATGAGCCGGTCGGCGCCGTCGTCGGATTTCAGGATGCAGGCGGCGTCGCGGATGGCGGGATGGGCGCGGATCCGGGCCTCGATCTCGCCGGTTTCGATGCGGAAGCCGCGGAGCTTCACCTGGTTGTCGCGGCGGCCGATGAACTCGAGCGTCCCGGCGGCCTGCCAGCGGGCGAAGTCGCCGGTGCGGTAGAGGCGGGCGCCGGGGGGGCCGAAGGGGTCGGGGGTGAAGGCGGCGGCGGTAAGGCGGGGTTCGTCGAGGTAGCCGAGGGCGGTGGCGGGGCCGCCGATGCAGATCTCGCCGGGGACGCCGACGGGGACGCGTTGCCCGGCGGCGTCCAGCAGGTGGACGGCACGGTCGCCGACGGGACGGCCGATGGGAATGGTGCGGGCGGTTTCGGGCAGGGGGCGGGGGATGGGGTGGCAGGTGGCGAAGACGGTGCACTCGGAGGGGCCGTAGCCGTTGACGAGGGCGAGGTCGGGGAGGAGCGCCTGGGCGCGGCGGATGTGGGGGAGGGACAGGGCCTCGCCGCCGACGAGGCAAACCCGGACGGAGGCGAGGGAATCGGCGGCTTCGTCGACGAGGGCGTTGAAGAGGCTGGCGCCGAGCCATAGGGCGGTGACCTGGTGATCGACGAGGGCGTCGGCCAGGGTGTCGAGGGTGGGGCGGAGTTCGGGCATCAGGGCGACGGCGCCGCCGGAGAGGAGGGCGGGCCAGAGTTCGAGGGTGAGGGCGTCCCAGAGGATGGAGCTGTGCTGGAGCCAGGTCTGGCCGGGGCCGGCGGGGATGAGCGGGTTGTCGCGGAAGAAGCCGGGAATGGCGCGGTGGGGGATGAGCGAGCCCTTGGGGCGGCCGGTGGAGCCGGAGGTGAAGGTGATGGTGAGGATGGCGTCGGGTGGGGTGTGGATGGCGGGGGGGGTGTCCGGATGGGCGTCGAGGCCGGCCTGGTCGAGCATGAGGGTGGGGCCGGGAAGGCGGGGTGCGGTTGCTGCGTCGGTGACCGTAAGGGCGACGCGGGCGGCGGTTGCGAGGGTGCGGAGGCGCTCGGGCGGGAGGTCGGGGTCCAGCGGGAGGTAGGCGGCACCGACCTTGGCGATCGCGAGGAGGGTCGCCGGGAAGTCGGAGCGGCGGGGAAGGGCGGTGGCGACGGTGTCGCCGGGGCGGATGCCGTGTGCGACGAGGTGGTGGGCGATGCGGTTGGCCCGGCGTTCCAGCGCGTCGTAGGTGATCCGGCGGTCGCCCTCGATGAGGGCGGTGGCGGTGGGGGTGGCGTGTGCCTGGGCCTGGAACAGGCCGTGGAGCGTTTCGGTCATCGTGGTCCCGGCGATCAGATTGCGGGACGATAGAAGAAGGTCCGGCGGCAGGCGAGGCGGCCGTCGATGACGGTGTAGATTTCTGAGAAATCCTCCGACACGGCGTCTCCGGTCCGGGTGACGCCTTCGAAGTGGCCCCAGGCGGCGAGGGCTCCGTCGTGTCCGGCGATGACCTGTTCGAGGCGGTGGGCGCCCCGGGCGATGATCCGTTCGTGGTCGTAGAAGCGAAGGAGGCGGTCGAGACCGGTCATGGGGGGATAGCCGGGGCGGTAATAGGCGATGGCGGGGTGGAAGATGGCGGCGAAGTCGGTCCAGGCGCGGGCGTCGATGGCGTTGAACATGCGGGACACCAGGGGGGTGGGGTCGGTCATGTCGGGCTCCCGGAGGTGGGGCGGGCGAGCGGGGAGGCGATGCGCGGCGTGGCGTTCACGCAGGGAAGGCATTCCCGGGTCGAGCCCGGGGACGACGTGCTGTGGGCCGGTCATGCGTGGCTCCAGGATGCGAGGGCGTCGAGGGTGGTCGGGTGTTCGAGGGGGGCGGCGGCGATGGGGTCGGCGGGGGTGGCGATGAGGGCGGCCATGAGGGTTCGGTACTGGGCGAGGATGCGGGCGACGGTTTCGGGTTCGAACAGGGCGCGGTTGTAGAAGGCGAAGCCGGAAAGGCCGGCCTCGGCGAGGGAGAGGTGGAGTTCGAGGTCGAAGCGGACGGGAATGTCGCCGGGGGGGAGAAGGACGGCCTCGATCCCCGGAAGGGTGAAGCGGGGGGCCATGGCGTCGGATTGCTGGAGGACGAAGACGGTCTGGAAAAGAGGGTGGCGGGAGAGGTCGCGCTGGGGCCGGAGGGCTTCGACGAGGCGGTCGAAGGGGAGTTCGTGGTGGGCATAGGCGTCGAGGGCGGTCTCGCGGACGCGGTCGAGGAGGGTCTGGAAGCTGGGGTCGCCGGAGAGGTCGGTGGCCAGGACGAGGGAGTTGACGAAGAAGCCGACGAGATCCTGGACCTCGTTCTGCGTGCGGTTGGCGATGGGGGCGCCGACGACGATGCGGTCCTGGGCGGTGTAGCGGTGGAGGAGGGCCATGAAGCCGGCGAGGAGGACGATGTAGGGGGTCGTGCGGGCCTGGCGGGCGAAGGCGAGGAGGGCATCGGTTTCGGGGGCGGACCAGGCGATGGGCGCGGCGGCGCCTTCGTGGCCCTGCACCGCGGGGCGGGCGAAGTCGGTGGGGAGGTCGAGGTCCTCGATGCCGGCGAGCTGGTGCTGCCACCAGGCGAGGAGGCGTTCGGTGCGGGGGCCTTCGAGCCAGGTGCGCTGCCAGGCGGCGTAGTCTGCGTATTGGATGGGGAGGGGGGGCAGGGGTTGGCCGGCGTAGAGGGCGGAGAGGTCGCGGGCGACGATGGGGAGCGACCAGCCGTCGAAGGCGATGTGGTGGAAGACGAGGGTGAGGAGGTGGTCGTCCTCGGCCGTGCGCTGGAGGAGGGCGCGGAGGGGGGTGTCTTGGGCGAGGTCGAAGGGGTGGAGGCTGAAGGTGCGGATGGTCTCGTGCGGGTCGGCTTGGGGAGGGGTGCGGGTTGCGGGTTCGGAGTCTCCGCCGGGGCGGGGTCCCCGGGTCAAGCCCGGGGATGACGTACTTACGGTGGCCGGGAGAAGCCCCGCCATCACGAGGGTGGGGCTGGGTAGAACGGCTTGGCGGGGTTCGCCCTCGGTTTCGCGGAAGACGGTGCGGAGGGGGGCGTGGCGTAGGGCGAGGGCGGTGAGGGCGTGGTCGAGTTTCGCGGGGTCGAGTGGCCCCTTGAGGCGGAGGGTGAAGAAGGAGTGGTAGGCGGCGCCGGTGAGGCCCATGCGGTCGAGGAACCATAGCCGGGCCTGGGCGAAGGAGGCGGGGGGCGTGGGTCCGGCAAGGCCGGGGGTGATGGGGGGGGCCTCGCCCTCGGTGAGGGCGCTGCGGACGGTCAGCGTGCCAGCGGTGACGATGCCGTAATCGG
>CAXTPG010000172.1:0-6409 GCA_964246015.1 uncultured Acetobacteraceae bacterium
TCGCAGGGGCGGAAGCGGGCCTTGTAGGCCATCTTGCGGCTCTCGGGCACCCAGTAGCCCAGGTAGACGTAGGGGAGACCCTCGAGCTTCGCACGCTCGATGAGCCAGAGGATGGCGTAGGTGCCGAGGGATTGGCGGTCGAGGTCGGGCGCGTAGAAGCTGTAGACGGCGGAAAGGCCGTCGCCCAGGCGGTCGGTGAGGCAGCCGCCGATGAGGCGGCCGTCCATGCGGAACTCGGTGATGATGGTGTCGATGGGGGTGTCTTCGACCATCGCGCGGAAGTCGTAGAAGCTCATGGTGGCCATGTCGCCGTCGCCGTGGCGGGCCTGCTGGTAGCGCTGGAAGAGCTGGAACTGTTCGGCCGTGGCGCGGGGGGCGACGTCGTAGCCGTCGACGGTCGCGTTGGCACGCTGGATCCGGCGCAGGCCGCGGTCGGGCTGGAAGGCGGCGACGGGGATGCGGATGGGGACGCAGGCCTGGCAGGAGGGGCAGACCGGGGCATAGGCGATGTTGTGGCTGCGGCGGAACCCGGCGCGGGACAGGCGGTCGTGGAGTTGTTCCGCCTCGGGGCCCGTGATCTCGGTGACGACCTTGCGTTCCGTGCGGCCCGCGACGTAGGGGCACGGCAGCGGGGCTGTCGTGTAGAAGAACTGGGGGCGGCGCGGGGGTTTGTAGCTCATGCAGCGGGCATTCCGGGACGCATGGTCGCGAAAACGTAACCCGGGGTCAACGCCTCCCTTCGCACGACGGTGAGGCCGGAGACGATGTCGTGCAAAGCGCGATTGCGATCGGTGAAGAGGGCGATGCCCAGGAGGAGGAAGGCGACGGAGAAGGTGAGCCAGAGGCCGAGGGTGAAGAGGATGGCCTGGCCGAGTTCCGGGCGGCCGAGGTCGCGGTCGCGGACGACGACGAGGCCCAGCATGGACTGGCCTGGTGTCGCCGCGCGGGCGGAGGCGACGAAGAGGATGTGGTAGCCGAGTGGGACCACCGGCAGGAGCGCCATGAGGCCGAAGCCGAGGCCGAGCGTCAGGATGCCCACGACGAAGAGGATGACGAAGAGGGCGGTCGCGAGGACGGCGACGAAGACGAGGTCGAGGCACCAGGCCCAGAAGCGGCGGAGGAGGACGCCCTCGGTGAGGCCGGGGGGACGGATCGTCATGCTCATGGGCGCAGCTCCACCCATTCCACCGCCTTCGCGGTCGGGCCGAGTTTCACGGTGGTGCCGTCCTTCCAGCGCCGGAGCAGGCCGCCGGCGGCGTCGCGCAGCGGGTGGCCGGACTGGCCGGGCGCCAGAGCGAAGACGCTGCGGTCGAGGTCGGCCAGGTCGTAGACGCCGCGGTAGGACGGGCCGTGGACGGAGGTCCAGCCGGTGCGGCGGATGCTGCCGCGGAAGACGGTCGAGTCGTCGCCGGGTTGTTCGATGGACCAGGTGAAGAGGGCGCCGATGAGGGGAAGGCGGCCCAGGAGGGGATGTGCGAACTCGGCCTGGTGGAGGTCGCCCCAGCGGGCGTCGATGTCGAAGTCGGCGGCGGCGGCGGCGAGGGTGGTGGTCAACAGCGCGTCGCAGGCGGTGCCGCACCAGGTGGCGCCGTCCGGGCCCAGGGCGCGGGCGATGACGTCGGCCTGCTGGCCCATGGCCCCGGGGGGGAGCTGGTCGCGGTCGAGCAGGGCTGCCTCGAAGCGGCGCATCCAGTTGTTGAACAGGGCGGGTTGAGCGCGGTCGATGCGCATGGCGCCGTCCCAGCGCTGCAGGGCGGCGATGGCCGCGCGGGAGGGGGCGTCGGCGGGCCTAGTCTTGAGGAGTGTGGGGAGTACGGCTTGCGCGAAGCTGCTCAGGCTGTCGACCTGCATCTGCGCGAGGCTCGCGACGCTGTGGGTGGTGCGGGTGTCCAGCAGGGCGCGGATGCGGCGGGCGCGCCAGTCGCCGAACCAGTCCTGGCCCAAGAAGACGGGGAAGCCGGGCGGGGCGGTGCGCTCGTTGGCGTTGACGATGTGGCCGGAGGGCGGGTCGACGATGCGGGGCAGGGCGGCGCCGCTGGCGAACCCGGTCCAGTCGTGCTGGCCGTCGGCGCCGGGCACGGGGATTGTGCCGTCGCCGGCGCGGCGGATGGGGATGCGGCCGGTGGTGAAGAGGGCGATGCCGCCGCGGTCGGCGACGAGCAGGTTCTGCACGGGGGACGCGATCAGCACGGAGGCGGGCCCGGCATCGGCGAAGGTGCGGGCGCGGTTGAGGGCGAGCAGGCCGGACGCGGCGCTGTCGCCGGGGGCGAGGTTGACCATGGCGACGGCGAGAACGGGGCCGTCGGGATTGTCGTCGAGGTCGCTGAGGACGGGGCCGTGGCGGGTTTCGCGGATGGTGATGGGCAGGTCGGGGGCGCCGCGGATGCGGATGGTCTCCTGGAGTGTCGTGAAGGGGCGGGGGCCTTCGGGGGTCGCGTAGCCGCCGCCGGGCATGGGGGTTTCGACGAAGACGTCCTGGGTGTCGGCGCCCGTGGTGGTGAAGGTCCAGGCGATGCGGCCGTTATGGCCCATGACGAGGAAGGGCACGCCGGGTGCGGTGGCGCCGGCAAGGACGGTGTCGGGGGTCTTGATGCGGGCGAGGTACCAGATGCCCGGCATGGAGTAGCCGAGGTGCGGGTCGCCGGCCAGCAGGGGTGCGCCGGTGGTGCTGTGGGCGGCGTCGACCGCCCATTCGTTGCTGGCGGTGTCGGGGTGCGTGAAGGGTTCGGGGAAGGCGGGAACGAGGGCGGCGAGGCGGGTGGCGAGCGCCCCGAGCTTCGCGTCGGGGGCCGGCGTCGCGTCCTGTGCGGGCCAGAGGGCGCGGACGCGTTCGGGCGGGAGGCGGGTGAGGAGGGATGCGCGGACGAGTTCCTGGCGCCAGTTGCCGGAGAGGTAGAGGGCCATGGTCTTGCCCCAGAGCAGACTGTCGACCGGGGTCCAGGGCTCGGGGGCGCCGAGGGCGATGAACTCGGGCGCGGCGAAGCGGCCGCGGCGCTCGATCCAGGCGTTCACGCCGCGTGCGTAGGCGTCGAGCATGGCGCGGGTGTCGGCGTCCAGGGCGGGGAGGTCGGCTTCGGCCCGGCGCCGGAGGCCGAGGGTGCGCATGGTGCGGTCGAGCCGGACGGTGGCGGCGCCGGCGATTTCGGAGAGGCGGCCGGAGGCGGAGCGGCGCATGAGGTCCATCTGGAACATGCGGTCGCGGGCATGGAGGAAGCCGAGGGCTGCGGCGCCGTCCAGGGCGGTTGCGGCGTCGATGCGGGGAATGCCGTCGGCGTCGAGGGCGACGTGAACGGGGGCGGAGAGGCCGGGGAGCTGCGCATCGATGCGGGCGTCGGGGAGGGACCACCACAGCAGGCCGCCGAGGGTGACGGCCACGAGCAGGACGACGACGCCGAGCCCGGCCAGGGTCCAGCGCAGGAGGCGCATCAATGGAGTGAAGGGGCCTTGAGGATGCGGGCCCGGTCCGTCGAGTCGATGGTGACCGATGCGGCCCGGTTGCCGCGGCCGAGGCTGACGTGGACCTGGGTGCCGGCGGGGCCCGAGGCCCAGACGGCGCGCCAGAGGCCGGCGAGGTCGGGCACCTCGGCGCCGTTGACGGCGAGGATGCGGTCGCCGGCGCGGACGCCGGCCTTGTCGGCCGGGCCGTTGTCCGCGAGGCCACCGACGACCAGGGCCTCGTCATCCTCCATGGCGTAGATGCCGAGCCAGGGGCGGGCGGGGCGGTTGGCGCGGCCGTAGGACAGCAGCTCGTCGAGGATGGGGATGAGGAGCTGCACGGGGACGACCATGTTCATGTCCTGCTTGCGGCCGTTGTCGCCGCCCTGCTGCAGGACGAGGGAGCCGATGCCGAGCAGCGTGCCGTCGGCGCCGATCAGCCCGGCGCCGCCCCAGAACGGGTGTGCGGGGGTGGTGAAGATCGCATCGTCGAGCAGGTATTCCCAATATCCCGCGAATTCCTGCCGTCCCGCGACCTTGGCGGCGACGGCGTGGCGGCGTCCGCCCGCGGCGGCGAAGACGACGGGGTCGCCGAGGCGGGCCGCCTGGCTGTCGCCCAAAGCGAGGGTGGGGAGGTTGATGCGGCCGAGGGCCTGGACGAGGCCGAAACCGGTTTCCTGGTCGTAGGCCATGGCGTGGCCGGCGACGGTCTGGCCGTCCCCGGATGAGAGCCAGATGCTGTCGGCCTCGGTGATGAGGTAGCCGATGGTGAGGAAGAGGCCGGGTCGGATGTGGACGGCGGAGCCGGCGCGCTCGGTGCCGAGGGTTGCGGCGGTGAAGGCGTCCTCGGGCACCGTGGCGCGCAGGGCGACGATGGCGCCGAGGGCGGAATCGAGGTCGAACCGGTAGTCCGAGGACTTCGGGTGCAGGGTGGCGGGGATGCTCGGGTCGGTTTTCGCCATGATGGTCAAGCGTAGTTCACCATTATGGTTTTCTTATGCATGAAATGCTCGAGCATGGATTCCAGGCTCGCTTCCTTGCCCAGGCCGCTGCTTTTGACGCCGCCGTACGAGAGGTTGGCCTGCACGACGAGGTTCTGGTTGATCTGGACGAGGCCGGCCTCCAGGCGGTGGGCGAGATCCAGGCCGAGCTTGAGATTGTTGGTCCAGAGTGACGCGGCGAGGCCGTATTCGGTGCCGTTGGCGGCGGCGAGGACGGCTTCCGGGTCGTCGAAGGGGAAGACGACGGTGACGGGACCGAAGATTTCCTCCTGCACCAGGCGGCTTTCGTTGGGCAGGCCGGTGAAGATGTGGGGACGGATGAAGAGGCCTTTCTGCAAGGCCGGGTCCTGGGGCATGGCGCTGGCGGGGCGGCCGGTGGCGCCCGCGGTTGCCAGGCCTTCGTCGATGAAGGCGCGGACCTTGTCGAACTGTTCGGTGCTGATGATGGTGCCGATGTCGGTCTTCTCGTCGAGGGGATCGCCCATGACCATGGCGTCGACCTTGGCGGCGAGGGCTTCGACGAAGCGGTCGAGGATGGGGCGTTCGACGTAGATGCGGCTGGCGGCGGTGCAGCTTTGGCCCTGGCGGGTGAAGCGCATGGAGGTGACGGCGCCCATGACGGTCTTTTCGAAGTCGCAGTCGGCGAAGACGATCATGGGGGACTTGCCGCCCAGTTCCAGCGTGGCGGGGATGAGCTTGTCGGCGGCGGCCCGTGCGACGATGCGGCCGACCTCGACGCTGCCGGTGAAGGTGACCTTCTTCACCAGGGGGTGCTCGATGAGGGGGGCGCCGCAGTCGGGGCCGAAACCGGAGAGCATGTTGAAGCAGCCGGGCGGCAGGACGCGGTTCAGCAGCTCGCAGATGCGCAGCACGGTGAGGGGGGCTTCCTCGGCCGACTTCACGACGACGGTGTTGCCGGCGACGAGGGCTGGCGCGACCTTGAGCGCCATAAGGAGCATGGGGACGTTCCAGGGGATGATCGCGCCGACGACGCCCAGGGGTTCGCGGATGGTGACGCTGAGGACGCTGGGGGCGAAGGGGACGGTCTCGCCCTTCAATTCGCCGCCGAGGCCGCCGTAGAAGTCGAAGATGTCGGCGACGACCTGGGCCTCGACCCGGCTTTCGGTGCGGAGCGCCTTGCCGGTTTCCAGGGCGATGAGGCGGGCGAGCTCCTCGGTGTGGGTGCGGAGCAGGGCGGCGCATTGGGCCACGAGCGCGCCGCGTTTGCGGGCGGGGGTCTTGGCCCAGGCTTTCTGGGCCTGGTCAGCGTCCCGGACGGCGGCATCGACGTCGGCGGCGTCGCCGCGGGCGGCTTCCGCGACCTGGTGGCCGGTGGCCGGGTTGACGACGGGGAAGGTGCGGCCCGAGCGCGCGGGGACGAAGCGGCCGCCGATGAAGTGCTTGCCGGAGAGCGCGGTGGCGAGCGCCTGCTGGTCGAGTGTCGGGGCTTCCGGGGTGGGGTGCGGACGATCGAGCATGTGCGTCTCTTGGTTCAGGGGCCGTGTTCGGGGCGTTGCACAGACAATGGACCCGGGGCATGGCGGGGACAAGACGGGCCCGGGGTCGAGGCGAACGGGCGCGCGGTGCGGTGGAGGCCGGCGGGACGCCGGCGGGAGGGGGGGGCCGGCGGGAGGGGGGGCCGGCGGGACGCCGGCGCTACGAGGGAGCCGGTTTTGGGGTTTGGCGTGTTTGGATCAGACTGGCGGGATCGAGACGAGGGATCGACGTGCCATGACTCCGACTGGACCGCTTGCCGGGCTTACCGTGTTCGACCTGACCCGTGTGCTGGCGGGGCCGACCTGCGTGCAGATGCTGGGGGACATGGGGGCGGACGTGATCAAGATCGAGCGGCCGGGGGCGGGGGACGACACGCGGGGGTTTGCGCCGCCGTTCATGCCGGGGACGCGGGAGAGCGCCTATTTCGTGGGGGTGAACCGCAACAAGCGGAGCGTCACGCTGGATATCGCGACGGC
>CAXTPG010000173.1:0-6380 GCA_964246015.1 uncultured Acetobacteraceae bacterium
TGCGCATCCCATGCCCCCATTGCGGCGAGCGCGGCAGCGAGGAGTTCAGCTACCTGGGCGCGGCCGACCGGGTCCGGCCGGAGGCGGGGGCGCCGCTGGAGGCCTGGCACGAGTACGTCAACCTGCGGGTCAATCCGGCGGGGGAGCATCGGGAGCACTGGCAGCATGTTCATGGGTGCCGCCGCTGGCTGGTGGTGACGCGCAACATCCGGACGCACGAAGTCCTGGGGGCCGAGGACTCTGCGCCGGCGCGGTGCGCGGCATGAGCCCGGTGTTCGCGACGGGGTTCGGCGTGGGCGGGTTCACGTCAGCTGGCCCGGCGCAGCGGCGGCTGGCGTCGGGCGGGCTGATCGATCGTGGGACGGTGCTGCCGTTCACGTTCGACGGGGAGGCGTATGGGGGGTATGCGGGCGACACGCTCGCATCCGCGCTGATGGCGAACGGGGTTCGGCTGCTGGGGCGGTCGTTCAAGTATCACCGGCCGCGGGGGCTGCTGGCGGCGGGGTCGGAGGAGCCGAACGCGCTGGTGGAGCTGCGGACGGGGGCGCGGCGGGAGCCGAACATCCCGGCGACGGTCATCGAGCTGTTCGGGGGGCTGGAGGCGCGGAGCCAGAACCGGTTCCCGGCGCTGGCGTTCGACCTGATGGCGGCGAACGGGTTGCTGGCGCCGTTGTTCGGGGCGGGGTTCTACTACAAGACGTTCATGTGGCCGGCATCGTTCTGGGAGCGGGTGTACGAGCCGCTGATCCGCCGGGCTGCGGGGCTGGGGCGGGCGGCGACGGCGCCGGACCCGGACCATTATGCGCGCGGGCACATCCATTGCGACGTGCTGGTGGTGGGCGCGGGGCCGGCGGGGCTGGCGGCCGCGCTGGCCGCGGGGCGGGCGGGGGCGCGCGTCGTGCTGGCCGACGAGGATTTCCGTGCGGGCGGGCGGCTGCTGGCGGAGCGGGGGCGGGTCGATGGCCGGGCGGGGTCCGATTGGGCGGATGCCGCGGCGGCGGAGCTGCGATCCATGCCGCACGTGCGGGTCATGCCGCGGACGACGGTGTTCGGGGCGTACGACCATGGGACGTATGGCGCCATCGAGAAGCTGGGGGATCATCTGGCCGAGCCCGCGACGCACCAGCCGCGGCAGGCGTATTGGCGGATCGTCGCAAGGCGGTGCGTGCTGGCGGCGGGGGCCGTCGAGCGTCCGCTGGTGTTTCCGGGCAATGACCGTCCGGGGGTGATGCTCGCGGGCGCCGTGCGGGCGTATGTGAACCGTTGGGCCGCGCTGCCGGGGCGGCGGGCCGTCGTCGTCACGGCTGGGTCGGACGGGGCGCGGACCGTCGCCGATCTGCAGGCGGCGGGGATCGAGGTTGCGGCCATCGTGGATCGGCGGGCGGATGCGGCGCCGCGGGGCGACGTGGCGGTGTTCGCGGGCGGGCATGTGACGGGCACGCGGGGGCGGACCGGGGTGCGGTCGGTCGATGTCACGGACGCCGTGGGGGGGACGCATCGGATCGAGGCGGACCTGGTGGCGATGGCGGGGGGATGGAGTCCTAGTCTCGGTCTGGCGTGCCACATGGGGGCTCGGCCGCGGTGGGACGACGCGCTGCATGCGTTCGTTCCCGACGTGCTGCCGGCTGGCATGCTGGCGGCCGGGGCGGCGGCCGGGCGGTTCGGGCTGGCGGCCGCGTTGGCGGACGGGGCGCGGCAGGGTGAGGCGGCGGCGGCGGCGTGCGGGTTCCCGGGGTCCGGTGCGGCCGTGCCGGATGCCGATGGCGGGCCGGCGGGCAACGATCCCGTGTGGTTGATGCCGCGGGGGGCAGGGAAGGCGTTCGTCGATTTCCAGCATGACGTGACGGCGGCCGACATCGCGCTGTCGCACCGGGAAGGGTTCCGGTCGGTCGAGCATCTGAAGCGGTACACGACGCTGGGCATGGCGACGGACCAGGGCAAGCTGGCCAACGTCAACGGGCTGGCGCTGATGGCGGAGCTGACGGGCGCAGGCATTGCGGCGACGGGGACGACGATGTTCCGGCCGCCCTATACCCCGGTCACCATCGGGGCGCTGGCGGGGCACAGCATCGGGCGGGACTTCCGGCCGACGCGGCTGACGCCGGCGCATGCGTGGGCGACGGAGCAGGGCGCGGCGTTCATGGAGGCGGGCGCGTGGATCCGCGCCGCCTGGTTCCCGCGGCGGGGGGAGGATTGGCTGGCGGCGACGACGCGGGAGGCGAGCATCGTGCGCGCGGCCTGCGGCCTGTGCGACGTGTCGAGCCTGGGGAAGATCGAGCTGACGGGGACGGATGCGGGTGTGTTCCTGGACCGGCTGTATGCGAACACGTTCTCCACGTTGAAGCCGGGGCGGGTGCGGTATGGGGTGATGCTGCGGGAGGACGGGTTCGTCATGGATGACGGCACGACCGCGCGGCTGGAGCAGGACCGGTGGCTGATGACCACCACGACGGCGCATGCGGGTCCGGTGATGGCGCATGTGGAGTTCTGCCACCAGGTGCTGTGGCCGGAGCTGGACGTTCAGTTCTGCTCGGTAAGCGACCAGTGGGCGCAGTTCGGGATCGCGGGGCCGCGGGCGCGGGAGGTGCTGGCGGCCGTCGTGGAGGGCGACGTGTCGGATGCGGCGTTGCCGTATATGGGATGCGCCACGGTGCGGGCCGTGGGCGGGGTGGCGCGAGTGTTCCGCATCTCGTTCTCGGGCGAGCTGGCGTATGAGGTGGCCGTGCCGGCGCGGCGCGGGGAGGCGCTGGCGCGGGCGATCCAGGAGGCGGGGCGGCCGCACGGGCTGGTTCCCTACGGGATCGAGGCGTTGAGCGTGCTGCGGATCGAGAAGGGCCATCCGGCCGGGGGGGAGCTGAACGGGCAGACGACGGGGCGCGACCTGGGGCTGGGCCGGATGATGTCGACGAAAAAGGACTATATCGGGCGTGGCATGGCGGCGCGGCCGGCGTTGCTGGCGGCGGACCGGCCGGCATTGATGGGGTTCCGGCCCGTCGATCCCGATCAGCGGATCCGGGGCGGGGCGCATATCCTGCCGGTGGGCGCGCCGGCGACAGTCGCGCATGATCAGGGGTGGATCAGCTCGGCCTGCTATTCGCCGGCGGTGCGGTCCTGGATCGCGCTCGGGTTCGTGCGGGGTGGCCCGGCGCGGCTGGGGGAGCGCTTGCGGGCGTATGACCCGATCCGGGGGGGCGATACGGAGATGGAGGTGGTGGCGCCCTGCTTCTTCGACCCCGAGGGAGTGCGGTTGCGTGGCTGAGCTGGTGGAGCGCACGACGGCGTTGATCGTGCTGCGGCCGGGGGGGGCCGGGGGGCTGGCGGTGCCGGAGATGGGGCGGTTCACGGAGGTGGACGGGCTGCTGCTGGCGCGGGTGGCGCCGGGGCAGGTGCTGGCGATGCGGATGGGCGTGGATGTGCCGTTGCTGGAGGAGTTGGCGCCGCTGGTGGGGGCGGGTGCGTTGATCGATCTGTCGGATGCGCGGGTGGGGGTGCGGTTCGCCGGGGCGGGCGCGGCGGCGCGGCTGGCGACGCTGGTGCCGATCGACCTGCATGCGAGCCGGTTCGGGCCGGGGCAGTGCGCGCAGACGATGGCGGCGCATCTGTCGGTGCTGGTGCTGCAGCATGGGGTGGACGCGTACGAATTGCAGTGCGGGCGCAGTTTCGCGGGCAGTTTCCTGCGGGCGGTGGAGTTGGCGGGGGGGTGAGGGGGGGCTGACGGGGGAGGCCAGGGCGCTGCCCTGGACCCCTGGGGCCTTGGCCCCAAGCCCCGGAGTTTTCGGGTCAGGAGGGGTGGGGGGTCTGGGGGCGTCCGGTGGCGCGGGCGCATCATGGCCTCGGCCGAGGTCGCAGATGATGTCGCCGGCGCGCCGCGGGCGGTGCGGTCGAAGGCGGCGGCGATGGCTGGGGGGAGGGCTGGCGGGGTGGGGGGTGTTTCGGGGATGGTCACGATCTGGCCGTGGAGGCGTCGGGCGACGTTCGTCGAGTAACCTTTCTCTGTGCCCTCCGCGCCTCTGTGGAGAATCTTTTCCGGTGACGCCGTTCGAGCGATCGCCCCGGGGGGATGGCGGTTTTCCCGTTCAGCGGCAGTCTTCCAGCCCGTGCGGCGAGGTGCCTACCCGGCGCCCTGCGCCTTTTGCAACGCGGCCAGCACCGCCTCATGAGTCGCCAATATTCGCCGCAGGGTGGGTTTTCCTTTGTCGCTCGCTGCCGCGATGCCCTCGTGCATCTCCTCGATCCCCGTCGTCATCTGCTCGGCCAGGCCGGATAGCCGCTCCTGGAGCTGTTCGTCGTCGTCCTTCAGTTCGGCCGTCCAGATCGCCAGGACGCGGGAGAGTTCGGTGGCGGCGCGTTCGGGTGAGACGCCCGCCTGCAAGAGCTTGATGAGCGGGGCCAGATCGACAGAGGGGGAGCGGGACATGCAGTGGACCGTAGGCAAGCGGAGCCGGTGTGGCTAGACAAACAGGGGTCGGATCGAGCGCAGCCCCCTTGTGGCGGGCTTGGCCGATGGTGCCGGGGCGACGTCGGCCCTACAGGCGGCGCACCAGGCGTTTCACGGTCCGCAGGGCGTGGAAGCGGGACAGGCCGGTCTGGACGACCACGTCGGCGCGGCGGCGTTTGTCCCGGTCGGGCATCTGGCGGGCGATGATGGCGGTGATCTGGGCTTCGGTCATGCGGCGGCGGGAGCGGACGCGGGCGCGTTGGGTTGCGGGCGGGGCGGATACGACGACGACGAGGTCGACTCGGGCGTCTCCCCTGGTTTCCAGCAGGAGGGGGATGTCGAGCACGGCGGCTCGCGCACGGTGGCGGTGGGCCTGGGCCAGGAAGCGGCGTTCGGCCTGGCGGACCAGGGGGTGGAGGATGCGTTCCAGGGTGGTCATGGCGGCCGGGTCCTGGATGGCGATGGATCGGAGGCGGGGGCGGTCAATGGCTCCGTCCCGGACGGTTCCGGGGAAGGCGGCGGCGATCAGGGGGACGGCCCGGCCGCCCCTGGATTGGAGGCGGTGGACCTCGGCGTCGGCGTCGAAGACGGGGAGCCTGGCGCGGCGGAAGGCGGCGGCGGCGGTGGACTTGCCCATGCCGATGCCTCCGGTGAGGCCGACGATCTTCATGGTTCGGGAGGAGGTGGGCCGAGGACCGCGTCCTGGAGGGCCTGATCGACCTCGGGGGTGGGGCCGAACCAGGAGGCGAAACCGGGGGCGGCCTGGTGGAGGAGCATGCCTATTCCGCCGACGGTGCGGAGGTTCCTGGATTTCGCTTGGGTCAGGAGGGGGGTTTCGAGGGGGGCGTAGACGATGTCGGCGACGGCCAGGCTGGGGGGGGCGGCGTCCAACGGGAGGTGCAGGGCGGGTTGCCCGGTCATGCCGAGGAGGGTGGTGTTGACCAGGAGGGCATGGGCGCCGAGCGCCTGGGCGCGGTTGTCCCAGGGGAGGATCTTCACGCCGGGCAGGGCTTGGGCGAGGGCTTCGGCGCGGGCTTGGGTCCGGTTGGTGATGGTGACGTCGGCGCCGTGGTCGAGGAGGGCGGCGGCAATGGCGCGGGCGGCGCCGCCGGCGCCGAGGAGGAGGGCGGGGCCGGCGGCCGGGTCGATGCCGTGGGCGCGGAGGTTTGCGACGAAGCCTTGGCCGTCCGTGTTGCGGCCCTCGATACCTGTGGGGGTGAAGACGAGCGTATTGACGGCGCCGGCGCGGGTGGCGGAGGGGTCGAGGCGGTCGCAGAGGGCCATGACGGCCTGCTTGTGGGGGAGGGTGACGTTGAGGCCGGCGAACCCGGCCGCGCGGAGGCCGTGGATGGCGGTGGCGAGGTCGTCGGGGTGGACGGGGAGGGGGAGGTAGGCGCCGTCGATGCCGTGGCGGGCGAGCCAGTGGCCGTGGAGGCGTGGGGAGCGGGAGTGGGAGACAGGCCAGCCGATGACCCCGGCGAGGCGGGCTTTGCCGGATAGGGCGGGCATGGCGAGGGGCTCCGGCGGGTGGTTCGGGGGTGGGTGTCAGGAAACAGATTGCATGAAGGGGGGGCGTTGCGCCAACGTCTGCGCCAGACGAATTCGAGGGAACGGTCCATGGTCAAGCTGGATGTGAACGGCCGCGTGCATGAGATCGAGGTCGATCCGGAGACTCCGCTGTTGTGGGTGCTGCGGGAGCAGCTCGGCATGACGGGGACGAAGTACGGGTGCGGGGTGGCGCAGTGCGGCGCGTGCTCGGTGCATGTCGACGGGGCGGTGATGCGGTCGTGCCAGCTTCAGGTCGGGACGGTTTCGGGCAAGGTGGTGACGATCGAGGGGTTGTCCCCGGACGGGACGCATCCGGTGCAGGCGGCGTGGGTGACGCACCAGGTGCCGCAGTGCGGGTATTGCCAGAGCGGGCAGATCATGGCGGCGGTGTCGC
>CAXTPG010000174.1:0-6226 GCA_964246015.1 uncultured Acetobacteraceae bacterium
GTGCCGGCGCTGGCGTTGATGGCGGCCTGCACGTCCTGCGCGGCGCTGTCCATCTTGCGGCTGAGGTTGAACTGCAGCGTGATCTGGCTGGTGCCCTCGCTGCTGGTGCTGGTCATGCTGGACAGGCCGGTGATCTGGCCGAACTGGCGTTCCAGCGATGCGGTGATGAGGGTGGCGACGGTTTCGGGGCCGGCGCCGGGCAGCTGGGTTGTGACCTGGATGGTGGGGAAGTCGACGGTCGGCAGCGCGGAGACGGGCAGGGCGCGGTAGCCGAGGATGCCGGACAGCAGCACGGCGATGGCGAGCAGCCACGTGGCGATTGGGCGGGCGATGAAGGGGGCGGAGATGTTCACCGCGTCACGACGCGGTCCGGCCGCGGCGCTGGGCGGTGCCGGGGGCGCCGCGTTCGCGGGGGATGGCGTCCGGGGCGTTGCCGTCCGGGCCGGCGATCGCAACCTTCGACGTGTCGTTCAGGCGTTGGGCGCCGTCGACGACGACCTGGTCGCCGTTCTTGAGCCCGGCCGTCACGATGCTGGCCCGTTCGTCCTCGTGCCCCAGCGTCACCGGCGTGCGCTTCACCGTGCTGTCGGCGTTGATGACGAAGACGTAGGTGCCGCGGGGGCCGCGCTGCACGGCGGCGGTGGGCACGGTGACGACGCCGCGCTGGGTTTCGATCAGCATGCGGACGTTGACGAACCCGCCGGGCCAGAGCTTGAGGCTCTCGTTCGGGAAGGTGGCCTTCAGCTTGATGGTGCCGGTCGCGCCGTCGACCTGGTTGTCCAGCACGGCGAGCATGCCGCGGTCCATCGGGCGGCTGGCCGGGCCGCCCTGCATCGCCAGCACCTCCGGCGCGCCGTCGGCCATCGCGGCGCTGACGGCCGACAGGGATTGCTGCGGCAGCGTGAACACGACGGAGATGGGCTTCAACTGGGTCAGCACCGTGACCGGGTTCGCGTCCCCGGGGCGGACGATGTTGCCGACATCGACCTGGCGGATGCCGATCCGCCCGTCGAACGGCGCCATGATGGTGGTGTAGCTGAGCTGCGTCTTCGCCGTGTCGATCTGCGCCTGGTCGCCGCGGACCTGCGCCTCGAGCTGGGCGACCTGCGAGCGCGCCGTGTCGGCCTGCTGCGCGCTGCTGAACGCCGTCGCCGCGAGCTTTGCGTATCGGGCCGAGTCCAGCCTGGCGTTGGCGAGCGTCGCCTCGTCCTGCTGCTTCTTGGCCGTCGCCTGGTCGAGGCTCGCCTGGTAGGGGCGCGGGTCGATGACGGCCAGGACGTCGCCCTGCTTCACGTCCTGCCCCTCGCGGAAGCGCACCTCCATGAGCGGGCCGTCGATCATCGCGCGCACCTGGACCAGGTTGAACGCCTGCACGGTGCCCAGCGCGTCGAGGTAGATGGGCACGTCCCGGGTCTCGGCCTTCGCTGCCAGCACGGGGATGGGCGTGTCCGGGTTCTGCTGTCCGCGCCGCCGGCCGCCGGCGGGGCGGTTGCCCGCGTTCGCCGCCTGCTGCTCGGGCGGCGGCTTCAACGACAGCCCGCCCTCGAACGACACGGTATAGCCCGTCCACCACAGCCCGGCGGCGCCGGCCGCGCACAGCAGCACAAAGGCGATCAGAACCCGTTTCATGCCGCGCCTTCCTGCTGCCAGCCGCCACCCAGGGCCTTGTACACGTTCACCAGCGCCTGGAACCGGGACAGGCGAATCTGCGTCAGCAGATCCAGGTTGTTGTACAACGTCTGCTGCGTGTTCAGCGACGTGATGATGTCGATGGTTCCCGCCTGGAGCTGCGCGTTCGCGATATCGGCGGATCGCTGCGCGACGCGGATCGCCTCGCGCTCCAGCGCCTCCTGCTCGCCGGCGAAGCGCAGGGCGGTCAGGGATTGTTCGACGTCGGTGAAGCTTTGCAGGATCGCGCGGGTGTAGTCGGCCACCAGCTCGGCATAGCGGCCCTTCGCCTGGTCCAGCTGGCCGCGGCGCAGGCCGTTGTCGAAGATGGGCTGCGTCAGCCCGGCCGCCAGTTGCGCGACCAGCGTGCCGGGTCCCGTCAGCATGCTCAGCGCCGCGCTGGTCAGCCCGCCCTGCGCCGTCAGGGTGATGTCCGGAAAGAAGGCGGCCCGGGCGGCGCGGATGCTGGCGTTGGCGGCGACCAGACTCGCCTCCGCGTTCGCGATGTCGGGGCGGCGTTGCAGCAGCTCGCTGGGCAGCCCGGGCGCGACCATGGGCAGCGGCATCGAGTCGAGCGAGCCGCCCTGAACCGAAAGCCGCTCCGGCGGAGTGCCGGTGAGGATGCCGAGCGCGATCTTCTGCTGCTCGATCGTGTTGTTGTAGTTGGGGATGGCCGCGCGCTGCCCGGCCACCAGCGCCTCCTGCTGGGAGACGTCCAGCGCGTTGGCGGTGCCGACCGAGAGCCGCGCGCGGTAGGCGCCCAGGATCCGCTCGGCGTCCCGCAGGTTCCGCTGCGCGACCCGCAGGCGGTCCTGCCCGGCGAGCACCTGGAAATACGTGCTCGCGACCGCGGTCACGACGGTGAGGGCCACCGTCTCCTGGTCGAAGCGCGTCGCCAGGGCCGCCGCCTGCGCGTTCTCGTAGGTCGCGCGGTTGCGGCCCCAGAAGTCCAGGTCGTAGCTGGCGGCCAGGCCGACGCTGTAGCGGCGGGTGTCGAAGTAGCGGTTGCCGCCGCTGGTCGAGACGGTGCCGGGCAGCCCGGCGGATTGGCGGCTGCTGGTGATGCCGCTGCGCTGATAGTCGAAGTTCGCGGTGCCGTTCAGCGTGGGCAGCAGCGGGGCGCCGTTGACGCGGACGTTGGCGTCGGCCTGCACGACGCGGGCCGCGGCGGCGGCGAGGTCCTGATTGGCGGCGCGGGCGCGCTCGATCAGCGCGTCCAGTTCGGCCGAGCGGAAGTTGCGCCACCAGCCCGGTGCGGGCCAGGCGGATGCGGCCGTGTCGGCGGTGGCGCGGAACGCCTCCGGGATGTCCAGCCCGGGACGTTCGTAGCGCGGCCCCAGGGTGCAGCCGCCCAGGCTGGCTCCGCCCAGGGCCGCCGCGCCGAGCAGCACGCCGCGGCGGGTCACGGGCGGCCCCGGCGGAAGCTTTCGACGAGCTTCGCCCGCGCCTCGGGCGTCAGCGCCCCGAGGGCCGCGACCAGGCTGTCGTCGAAACGGCCGGCCGATTCGCGCATGCGGTCCTGCATGGTGAGCAGGGCGGCGCGGAGCGCTGGGCCATCGAAGGGTTCGCGCAGGGCGATGGCGGCGGCCTGGTCGCGGGCCTCGTCCATGCGGCGGCGGCCGCTGTCGTACCAGGGCTGCTCCTGCGCCATTGCCGTGCGGAAGCGGGCGGCGTCGGGCGGGGGCAGGCGCCGGGCCATGCGGTCGACGATCGTTTCGAAGGCGGGGGGCCCGGGCGGCGGGCGGCGGTGCAGGAACACCGGGGCCGCGAGGGCCGCGACCGCGAACAGGTTGAGGCCGAGCGACAGCCACAGGACCCGCGTGCGCCAGGGTTCGAGAAGGCGGACCATCACGGTTGGGTCTTCACGTCACTGATCGAGTGCGGCCAGTACCGTCGCCGGGTAGGTCGCCTGGAGCGTGGGCACGATGTCCTGCGCGGTGTCCCCATCCATCGGCGCCAGCCCGATATACAACCCGGCCGCGGCGCAGGCCGCCAGGGCGCCCCAACGCATTCCGCGCAGCACGGGCGGGGAGGGGGCGAGGGCATGGCGCACCACGGCCTGCATGCGGCACAGGGCCACCGGCTCGGGCGCTGGCGCGTCCTCCCGCGCCAGGGCGTCGGCCAGGAGGTGGCGGGCGGTGCGGCTGCGGCGGAGCAGGGAGAGGGCGGCGGCGCGCTCGTGCTCCGGCCAGTCCTGCAGCACGGGGCCGCGGGTCTTCAGCGCCCAATCGAGCCGGCGGGCGGAGAGCCAGATCATGCGCCGCGCTCGGTCATGTAGGCGCGCAGGGCCTTGCGGCTACGGTGGAGCAGGCCCTCCAGCGCGCGGGCGGAGACGCTGAGCGCCTGGGCGGCGCGCTGGCCGGACCAGCCCTCGGCATAGGTGAGGGTTATGGCGGTGCGTTGGCGTTCGGGGAGGCTGGCGATGGCCTGGGCCAGAAGCTGGTTGCGCTGGCGGCCGGCGAGGGCGAGTTCGGCGTTCTCGGCGCCGTCGGTCAGCTCGTCGGACAAGACGGTGCTGGGGCGGATGGCGCGGACGCGGTCGATGGCGGCGTTGACGGCGATGCGGTGAAGCCAGGTGGAGACGCTGGCCTGGTCGGGCCGGTAGGAGGCGGCGCGGGTCCAGGCGCGGAGCAGCGTGTCCTGGGCGACGTCCTCGGCGGCGGCCGGGTCGTCCAGGACGCGCATGGCGGCGCGGCGGAGGCGCAGCAGGAAGCGGCCCGCGAGCGCGTCGAACGCCATGCGGTCGCCGTGGGCGGCGCGGGCGAGGAGCGTCTCGTCCGTGATGGGTTCGTCAATCATGGGGGTAAAGCCGGTCATGGTGTGAAGATGGACTGCTCATGACGGCAATACGAGGGCGGATGTGCGATCCCACGCGTCGCGATAGTGTCGGCGCCGGGCGGGGGGCGCGGCCTGCAGCCGCCGCGCCCAGGGGGACCGCCTAAAGGACAAACAAGCGCGCGTCTCGTCGAAAGGCGAACCACGGAGGCACAGAGATCACGGAGAAAGCCACAGAGGAAGCGTGTTTCAGGGTAGTCGAGGACCCTTTCTCAGTGCCCTCGGCGCCTCTGTGGCGAATCTTTCCCTGTGACGCCGTTCGAGCGATCGCCCTGCGACAGTGCCCGCGCTTCTTGCCGCACCACCCCCCATGCGCTACACGCCGCCGCCGAACGTACGCTCGCGGGCGTGGTGAAATTGGCAGACACGCCAGATTTAGGTTCTGGTGGCGCAAGCCGTGGGGGTTCAAGTCCCTCCGTCCGCACCACCGGTTGGAAACAGGAACAGACGATGCAGGTCACCGAAACGCTCTCCGAAGGCCTCCGGCGCGGATTCGCCATCACCGTGCCCGCCGCGGACATCGAGGAGAAGCGGACGGCGAAGCTGGGTGAGATCACGAAGAACGTGCGGCTGCCCGGCTTCCGCCCGGGCAAGGTGCCCGCGACCATCGTGCGGCAGCGCTACGGCACGGCTGTCATGGCCGAGGTGCTGGAGGAGAGCGTCAACACCGCCACCCAGCAGGTGCTGGAGGATCGGGGCCTGCGCGCCGTGGGCCAGCCGAAGGTCGACGTCACCCAGATCGAGGACAAGAAGGACCTGCAGTTCACCGTCGAGGTCGAGCTGCTGCCCGAGATCCCGATGCCCGAATTCTCCGCCATCACCCTGGTCCGCTACCGCGCCGAGCCGAGCGAGGACGACATCCAGCGGACGCTCGCGGACATCGCCGGCCGCAACGAGGCGAAGGAGCCGGTCACCGAGGACCGGGGCGCGCAGGCGGGGGACACGCTGACCGTCGATTTCATCGGCAAGGTGAATGGCGTGCCGTTCGCGGGCGGCACCGGCACCGACATGGCCGTGAAGCTGGGCGGCGGCGGCTTCATCCCCGGGTTCTGGGAGGGCATGGAGGGCATGAAGCCCGGCGAGAGCCGCGTGATCGACGTCACCTTCCCCGTCGAGTACCACGCGAAGGAACTGGCGGGTAAGCCCGCGACGTTCGACCTGGTGGCGAAGGCGCTGGAGCAGCCGAAGCCCGCAGCCCTCGACGACGCGCTCGCGACGTCGATCGGGTTCGAGAGCCTGGAGAAGCTGCAGGAGGCTGTGAAACAGCAGGGGCAGCGCGAGTACGACCAGGTGAGCCGCATGCGCATCAAGCGGGATCTGCTGGACGCGCTGACGAAGACGGCGTCGTTCGACGTGCCGCCGAGCATGGTCGAGGCGGAGTTCACGCAGATCTGGCAGCGCGTCGAGGCCGACCTGAAGGCGGGGAAGGCCGACGACGAGGACAAGGGCAAGGACGAGGAGACGTTGAAGTCCGACTACCGCGCCATCGCGGAGCGCCGGGTCCGGCTGGGTCTGCTGCTGAGCGAGATCGGGCGCAGCAACGGCATCCAGGTGCAGCCGGACGAGCTGACGCAGGCGATGCGGGCGGAGGCGGCGCGGTATCCGGGGCAGGAGGGCCAGGTGATGGAGTTCTTCCGCAAGAACCCGCAGGCGGCCGACGGGCTGCGGGGCCCCATCTACGAGGACAAGGTCGTCGACTTCATCCTGGAGCTGGCGAAGGTCG
>CAXTPG010000175.1:0-6131 GCA_964246015.1 uncultured Acetobacteraceae bacterium
TCAGCTACATGATGGCGCAGCAGGGCAAGCGGGTGCTGCTGATCGGGTGCGACCCCAAGAGCGACACGACGTCGCTGCTGTTCGGGGGGCGGAGCTGCCCGACGATCATCGAGACGTCGAGCCGGAAGAAGGCGGCGGGCGAGAAGGTCTCGATCGGCGACGTGTGCTTCATCCGGGACGGCGTGTTCGCGATGGAGCTGGGCGGCCCCGAAGTCGGGCGCGGCTGCGGCGGGCGCGGGATCATCCACGGGTTCGAGCTGCTGGAGAAGCTGGGGTTCCACGAGTGGGGCTTCGACTACGTGCTGCTGGATTTCCTGGGCGACGTGGTGTGCGGGGGCTTCGGCCTGCCGATCGCGCGGGACATGTGCCAGAAGGTGATCGTGGTCGGCTCGAACGACCTGCAGTCGCTGTATGTCGCGAACAACGTGTGCTCGGCGGTCGACTATTTCCGCAAGATGGGCGGGAACGTCGGCGTGGCGGGCATGGTCATCAACAAGGATGACGGGACCGGGGAGGCGCATGCCTTTGCGGCGGCGGCGGGGATCCCGGTGCTTTCGGCGATCCCGGCGAACGACGACATCCGCAAGAAGAGCGCGAATTACGAGATCATCGGGCGGCCGGGCAGCGAATGGGCCCCGATGTTCGAGCTGCTGGCCGAGCAGGTGGCCTCGGCGCCGCCGGTGCGGCCGACCCCGCTGACGCACGACGCGCTGCTGGGGTTGTTCAAGGGCGAGGCGGTGGGCCGCAACGTCGTGCTGCAGCCGGCGACAGAGGCCGACATGTGCGCGGCGACGGTGCTGAACAAGCCGTCGCTCGAAGTGATCTACGAGGGCGCGTGACGGTGGACGGCTCCATCCCTCCTGCCACGGGATCCGGGTGCCACGGCGGCCGCGAGACGCTGATGTCGGCGGCGCGGGCGGCGGGCAAGTCGGACGTGATGGACCGTCTGGCGGCGGATTATCCGAAAGGTCCGCACGATCAGCCGCAATCGATGTGCCCGGCGTTCGGCGCGCTGCGCGTGGGGCTGCGGATGCGGCGGACGGCGACGATCCTGAGCGGGTCTGCCTGTTGCGTGTACGGGCTGACGTTCACGGCGCATTTCTACGGGGCGCGGCGGACGGTGGGCTACGTGCCGTTCAACAGCGAGAGCCTGGTGCGCGGGCAGTTGTACGAGGATATCCGGGACGCGGTGCACGAGCTGGCGAAGCCCGAGGACTACGACGCGGTCGTCGTGATCAACCTGTGCGTGCCGACGGCGTCGGGCGTGCCGCTGGACCGGTTGCCGCGGCAGATCGACGGGGTACGGGTGATCGGGATCGACGTGCCGGGGTTCGGCGTGCCGACGCATGCGGAAGCCAAGGACGTGCTGGCGGGCGCGATGCTCAAGTTTGCGCGCACCGAGGCGGAGCATGGGCCGGTAGCCCGGCCGCGGACGGCTTCGACGCTGCCCACGGTTGCCATGATCGGGGAGTTGTTCCCGGGCGATCCGCCGGGGATCAGCGGGTTGCTGGCGCCGATGGGGCTGGGCGTGGCGCCGCCGCTGCCATCGCGGGAGTGGCGGGACCAGTATGCGGCGCTGGATTGCGCGGTGGCTGCGGCGGTGCACCCGTTCTACACGGCGACGGTGCGCGAGTTCCGGGCGGCGGGGCGGCCCGTGGTCGGGTCGGGGCCGGTGGGCGTCGACGGGACCGCGGCCTGGTTGGACGCGATCGCCGCGGCGACGGGCGTGAGTGCGGATGCGGCGAAGGCGAAGGCGTTGCCGGCGATCCGGGCGGCGCTGGAGGCGGCGCCGATCAAGGCGCGGATCACGGTCTCGGGCTACGAGGGCTCGGAACTGCTGGTCGCGCGGCTGCTGATCGAGGCCGGGGCGGAGGTGCCGTATGTGGGCACGGCGTGCCCGCGGACGGAGTGGAGCGAGGCGGACCGGCAGTGGCTGGAGGCGCATGGCGCCCACGTGCAGTACCGGGCGTCGCTGGAGCAGGACATGGCGGCGATGCTGGATGTCCGGCCGGACCTGGCGCTGGGGACGACTCCCCTGGTGCAGAAGGCGAAGGAGCTGGGGATCCCGGCGCTGTACTACACGAACATGGTGTCCGCGCGGCCGTTGTTCGGCGTGGCGGGGGCCGGGTCGCTGGCGGCGATCGTGGCGGCGCAGACGCGGGGGGCCGAGCGGTTCCAGCGGATGGTCGGTTTCTTCGAGGGTGTCGGGACCGGGACGTCGGCGGGGTATGGCTGGACGCAGAAGCCGGTGGAACCGAAGGGCTCACGCGAGCGGATGCGCAAGCAGTTGGCGGCGCAGAAGAAGTCCGTTGAAGCGGTGGGCACGTAGATGCTCGTTCTGGATCATGACCGGGCAGGCGGGTACTGGGGCGCGGTCTACGCGTTCACGGCGATCCGGGGCCTGCGGGTGGTGATCGACGGGCCGGTCGGGTGCGAGAACCTGCCGGTGACGGCGGTGATGCACTACACGGACGGGTTGCCGCCGCACGAGCTTCCGGTGGTGGTGACGGGGTTGAACGAGGACAGCCTTTCGATGAACGGCACCGAGGGCGCGTTGCGCCGGGCCGCCGCGGTGGGCGACCAGGAGCTGCCGAGCGTGGTGGTGACGGGGAGCATCGCCGAGATGATCGGCGGCGGCGTGACGCCGGAGGGCAGCAACCTGCTGCGGTTCGTTCCCCGGACGATCGACGAGGACCAGTGGCAGGCGGCGGACCGTGCGATCTACTGGCTGTGGAGCGAGTTCGGCGCCAAGCGGACGAAGATCAGGCCGCGGCCGGCCCGGGCGGAGGGTGTGAAGCCGCGGGTCAACATCATCGGTCCCATCTACGGCACGTTCAACATGCCGTCGGATCTGGCCGAGATACGGCGCCTGGTCGAGGGGATCGGGTGCGAGATCAACCTGACCTTCCCGCTGGGGTCGCACCTCGACGAGATTTCGCGGTTGCCGGATGCGGACGTGAACATCTGCATGTATCGGGAGTTCGGGCGCGGGCTGTGCGAGGAGCTGGAGCGGCCGTACCTGCAGGCGCCGATCGGGATCTTCGCGACGACGAACTTCCTGCGGAAACTCGGCGAGCTGACGGGGGTGGACCCCGAGCCGTTCATCGAGCGCGAGAAGCACACGACGATCAAGCCGATCTGGGACCTGTGGCGCAGCGTGACGCAGGACTTCTTCGCGAGCGCGAGCTTCGCGGTGGTGGCGACGGGCACGTATGAGCGGGGCCTGGTTGGGTTCCTGGAGGGCGAACTGGGCATTCCCTGCACGTTCCACTTCGCGCGGGCGCCCGGGGTGAAGCCGGACAACCAGGCCGTGAAGGCGGCGCTGAAGGCGACGCCGCCGCTGGTGCTGTATGGTTCGTACAACGAGCGGCTGTATGCGGCGGAGCTTGGGTCGCGGTGCATGTTCGTGCAGGCGTCGTTCCCGGGGGCGATCATCCGGCGGCACACGGGCACGCCGTTCATGGGCTACGCCGGGGCCTGCTACCTGGTGCAGGAATACTGCAACGCGCTGTTCGACGCACTGTTCCACATCCTGCCGCTGAGCACGGACATGGACCGGGTGGATCCGACGCCGGTGCGTGCGGCGGAGTGGAACGCGGTTCCGTGGGACGACGACGCGCTGGCGCTGCTGGACCAGTATGTGGAGAGCGAGCCGTTCCTGGTGCGCATTTCGGCCGCGAAGCGGATGCGGGACCGTGTGGAGCAGGACGCGCGGGCGGCCCGGCAGGACCGGGTGACGCGGGTGCAGGTCATGCGCTCCCACGCCGCCCTGACGGGCACCGAGTTGACGGGGAGGGCCGCGTGACGCGCCGCCCCCATGATTGCCCGACCGGCGGTGCCGGACGGTGCGAGACCACGGCGCAAGCCGTGGCAGGACCCCAGCCGCGGGGCGGTGCGGTGAAGAAACCTGCTGGTGACAAAGCTGGCAGGCCCAAAGGTACGTGGAGGTACCCCGACAATGTCTGACGTCAACCTTCGAACAGGGTCCACCTCGGGCCTGACCGACTCCGAGGCACGCGAGTTCCACAGCATCTTCGTGACGAGCTTCATCGTGTTCACGGTGATCGCGATCATCGCGCACGTGCTGGTTTGGCAGTGGCGGCCGTGGCTGCCGGGGCCGAACGGCTACACCGAGCTGATGGACGGCCTCGCCGTCGCCAAGTCGATGCTCGCATAGGGAGGACAGAACCATGTGGCGTATTTGGCTGCTTTTTGATCCGCGTCGGGTGCTTGTCGCACTCTCCGTGTTCCTGTTCGTGCTGGCCCTGCTGATCCACTTCATCCTGCTCAGCACCAGCCGCTTCAACTGGCTGGAGGGCGCTGCCCGTTCCATGCCGGCGCAGGTGTCGCCACTTCCGGCGGCGAAGTAGCGGCCAGGAAGCGGAACGTCTGGACCGGTCCCGGGCTGATGCCCGGGACCGGTTGGGACGGGATGGGGAGGACTGACGATGTCGATGTTGACCTTCGAGCCGAAATACCGCGTGCGGGGCGGGACCCTGCTGGGCGGCGACCTGTTCGATTTCTGGGTAGGGCCGTTCTACGTGGGGCTGTTCGGCGTCACGACGATCTTCTTCTCGTTGCTGGGAACCCTGCTGATCGTCTACGGAGCGGCCATCGGGCCCACGTGGAACATCTGGCGGATCAGCATCGCGCCCCCGGATTTGAGCTACGGGCTGGGCTTCGCGCCGCTGCGGGAAGGCGGGCTGTGGCAGGTGATCACGATCTGCGCGATCGGGGCCTTCGTGTCCTGGGCGCTGCGGCAGGCGGAGATCAGCCGGAAGCTGGGCATGGGATACCATGTGCCGTTCGCCTACGGGATGGCGGTGTTCGCCTACATCACGCTGGTGGTGATCCGGCCGGTGCTGATGGGCGCCTGGGGGCACGGGTTTCCGTACGGCATCCTCAGCCACCTGGATTGGGTGTCCAACACCGGGTACCAGTTCCTGCACTTCCACTACAACCCGGCGCACATGCTGGCGGTGAGCTTCTTCTTCACCACGGTGCTGGCGCTTTCGATGCACGGCGGCCTGGTGCTGTCGGCGGCGAACCCGCCGAAGGGCGAGGTGGTGAAGACGGCCGAGCATGAGAACACGTTCTTCCGCGACACGATCGGCTGGTCGATCGGGACGCTGGGCATCCACCGGCTGGGCCTGTTCCTGGCGCTGTCGGCCGGGTTCTGGAGTGCGGTGTGCATCGTGATCTCGGGTCCGTTCTGGACGCGTGGCTGGCCCGAGTGGTGGGGCTGGTGGCTCAACCTGCCGATCTGGCGCTAACGAAAGAAAGGGGGGAGCCATCATGGCCGAATATCAAAACCTCTTCACCCGGGTACAGGTCCGCGGACCCGTCTACGCCGGAGTGCCGCTGACGACGACGAGCTGGACGCGGACGGGCAAGCCGTTCTTCATCCACCTGTTCGGCATCTTCGGCGACGCGCAGGTGGGGCCCATCTACCTGGGCGCCACGGGCATGGCCTCGTTGATCTGCGGGTTCATCGCGTTCGAGATCATCGGGCTCAACATGTGGGCGTCGGTGAACTGGGACCCGGTGCAGTTCGTGCGGCAGTTGTTCTGGCTGGCGCTGGAGCCGCCGGCGCCGCAGTACGGGCTGAAGATCCCGCCGCTGGCGCAGGGGGGATGGTGGCTGATGGCCGGGTTCTTCCTGACCATGTCCATCCTGCTGTGGTGGGTCCGGGTCTATACCAGGGCGCGGGCGCTGGGGATGGGCACGCATGTCGCCTGGGCATTCGCGGCGGCCATCTGGCTGTATCTGGTTCTGGGCTTCATCCGGCCGTTGCTGATGGGGTCTTGGGCCGAGGCGGTGCCGTTCGGCATCTTCCCGCACCTGGACTGGACGGCGGCGTTCTCCATCCGATACGGCAACCTGTTCTACAACCCGTTCCACATGCTCAGCATCGTGTTCCTGTACGGGGCCACGCTGCTGTTCGCGATGCACGGCGCGACGGTTCTGGCGATCAGCCGGTTCGGCGGTGAGCGGGAGCTGGAGCAGATCGTCGATCGCGGCACGGCGTTCGAGCGTGGTGCGCTGTTCTGGCGCTGGACGATGGGGTTCTGCGCCACGGCGGAGAGCATCCATCGCTGGGCCTGGTGGTTCGCGGTGCTGTGCCCGATCAC
>CAXTPG010000176.1:0-6036 GCA_964246015.1 uncultured Acetobacteraceae bacterium
GTTCGGGCTGGACCCGGCGCGGATCGTGTGCGGGTCCGGGTCGGACGACCTGATCTATCAGTTGTGCCTGGCCTATGGCGGCCCGGGAACGGAGCTGGTGATGAGCCGGCACGGGTTCAGCATCTACGAGATCGCGGGCACCTTTGCGGGGTGCCGGGTGGTCAAGGCCGATGAGCGGGCGCTGACCGCGGACGTCGATGCGATGCTGGCGTGCGTGTCCGGGGCGACACGGCTGGTGTTCCTGGCGAACCCGAACAATCCGACTGGGTCGATGCTGCCGGCGGAGGAGGTGGCGCGGTTGCGGGCCGGCCTGCCGCCCGATGTGCTGCTGGTGCTGGATGCGGCGTATGCGGAGTATGTGGACCGGGCGGATTACGACCCGGGCGTGCGGCTGGTGGATGCCGGCGACAACACGGTGATGACGCGGACGTTCAGCAAGATTTTTGGATTAGGCGGCGCCCGGGTCGGGTGGGCGTATGGGCCGGCCGGCGTGATCGATGTGATGAACCGGGTGCGGGCGCCGTTCAACGTGGGGCTGATCGCGCAGGCGGTGGCGATCGCGGCGCTGGCGGAGCCGGGCTGGGTGGAGAAGGGGCGGGCGCACAACACCGAATGGCGGGCCTGGACGACGCAGGCGCTGCGGGCCGCGGGGATCAAGGTGTGGCCGAGCGAGGGCAACTTCGTGCTGGCGGATTTCGGGGCGGCGGCGGCGGCGGATGCGGCGGATCTGGCGCTGAAGGCGCGGGGCGTCATCGTGCGCAAGATGGGCGGCTACGGGTTGCCGGAGTGCCTGCGCATCACGATCGGGACCGAGGAGGAGTGCCGGCTGGTGGCCGAGGTCCTGTCGGCCCATGCCTGAACCGCTGTTCCGGAGGTTGGCGCTGATCGGCGTGGGGCTGATCGGCAGCTCGGTGGCGCGGATCGCGCGGCAGCGGGGGGATCTCGCGGGCGAGCTGGTGGTGAGTGCGCGGACGCAGCGGACGCTGGACCGGGTGATGGAGCTGGGGATCGCTGACCGGGTGGAGCTGGACCCGGCCGTGGCGGTGGAGGGCGCGGACGGCGTCATGCTGTGCGCGCCGGTGGGGGCGTATGCCGAGATCGCGGCGGCGATCGGGCCGCATCTGGCGCCCGGGTGCGTGCTGACGGATGTGGGCAGCACGAAGGTGTCGGTGATCCGGGATGTCGCGCCCTTGGTGCCGCAGGGCGTGCACTTCGTGCCGGCGCATCCGCTGGCGGGGACGGAGTATTCGGGGCCGGATTCGGGGTTCACGACGCTGTTCGAGGGGCGTTGGGCGTTGATCACGCCGCTGCCGGGCAGCGACCCCGCGGCGGTCGAGAAGGTCGCGGAGCTGTGGCGGCGGTGCGGCAGCATGATCGAGACGATGGAACCGACGCACCACGACCGGGTTCTGGCCATCGTGAGTCACCTGCCGCACCTGCTGGCCTTCACGATCTGCGGCACGGCGGACGACCTGGAAGACGATTCGAGGACGGAAGTGCTGAAGTTCGCCGCCACCGGGTTCCGGGATTTCACGCGCATCGCGGCGAGCGATCCGGTGATGTGGCGCGACATCTTCCTGAACAATCGCGACGCGCTGCTGGAGATGCTGGCGCGGTTCACCGAGGACGCGCAGGCGATGGCGCGTGCGGTGCGGTGGGGCGACGGCGCCTATATCGAGGACAAGATCGAGCGGGGCCGGGCGATCCGGCGCAGCCTGATCGAGCTGAAGCAGGCGTGATGTTCGACACGTTGTGGGATTGGCGCCGTCAGGTGGCGGACCTGTATGCGCAGGTGCGGGCCGAGCCGGACCCGAAGGCGGCCTGGGTGCTCTGGCGCCGCGTGCGGGACGGACTGTATCGCGACCATGCGCAGACGCCGCTGGAGCATACCGCAGGGTTCACGGGATTGCCGTTCTTCGACTACGACCCGGCGCTGCGTTTCCTGGTGCGAATGGACGCGTTCGAGGGTGAGGAGCTGGTGCTACCGGCGGGTGCCGACGGGGACCTGCGGCTGCGGCCGTTCGCGCGCACGCGCGGCCTGGCGGAGGCGCTGGGCGGCGAGCTCGTGGTCTATTGGCTGCTGGGATATTGCGGCGGTGTGTTCCTGCCGTTCGCGGATGCGACGTCTGGGCGAGAGACGTATGGGGGCGGGCGCTATCTGCTCGATACCATCAAGAGTGCGGATCTGGGCGTGGGTGCGGACGGGCGGACGGTGCTGGACTTCAACTTCGCCTATAATCCGTCCTGCGCGTATTCGGTGCGCTATGTGTGCCCGCTGTCGCCGACGGGGAACCGGCTGCCGCGGCCGGTGCGGGCCGGGGAGAAGGGACCAGTCGCAACCGGGTGATGGTGGCGGGGCGGCGGGGGTTGCAGCGCAGGCCGGACGCCGTTCCCGGGCGATCCGGCACGCCTCCATAGGCCCGGCCAGCGGCGAAGCGCCCCCTGCGCCTACCGCTCGACGCACATGGCGACGCCCATGCCGCCGCCGATGCACAGGGTGGCCAGGCCCTTGTGGGCGTCGCGCTTGCCCATCTCGTGCAGCAGGGTGACCAGCACCCGGGCGCCGGATGCGCCGATGGGGTGGCCGATGGCGATGGCGCCGCCGTTGACGTTGACCCGGGCCGTGTCCCAGCCGAGGTCCTTGTTGACGGCGCAGGCCTGGGCGGCGAAGGCCTCATTGGCTTCGATCAGGTCGAGGTCGCCGGCGGTCCAGCCGGCGCGGGCGAGCGCCTTGCGGGCGGCGGGAATGGGGCCGGTGCCCATGATGGCCGGATCGACGCCGGCGGTGGCGAAGCTGGCGATGCGGGCCAGGACCTTCAGGCCGCGCCTCTCGGCTTCCTTCGCGGACATCACGATCAAGGCGGCGGCGCCGTCGTTGAGGCCGCTGGCGTTGCCGGCGGTGACGGTTCCGTCCTTGCTGAAGGCGGGGCGCAGCTTGGCCATCAGCTCGGGCGTGCTGTCGTGGCGGATGTATTCGTCGTCGGACACGACGGTCTCGCCCTTGCGGCCCTTGAGGGTGACGGCGGTGATCTCGTCCTTGAACTTGCCGGCCTTCTGGGCGGCGCTGGCCTTCTGCTGGCTATGGGCGGCGAAGGCGTCCTGCTGTTCGCGGGTGATCTGGAACTTGGTGGCGACGTTCTCGGCGGTTGTGCCCATGTGGTAGCCGTGGAAGGCGTCCCACAGGCCGTCCTTGATCATGGTGTCGATGAGGCCGAGGTCGCCCATCTTCTGTCCGGCGCGGAGGTAGGCCGCGTGGGCGGACTGGCTCATGCTCTCCTGCCCGCCGGCGACGACGATCTCGCTTTCGCCGGTGCGGATCTGCTGGGCGGCGAGGGCGACGGTGCGCAGGCCCGAACCGCAGACCTGGTTGATGCCGAAGGCGGTCTTGTCGTCCGGGATTCCCGCGGCGCGGGCGGCCTGGCGGGCGGGGTTCTGGCCCTGGGCGGCGGTGAGGACCTGACCGAGGATGACTTCGTCGATGTCGCCGGGCTGAAGGCCGGCGCGTTCGATGGCGGCCTGGATGGCGGCGGTGCCCAGGACGTGGGCGGGGACGCTGCCGAAGGCCCCGTTGAAGCTGCCGACCGGCGTACGCACGGCGGACACGATGACGACGTCTTCCATTTTATTGAGCTCCCTGGCGTTGCGGCAGTGTAGTCCCGGCGGTGGCGGACAGCCAATCCAGCAGCGGCGCCCAGAGGCCGGCCTGCGCGCGCGGCCCGGCCGCCATGCCGATATGGCCCGAAGCCGGGCGATGCACCACGGCGCCGGGGATCATGGCTGCCAGGGCCAGGGCGCTGGCCGGGGGCACGATGCGGTCGCGGCTGGGGACGGCGACGAAGCACGGCATGGCGAGCCGGCGCGGATCGACGGGCTCGGCGGCGATGCGCCATTCGCCGTGGCCGGGGGTGTTGGCGCCGTACCAGCCGGACAGGGCCTCGCGCGCCACGGGGGCGGGGAGGGGGACGCCGTCGTTCAGCCAGTCCTCGAGCGCGACGAACCGGGCGGCGGCGTCGCTGGCCTGGTCCATGGCGCCGAAGGTGCGGAACTTGGTGGCGATGGCGGCCGGGTCGACCGCGGCGAACAGGGTCTGGAGGGCGTCGACCGGAAGGGTGCCGGTCGCGTGCAGGATGGGCTCCCAGGCGGGCAGCGAGGCGGCGAGGCGGCGGGCGCTGTCCGCGTCCTCGGCATGGAAGTCCCAGGGGGTGGCGAGGAGGACGAGCGCGCGGACCCGGTCAGGGCGGCGGAGGGCGGCGGCGAGTGCGAGCATGCCACCCATGCAATAGCCGGCGAGCACGATGGGGCCGGGCAGGGCGGAGATGGCGCGGTCGAGCCGGCCGGCGATGATGTCGGTCAGGGTGAAGCGGCGCTCGGGCTCCGCGGGCCAGCCCCAGTCCATCAGAAGGGCGCGAACGCCCTGGGTGGCCATCCAGCGCATCATGGACTGACCGGGCATGAGGTCGAGGATGTAGGCGCGGTTCACGAGGCTGGGGACGAAGAGGACCGGGACGCCGCCGGGCGGTCCGTAATCGAGGATGCGGGCCGCGCCCTCGGTCCAGACGGCCGGCGGATCGGGGAGGGTGCGGTGCCAGGGGTGGCGGCGGTAGGCGGCGATGCCGCGGATCAGCGCCGGGTCAGGTGGCGCGAGGTGAGGGGGGATCGAAGCGGGAGAGGCGGCGTTCCAACTCGGCGACGCGGTCCAGGAGCTGGGCGATGACGGCGTCCCGCCCATCAGGTGCAGCGCCAGCGGGCGCGGCCCCCGGCGGCGACCCGGCGCCGGCATGTCTGGCCGCTGCGTCACAGGCGGCACCCATCGCCTGCGCCATGGCGCGCGCCTGGACAGCCCATGCGTCGACCATTCGCTGCGCGGCCTCGTGCATCTCGCGGTCCATGGCCATCGCGGCGAGCTCGCTGTGCCAGATCGTGACCCAATCCTCGAGCAGCGCCGCCATGCCGCGGTCGTTGAGCAGGGCGGCCATGCCGCCGGGGGGGGCTTGGTCCTTCTCGGTCATCGATCGAACGCTTCTTGTCGCCCATGCTGCAACTGCGTGATACACTCATGGTCCGGAAGCGCCAGAGGAAAGCATGGCAGATACGCCGACCGCCACGACGACCGAGACCGCGCCGCAGCAACCGCCTGTCGTCGTGAAGAAATACGCCAACCGGCGGCTTTATAACACCGAGACGTCCAGCTACATCACGCTCGACAACCTGGCCGACATGATCCGGGCCGGGCGGGACTTCGTGGTGTATGACGCGAAATCCGGGGAGGACATCACCCGGGGCGTGCTGACGCAGATCATCGTCGAGGAGGAGGGCAAGGGCAGTTCGCTGCTGCCGACCAACTTCCTGCGGCAGTTGATCGGCTTCTACGGCGGCAGCCTGCAGGGCGTCGTGCCGAACTACCTGGAGCAGGCGATGGCCAGCTTCGCGCGGCAGCAGCAGCAGATGCGGCAGGTGGTGCAGCAGAGCTTCGGGCCGTTCATCCCGGTGAGCGTCGAGGAGATCGGGCGGCAGAACATGGCGATGATCGAACGGGCGATGAGCATGTTCAACCCGTTCCATCGCCCGGGCGAGGGGACGCAGGCGACGCCGGAGGTCGCGGTCGCAGCGCCGGTGGAGTTGGACGCGATGCGGCACGAGATCGAGAGTCTGCGGGCGCAGTTGGCGATTGCGCGGGCCGAGGCGGTGGTGGCGCATCATGCGCCGGCGATCGCCGCGGCGGAACCGGTGATGGCGCCGAACGTCGTGGCGGATCCCCCGGCGGCGGTGCCGCTTGCGATGCCCCGGAAGGTTCGCACGGCGCGCAAGCCGTAGGGCTGGCGCGTTTCCTGCGCTTGCCGGCGGGACGCCTGCGCTACGGGGATTGCTTCAGGACGAGGCGGAGGAGCAGGCTGACTGCGCCGACGACGATGACGCCTGCCGCCCATAAGGCCACGAACCACAGCACGCGCCGGGTCAATGATAGCTGGCGCCTGCGCGCACCTTGCCGCGGAACACCCAGTAGGCGTAGCCGGTGTAGATCAGGATCGTGGGGAT
>CAXTPG010000177.1:0-5846 GCA_964246015.1 uncultured Acetobacteraceae bacterium
GACATTGTTGCCAGACTGCACGCCCTTGCCGGTGAACTGGCAGCGACGGGACATAGACGGTGATCCTGATCCGTGACGGGAGACTTGGAAGGGGCGGCTTATGCCGTCCCGGGGGGCATGCGTCAAGCGTGCGGGCGCAGGTCCGGTGCGCCGTACTCCGCCCGCAGCTCGCCGGAGCGGACGCTGGCGATGGCGCTGTGCAGGACTTCGACGATCGATTCGTCGCCCATGCTGCGGGCCAGCAGGCCCAGCGAGCCGCCCAGCAGGGCGGAGGCGACGGCGATGGGCGCCAGGTTCTGCCCCAGCATGTACTCGATCGCCTTGTCGACGACGGCGCCGGCGTGGCTGAGGTCGGGGGGCGGGTCGCGGTCGGTCATGGCGTTGCTCCTCATTGGGCGGCGAGGACGGCCTCGTCGGCCTCCACCGCCTGCTGTTCGGCCTGCAGCTCCCACATGCGGGCATACAGCCCGTCACGGGCCAGCAGAGCCGCGTGGGTGCCGCGTTCGGCCACCTGGCCCTCCTGCAGCACCAGGATCTCGTCGGCGTCCACGACCGTCGACAGGCGGTGGGCGATCACCAGCGTCGTGCGGTCCGCGCTCACGGTCCGCAGCGCCGTCTCGATCTCGCGCTCCGTGCGGGTATCCAGCGCGCTGGTCGCCTCGTCCAATATCAGAATGCGCGGATCCTTCAGGATCGTCCTCGCGATGGCGACGCGCTGCTTCTCGCCGCCGGACAGCTTCAGCCCGCGCTCGCCGACGCGGGTGGCGTAGCCCTCGGGCAGCCGAAGCACGAAATCATGCACCTGCGCGAGCCGGGCCGCGTGCTCGATCTGGTCCTGCGTGGCGCCGGGGCGGCCATACGCGATGTTGTAGGCGATGGTGTCGTTGAACAGCACGGTGTCCTGCGGCACGACGCCGATGGCGGCGCGCAGGCTCGACTGCGTCATGTTGCGGACGTCGATGCCGTCGATCTCCACGGACCCGTCCGTCACGTCGTAGAAGCGGAACAGCAGGCGGCTGATGGTGGACTTGCCCGCGCCCGTCGGCCCGACGATGGCAAGCTTGGCGCCGGCCGGGGCGGTGAAGCTGACGCCTTTCAGGATCTCGCGATTCGGGTTGTAGCCGAAATGCACGTCGCGGAAGGCGACGGTGCCAGCGTCCGGCCCCTGCTTCGGGGTCAGGTTGATGGCGCCGGGCCGGTCGGCGATCTCCTGGTGGACGTTCAGCAGCTGGAACATCTGCTCCATGTCCACCAGGCCCTGCTTGATCTCGCGGTAGACGAAGCCCAGGAAGTTCAGCGGCTGATAGAGCTGCATCAGGTAGGTGTTCACCAGCACGAACTGGCCGACGGTCATGGTGCCGGCCTGCACGCCCTCGGCGGCCATGAACATCACCAGCCCCAGCCCGGCCGCGATGATGACCGCCTGGCCCAGGTTCAGCATGTTGAGGGTGACCTGGCTTTTGACGGCCGCACGCTCGTAGCGGGCGCGGGCGGCGTCGAAGCGGGCGGCCTCGTGCGCCTCGTTGCCGAAATACTTCACGGTCTCGAAGTTCAGCAGGCTGTCGACGGCCTTCGTCTGCGCGTCGCTGTCCATGTCGTTCATGGTGCGGCGGAAGCGGACGCGCCAGTTGGTGAAGGCGAAGGTGAAGCCGACATACAGGACGACGGCGATGAAGGTCACCGCGGCGAAGCGCCAGTCGAACAGCGTCCACAGGATCGCGGTCACGAGCACGACTTCGAACAGGGTGGGCAGGATGTTGAACACGGCGAGGCGCAGCACGGCCTCCACCCCGCCGGTGCCGCGTTCGATGGCGCGGGACAGGCCGCCGGTCTGACGGTCGAGGTGGAAGCGCAGCGAGAGTTTGTGCAGGTGCTGGAAGGTCTGCAGCGCCACTTTACGGATCGTGCGCTGCTGCACGGCGGCGAAGACGGCGTCGCGCATCTCGGCGAACCCGGCCGAGGCGACGCGGAGCAGGGCGTAGGCGCCGATCAGGCTCAGCGGCACGACCAGCATGTGGTCGCGTGGCGTAAGCGCATCCACGGCCTGGCCATAGACGATCGGGATGTAGACGGTCGCGATCTTCGCGAGCACCAGCAGGACGGCCGCGGCGACGACCCGCAGGTGGCTGTCGCGCTCGCCCCGGGGCCAGATGTAGGGCAGGAGGGAGAGGACGGTCTGGAAGCCGTTCCGCGAGGATCGGAGCACGGGCGGGCTGGTGTCGGCTGGGCGCATGGGGCCTATGTGGCGGTTGGGGGCCGGTCTGCAAAGCCCGGGCTGGTGGCAAGCCGGCAAAAGCCGGCCATATGGGCGGCATGGATCCTGTGATGCGCCACGTCGCCGCCTGCAACAACGCCGATCTGCCGGGCGGCCGGGCACGGCTGCTGGCGGACGGGCAGCATGTCGGCTGGGTCCGTGCCGAAATCGCGCAGGCGCTGCTGCGGCATGGGGCGGAGCTCGAGGACGGGGCGGTGCGGATCGGGGCCGGGCTGCTGGAAGCGGCGGCGCGGGCGCTGGCGGATGCAGGCCTGTTCCGCTGGCGGGACGAGGCGTTCGACGTGCGCGCGGCGCCCGATGGCCCGGTGCTGGGCCGGGTGGACCGCGGCGCGCTGCCGCTGCTGGGCGTGCAGGCGCTGGGCGTGCACCTGAACGGACTGGTCCGACGCCGGGACGGAACGCATCTCTGGGTTGCGCGCCGTGCGGCCGACAAGCTGCTGGACCCCGGCAAGCTGGACCACCTGGTCGCTGGCGGCGTCCCGGCCGGAATGACGCCCGCGGAAGCCCTGGTGAAGGAGGCGGAGGAGGAGGCGGGCCTGGCCGCCGCCCTGGTCGCGCTGGCCCGGCCCGTCGGCGTCATCGACTATGCCATGGACCGCGACGAGGGCCTGCGCCGCGACCGGCTGCACTGCTACGACCTGGACCTGCCCGAGGATTTCGCGCCCGAGCCGCGGGACGGCGAGGTCGAGACGTTCGAGCTGTGGCCGATCCGGGCCGTGCTGGACCGCGTGCGGGCGACGGACGACTTCAAGTTCAACGTCAACCTTGTGCTGATCGGGCTGTTCCGGCGGGAGGGGTTGCTGCCATGACCCGCTCCACCTCGTGCGCCAGGGCCTCCAGCGCGCGGTCCCGGATGCCCAGCGCGCGCAACCCGTCACGCGTCCGGTGCAGGTATTCGGCCGATGACCCGAGCGCGCCCGCGGCGGTGGCGAGGCGCCGCACCAACTCGGCCCTTGCCAGCCGCGTGTAATACGGTCCGTCGCGCCGGATCGTGAAGGTGATGGCGTGGCCGAACACCGCCCCGTCGCCGCCCCGGACGGAAACCCAGCGCGGCTGATAGCTGCCCGACAGCATCTCCCGCCGCCAGAGCAGGTCCAGCTCGGTGGCGATCGCCGCTTCCTCGATCCGCAGCGCGGCGCCGGTGCAGGCGCCGCCGCGGTCCAGGCCCAGCACGAGGCCCGGGGCCTCCGGCGTGCCGCGGCCGGCGATGGTCGACAGGCAGAAGGCGCGGTGCCAGCCATTGATGCGGGCGATCCGCCGCTCGACGATATGGAGCGCCGGGTTCCAGATGAGCGAGCCATAGGCGAACAGCCAGACACCGTCCCGCACGCCGTCCTGCCTTGGCGGGCGGCAGGCGAGGATGGCGGCGAGGGAGGCGGCACGCTCCGCGTCGGTGAGGATGCGGAGGGTGGGCGAGGCCTCGGCGATCATGCGGACCATGGCGCCGCCGGCGAGCATGTCGCGGGTGAGGGTCATGCGGGGAGTCTCAAGGCCACAACGTGCCAGGACGCTCGACGCGGGTTGGGCGGGCGAGCAGGAGCTGGGTTGCCACGACCTGGATCGATCGCTGCAGGGAACGCCATGCGCCGGAGATCGAGGACGAAGGACCGGGTCTGCCCGAGGGCGGCGGCCGCTTCGTTGTCGACGACGAGTTGACCGGTGGGCTTCGCGCCGTGCGGCCATGGCCTGGTGCTGATGTATGCGACCAGGGCCGTCAAGGGATGGGCGGGGCCGGGCCGAACCGGCTGTTCACGCCCGGGGACCGCGCACCAGACGAAATCGCCGACCCGATACGGGGCGAAGCTCAACGTGCTGGGGAGAAGGCGAGTGCGGCCGCGAGCAGGTCGGCCCTTACCTGATAGCTCTCATCTCGCGTGGGTAGCGGCGTGTTCATGAGGGGGAGGGTCGTGGTTCCGTAGCCGGATTGCAAGCTGTGGCCATCATACCCCCCCGGCATCGATCGCATCCATCGTTTTCATGGAACAAACACACCGCGCCTGGGCTATGAACGGCACGTTTGCGGGAGCAAGCCGGGGGCAAGGCCCGACCGGCTTTCCTTGCGGCGCGCTTTGGGCGCAAATGCGGCACGATCGATCGAGGGGTCTTGGCATGGCGGATGGGGATCAGGCGCGCGGGGGTATCGACGCGCTATGCATCGACACGATCCGGACGCTCGCGATGGACGCGGTGCAGAAGGCAAAATCCGGCCACCCCGGCACGCCCATGGCGCTCGCCCCCGTCGCCTACACGCTGTGGCAGGACGTGCTGCGCTACGACCCGCAGGACCCGTCCTGGCCGAACCGCGACCGCTTCGTCCTCTCGGTCGGGCACGCGTCCATGCTGCTGTATGCGCTGCTGCACCTGGCCGGCGTGCGGAAGCTGGGCAAGGACGGACCGCTGGACGAGGCGGCGGTCACGCTCGAGGATCTGAAGCAGTTCCGCCAGCTGAGCAGCGTGACCCCCGGGCATCCCGAATACAGCTACACCTCGGGCGTCGAGACGACGACGGGCCCGCTGGGGCAGGGGGTCGCCAACTCCGTGGGGATGGCGATGGCGCAGCGCTGGTTCGCCGCCCGCTACAACCAGCCCGGCTTCCCGCTGTACGACTACCGCGTTTACGCGCTGTGCGGCGACGGCGACATGATGGAGGGCGTGAGCGGCGAGGCCGCGAGCCTGGCCGGCCACCTGAAGCTCTCGAGCCTCGTATGGATCTACGACAGCAACCACATCACGATCGAGGGATCGACCAACCTGGCGTTCAGCGAGGACGTCGGCATCCGCTTCCAGGGCTATGGCTGGCACGTGATCCACCTGGACGACGCGAACGACACCGCGGGCATGACGGCGGCGCTGCGCGAGGCGGAGGGCGTGGCCGACCGCCCCACCATGATCATCGTCCACAGCGTCATCGGTTATGGCGCGCCCAAGAAGCAGGGCACCCGGGAAGCCCATGGCGAACCGCTGGGGGACGAAGAGATCAAGGCGGCCAAGGCGTTCTACGGCTGGGACCCCGACAAGACCTTCTACGTGCCGCCGGGCGTGACGGAGCATTTCACGCAACGCATGGGCGGCCGCGGCGGCCGGCTGCGCCACGCCTGGATGGACATGCTGGAGCGCTATCGCGGGGCGCACCCGGCGCTCGCGGCCGAACTGGACCTGATGGACGCGCATGCGTTGCCGGACGGCTGGGACGCCGACATCCCCGTCTTCCCGGCCGACGCGAAGGGCATCGCCTCCCGCGACAGCAGCCAGAAGGTGCTGAACGCCATCGCGCCGCACGTGCCGTGGCTGTTCGGCGGCGCGGCGGACCTCGCGCCCAGCACGAAATCCAACATGACCTTCCCCGGGGCCGGCAGCTTCCAGGCCGAGACGCCCACCGGCCGCAACCTGCATTTCGGCATCCGCGAACACGCCATGGGCAGCGTCTGCAACGGCATCGCGCTGTCGGGCATGCGCGCCTACGGCTCCGGCTTCCTGATCTTCAGCGACTACATGAAGCCGCCCATCCGCCTGGCCGCGATCATGGAGCTGCCGGTCATCTACATCTTCACCCATGACAGCATCGGCGTGG
>CAXTPG010000178.1:0-5742 GCA_964246015.1 uncultured Acetobacteraceae bacterium
CCGACTATGGTGATAAACGAGGGTTGGAATAAGCGTTGTGGACCCGGGGGCAGTGCCCGGCGCCTCCACCACCCTTCCTCGGGTGGGTAGGGGGGCGAAACAGGCTCGACACGCGTGGTAAAGAACACTCTTTTGCCCGGCATGATTCCGCCGTTATCGGGTCATCACTACAAGTGCCAATGACAATCATGAAGCACTCGCGATCGCTGCGTAAGCAGTGACACGCGCGGTTCGGGGGGCACCGGGCAACAGAAGCCCCCCACTTCCATTTCAAAACTTGCGCCTACACGCCGCTGGAGTAGTGTACTCGCATCATCGTGCGAGGCATCATGCCGCTCAACATCCGCGACGAGCAGGTCAACCGGCTAGCCGGACAGCTTGCCGAGCGCAAGCGGGTCAACAAGACAGATGCTGTGCGAATGGCGCTCGAAAACGAGTTGCGCCGCATGGACGGCGACATCCCGCTGCGGAAACGTCTGCGGCCGCTGCAACACAGGGTGAGTGCACTGCCCGCGACCGGACTGGAGGCCGACAAGGCATTCTATGACGAACTCAGCGGCCACGACTGATGTTCGTCGACGCTTCTGCCCTCGTGGCAATCATGACAGACGAGCCCGAAGCTGACGTCCTGGCCGATGCGATCGAGAGCTCTACCCGCAGGGTGACATCGCCAGTCGCGATGTTTGAAACCGTCCTGGGTGTCCGCCGCAAACGTAGGACAACGGTTGAACACGCGCTTGCCGAGCTGCGCGACATGGTGCGGATCGCCGCAATCGAGGTTGTCGCAATAACGCCCGAGATGACGGACGCAGCGCTGGACGCGTCTGCGCGATACGGCAAAGGGCAGGGCCATCCCGCCCAGCTCAACATGGGGGATTGCTTCGCCTATGCCGGCGCGAAACTCCACCGGACAGCGCTTCTTTTCAAAGGCGACGACTTCCCACTAACGGACATAGAAGCCGCAATCCCGCGCTGAAACCTACCCCAACCCCAGCGGCCCGAGCGGGTCCCCCACCACCCCCGCAACCATCGCCGCCGTGATCCGCGACGCCGGCCACATGCCCGCCAGCGGCCCGACAAACCTGTCGCGCATGAAGGGCAGCACCCGCCCATCGCCCTGATAGGCCGGCGTGAACATCGCGCTCATGGCCTGGTAGAGCCAGACATGCCGCCGCCGCAGCCGAACCGAAAGCCGGACCGCAGCCGCCGGGTCACGCTCCCGCCGCAGCGCCAACGCCAGTGCGTAGGCATCCAGCAGCGCCATGTTCGCCCCCTGCCCCAGTTGCGGACTGGCGGCGTGCCAGGCGTCGCCGATGCGGATCACGCCGTCGCCCCGGACCGGCCGGACCGTGCGGTGCGTGTAACGGGCGAACGTCAGGTCGGCGTCCGTCCGCACCTGGTCCAGCAGCGGCAGCGTCTCCGGCCAAAGCGCCGTCACCTCCTGCTTCCATGCCCCCAGCCCGGCCGCTCGCCAGCCCTCCAGCGCATCCACCCGCAGCGACCAGAAGAACGCCGCCCGCCCGTGCCCCAGCGGCAGCACGCCCGCCATCCGGCTTGCGCGCACGTAGCGTTGCTCCAGCGCCGCCCCATCGAACCCGGCGCCGGGCCAATCCAGGCTCGCCCACAATGCGCCATACGCAAGCGGCAGCGGAACCCCCCCAGCCAGCGGACTGCCCGTCCCCAGCGCATCCAGGACCAGGTCGAACCCCCCGGCCGCCTCCCCGTCCAAGAACCGCACCGCGCCCCCGCCCGCTCCCGCGACCGCCCGCCCCGTCACCACCGGGATCCCCGCCGCGACGACCGCATCGTGCAGCACCTGGAACAGCACGCCCCGATGCACGCCGATCCCGAACCGCCCGCCCCCCAGCGCCGCATAGCGCACGTCCAGCACCGTGCGCCCCGACGGCATCGCCCGCCCGAACAACCGCTCGATCCGTGCCCCGCCCGCGAGCACCGCGGCATCCAGGCCCAGCGCCCGCAGCACGGAATACCCGGTCGGCTGGATCATGAGGCCGGAGCCGACGGGCCGCGCCGCCGCGAACCGCTCGAACACCGTGACCGCGTGCCCATCCCGCGCCAGCAGCAGCGCGGCCGCCATCCCCGCCGGGCCGCAGCCCAGCACGGCGATGCGCATCGCCGCGCGCCGCTACCCCCGCGTGATGTTCCAGAACACCGGCAGCCCCGGCAGCACGCCCGAAAGCTCCGCCCGGAACGCCGATTGCTGGAACTGCTGCCCCAGCGGCACATAGGGCACATCATGGAACGCCTGGATCTGGATCTGGTCGGCCAGGCCCTTCTGCGCGGCCAGGTCCTTGGCCTGGAACCACTCGGCCCGCAGCGACTCGATCCGCGGGCTGTCGGGCCACCCCGGCGCCGCCGCCCGCCCGTTCCCCCGGAGGAAGATGTTGCTTGCGGGCGTCAGGTGGTCGGTGCCGGACCAGCTCGTCTGGAACACGCTCCAGCCGCCCTTGTCCGGCGTCTCCATATTGGTGCGGCGCTGCACCGCGGTGCCCCAATCCATCGTCTGGCCATCGAGGTTCAGGCCCAGCTTGCGGAACAGATCCGCCGTCACCTCGGCCAGGGCGGCGACGCTCGCGATGTCGGTCGGCATCATCAGCATGACCCGCTCGCCCTTGTAGCCCGACGCCTCGACGGCCCGCTTGCTGGCGGCCAGGTCCCGCGGTCCGGTGATCGCCTCCATCCCCGCGGCGCTCGCCAACGGCGTGCCCGGGCAGAAATACCCGACGCCGTCCGCCCACAGCGTGCGGTCCGGCCCGGCGACGGCCTGCATGTAGTCCGACTGCTGCACCGCCCCCAGGATGGCCCGGCGCAGCGCCGGGTTGTCGAACGGCTTCTGCAACTGGTTGAACCGCATCGTGCCGATGATGCCCGTGGGATCCTGAGTCCGTACCGTCAGCTTGCGGTCGGCGCGCAACCGCGGCAGCAGGTCGGTGTTGGCGACGAACCACCAGTCGATCTCGCCGCGCTGCAGGGCGGCGCCGGCCGTGGCGGCGTCCTGGATGATCTTCCATTCGACGCGGTCGAACGACGCCCGCTTCGGCCCGGCGGTGCGGGACGGCTCGCCGCCCTCGCGCGGAACATACTTGTCGAATCGGGCATAGACGACGCGGTCGCCGGGCACCCGCTCGTCCGGCAGGTAGCGGTAGGGGCCGCTGCCGACCATCTCCGTCACCTGCTTGAACGGGTCGGTGATCGCGAGACGCTCCGGCATGATCACGCACGCACTGGGGGCGGACTTGCCCAGCGCGTCCGGCAGCAGCGGAAAGGCGCGCTTCAGGCGGAACAGGATGGTGCGGTCGTCGGCGGCGGACAGCTCGTCGGTCGCGGCCAGCAGCGCCTGGCCGAACCCGTCGCGGGCGCCCCAGCGGCGGATGCTGGCGACGCAGTCCTTCGCCAGCACGGGCGTGCCGTCATGGAACACGAGGCCGGGGCGCAGGCGCAGGCGCCACACCAGGCCGTCCTGCTCGGTCCCCGCCGCCTCCAGCATCTGCAACGACGTCGCGAAACCGGCGTCCTGGCCGTATAGCGTGTCGAACACCAGGAACGCATGGTCGCGGGACTGGTAGGACGTCGTCCACACCGGGTCCATGACGGCCAGGTCCGCCTGCGGCACGAAGCGCAGCACGCGCTGGTCCGCCGCCCGCCCAACCGACGGCGCCGCCAGCACCGCCCCCGCCGCCAGAAATGTCCGCCGCAGCATCGCCATCTCCCATTCGATCGCGCAAGCCTACCCCGACCGTCGGCGCGTGACGACTGGCGAGTGGCCACCGCTGCTGGTAAGGGTCGCGGCATGGAAGATGACGAGAACGGCCCCACCACGCCCCGCCCGGACAGCCTGCTGCCCTACGACGCCTGGACCGAGGAGGCGTTGCGCCACGTCGTCGTCCGCGCGCTCGCGCATGTGGGCGCGCACGGCATGCCGGGGGAGCACCATTTCTATGTCAGCTTCCGCACCGACCTGCCCGGCGTCGTCGTGCCGGCGCGCCTCCTGGCCCAATACCCGCACGAGATGACGATCGTCCTCCAGCACCAGTTCTGGGAGCTGCAGGTGGACGAGCCCGCCGGCTGGTTCAGCGTGGGCCTGAGCTTCGGCGGCATCCCGACGACGCTGCACGTCCCGTTCGGCGCCGTCACCGCCTTCGCCGATCCGCACGTGCAGTTCGGCCTGCGCTTCCGCCCGCAAGGCTCCGAGGCCGCGAACGACGAGGCCGCGGACCCGCCGGCCGAGCCGCCGCCGCCGCCCGAGCCCCCGTCCGAGACGCCGCAGGTCGTCAGCCTCGACGCATTCCGGAAAAAGAAGGACTGACATGAACGCCCCCGTCGCGCCCTCGCAGGCCCGCCCGGCCTCGTTCCGCTACAGCCCCATGTTCCCGTTGTCCGAACCCGCGATCGCCTGGCGCAAGCTGGAGATCGCGGGCGTCCGGACGGCCGAGTGCGATGGCCAGACGATCCTTCGCATCCACCCGGACGCCCTCAGCGAACTGGCGTTCCAGGCCTTCCACGACGTCAGCCACCTGCTGCGGCCCGCCCACCTGTCCCAGCTCCGCGCGATCCTCGATGATCCCGAGGCCTCGCCCAACGACCGCTTCGTGGCGCTCGACCTGCTGAAGAACGCGAACATCAGCGCGGGCGGCGTGCTGCCGATGTGTCAGGACACCGGCACGGCGCTGGTCTTCGGCAAGAAAGGCCAGCGCGTCCAGGTGGACGGCAACGAGGAGGAGGCGCTGTCCTGGGGCGTCCACCGCACCTATGTCGAAACCAACCTGCGCTACTCGCAGATGGCGCCGCTTTCGATGTTCGACGAGGTCAACACCGGCAACAACCTGCCCGTCCAGTTCGACATCGCGGCCGCACCCGGCGACCACCACGCCGACGAGATGAATCTGATGTTCATCGCCAAGGGCGGCGGCAGCGCCAACAAGAGCTTCCTGTTCCAGGAAACGCGCGCGATCCTGAATCCCGGCAAGCTGCTGTCCTACCTCGAAACCCGCATCAAGACCTTGGGCACCGCCGCCTGCCCGCCCTATCACCTGGCCATCGTCATCGGCGGCACGTCCGCCGAGCTTTGCCTCAAGACCGTGAAGCTCGCGAGCACCAAGTATCTGGACACGCTGCCGACGGCGGGCAGCGAGGCCGGGCACGCGTTCCGGGATCTCGAGATGGAACGCCAGGTGCTGGAGCTGACCCGGCGCACCGGCATCGGCGCGCAGTTCGGCGGCAAGTATTTCTGCCACGACGTGCGTGTCATTCGCCTGCCCCGGCACGGCGCCAGCCTGCCGGTGGGCATCGGCGTCTCGTGCAGCGCGGATCGCCAGATCCTGGCCAAGATCACCCCGGAGGGCGTGTTCCTCGAACAGTTGGAACGCGACCCCTCCCACTATCTGCCAGAAGCCACCGACGACATCCTGGGCGGGGACGTCGTCCGCATCGACCTCGACCAGCCCATGGAGGCGATCCGCCGGCAACTGAGCGCCCACCCGGTCAAGACCCGCGTGTCGCTGACCGGCACCATCGTCGTCGCCCGCGACATCGCCCACGCGAAACTGAAGGAGCGGCTGGACCGCGGCGAAGGCCTGCCGCAGTACATGAAGGACCACCCGGTCTACTACGCCGGCCCCGCCAAGACCCCCGCCGGCATGGCGACCGGCAGCTTCGGTCCTACCACGGCCGGCCGCATGGACAGCTACGTCGCCGAGTTCCAGCGCGCCGGCGGCAGCTTCG
>CAXTPG010000179.1:0-5693 GCA_964246015.1 uncultured Acetobacteraceae bacterium
GCCGCTCCTGCAGCAGCTTCGGGATCAGCAGCGTGAACGCGTTGAACACCAGCCCCGAAACCACCGCGATCAGCAGCAGCACCACCACCGCCCGCCGCACCAGCGCCCGCGGGATCACCGGGAACGGCCGCGACCCCACAAGCGGCGTGTAGTCGTGCGCCGGCACGAACATCCACGCGACCCCGATCGCCGCACACACCACGCCGGGCGCGATGAACGCGCTCTGCCACCCCCAATGCCCCACCAGGAACGCCGTCACCACCGGCGCCAGCGCCACGCCGAAATTGCCGAACACCCCATTCACCCCGATCGACCGCCCCGGCCTGTCCCCCGCCGCATCCACCAGCATCGCCGTCCCGATCGGGTGATAGATCGCCGCGAACGACCCCACGGCCGCCAGCGCCACCCCCAGCCCCCACGGCGACCCCACCAGCCCGCACGCGACCAGGCTCCCCCCAGTCCCCAGGAAGAAGACCGTCATCAGCAGCCGCCGCCCCACCCGCGCCGCCAGCCACCCCTGCGGCAGCGACAACACCCCGTACAGCACGAACATCGCCGTCGCCAAAGCCACGATCGGGCCATACTCCGCCCCGAACGCCCCCCCCTGATACGCCATCGCCAGCACCGCCGTCGGCAGGATCAGCAGGCAGTAATGGCACAGGCTGTGCGCGGCATTGATGAACACGATCTGCCGGCCGGCGGATGTCATGGGCGTTCTCGCGTCAAGGGCCTGCGCCCGTTACGGAAAACACCCTATGCCTCCGACCCTCTCCCGACAACCGGCAGACCGGTGTAGGACGAACCCATGATCCTCCCCCCCTCCGCCATGCGCCCCACCGCCGGCGCCCCCGTCGTCGTCCTCGGTGCCGGCGCCTGCGGCCTCATCGCCGCCCTCTCCGCCCAGCAGGCCGGGCAGGACGTCATCGTCATCGAGCGCGACCGGACCCCCAGCGGCTCCACCGCCCTCTCCTCCGGTTTCATCCCCGCCGCCGCCACCGCCGCACAGGCCGCACAAGGCATCCACGACGACCCGGCCCTCTTCGCCGCCGACATCCTCCGCAAATCCCACAACACCGCCGACCCCGACGAAGCCGCCCGCGTCGCCCGCGCCGTCGGCCCCGCGCTCGACTGGCTCGGCCAGGACCACGCCATCCCCTTCCACGTCCTCGACGGCTTCCTCTACCCCGGCCACTCCCGCCACCGCATGCACGCCGTCCCCGAACGCACCGGCGCCGCCCTCATCGCCCGCCTCCTCGCCGCCGCCGAAACCGCCGCCGTCCCCCTCCTGACCGAGGCCCGCGCCACGACCCTCTTCGCCGACGAAGCCGGCCGCATCCACGGCGTCCGCGTCGAACGCCCCGACGGCGCGACCGAGGATATCGAGGCCGCCACCCTCATCCTCGCCTGCAACGGCTACGGCGGCGCCCCCGACCTTCTCGCCCGCCACATCCCCGAAATCGCCGACGCCATCTACTTCGGCCACGCCGGCAACCAGGGCGACGCCCTCCGCTGGGGCGAGGCCCTGGGGGCCGAAGCCCGCGACCTCGGCGCCTACCAGGGCCACGGCAACGTCGCCCACCCGCACGGAATCCTCATCACCTGGGCGATCCCCATGGAAGGCGGCATCCAGGTCAACCAGGACGGCAACCGCTTCAGCAACGAGCACGACGGCTACTCCGAACAGGCCGTCCGCGTCCTCCAGCAGCCGGGCGGCATCGCCTGGACCGTCTACGACACCAGGCTCCACGAACTCGGCCTCACCTTCGACGACTACCGCACCGCAAACGCCGCCGGCGCCATCCGCACCGCCCCCGACGCCCCTGCCCTGGCCGCCATCACCGGCCTCCCCCCCGCCGCCCTCGCCGCCACGCTCGCCCAGTGCGCCGCCCTCGCCACGGCGCAGGCCACGGACCCCTTCGGCCGTCGCTTCACCGCCCCCCCGCTCCGCCCCCCCTACTTCGCCGTCCGCGTCACCGGAACCCTCTTCCACACCCAGGGCGGCCTCATGGTCGATGACGACGCCCGCGTGCTCCGCGCCGACCACACCCCCCTCCCCAACCTCCTCGCCGCCGGCGGCGCAGCCCGCGGCGTCTCCGGCGCCACCGTCGAGGGCTACCTGTCCGGCAACGGCCTCCTCACCGCCGTCGCCTACGGCCGCCTTGCCGGCCTGGCCGCCGCCAAGCTGACCTGATCTCCCGCCCCACCGGAGCCAGCGGCAGGCAGTCGTAACTCCCTCTCCCATCGGGAGAGGGCTGGGGTGAGGGCCTGCCACCCGTACACGGCCAGCGCCGGAGCAGACGTCAAGTCATCAGCCAAGTGGACCAGATTCCATCGGCAGGCAGTCGTAACTCCCTCTCCCATCGGGAGAGGGTGGGGGTGAAGGTGCTTGACGCCGGAACGAGTAGCGGCCTCGTCGCGGTCAACTCCAGTGCCGTTGGTATGAAGATACCGCACACGAACTTCGTGCTCGTGGTGTTCTCCGTGGTTGATCTGTTGAACCAGGACGCCGAACAACCAGAGATCGACCACCTGCGCCAAGCGCTCGCTCCCGCAAAACGCACCGCCGTCACGGGCCTTCCCCCCTCGGTTGGACAGCCATGACGAGCAGGCGCTTCGCTGCACCGCAGCACCGTGCCACACTGTCCCGATGCCGTACCCGTTCTGGCTCCCGATCCTCCTCGGCTTCCTCACCGCCGTCGGCCCCCTCTCAACCGACATGTACCTGCCCGCCTTCCCCGCCATCGAGGCCGCCCTCGGCGGACGCCCCGGCACCGCGCAGATCACCCTCGCAACCTGGTTCGCCGGCCTCGCCGCCGGGCAGATCACCCAGGGCACCCTCGCCGACCGCTACGGCCGCCGCGGCCCGCTGATCGTCGGAACCCTCGTCTACACCCTCGCCAACGCCGGCTGCGCGCTCGCGACCGACATCACCTCCCTCTCCGTCCTCCGCTTCCTCGCGGCCTTTGGAGGCTCCGCCAGCATGGTCATCCCCCGCGCCATCGTCCGCGACCTCGCCGACGGCCACGCCGCCGCCCGCCTCATGTCCCGCCTCATGCTCGTCATGGGCGCCGCCCCCATCCTGGCGCCCTCCCTCGGCAGCGCCGTGCTGGGCTTCGCGTCCTGGCACGCCATCTTCTGGTTCACGGCAGCCTATGGCGGACTCTGCTGCATCCTGGTCGCCCTGGCCCTGCCCGACACACTCAAGCCCCAGCACCGCATCAAGCTCAGCCTGGGCGGAATCGTCAGCCGCTACGCCTCCGTGCTGCGCGACGGCTCGTTCCTCGGCTACGCCATGACCGGCGGCTTCGGCATGTTCGGCATGTTCGCCTACATCGGCGGCTCGTCCCCCGTCTTCATCCAGCGCCTCGGCTTCACCCCATCGCAATACGGCGTGCTGTTCGGCACCAGCGCCGGCATGTTCATCATCTCCACCCAACTGAACCCCTGGCTGTCCCGCAAGCTCGGACCGCAGCGGCTCATCCGCGCCGCCGTCACCGTCTACACGACCGCCGCCGCCGTCCTGCTGCTCTTCGCCATGCTCGACCGCGGCGGCGCCCCCGCCATCGTCATCCCCGTCATGTTCGCCATGGGCAGCATGGGCCTCGTCCTCCCAAACACCGCCGTCGGCGCCCTCTCCCGCCACGCCGCCCACGCCGGCAGCGCCTCCGCCCTCATGGGCACCCTCCAATTCACCATGGCCGCCTGCTCCGGGGTCCTCGTCGGCGCCCTCAGCGACGGCACCGCGCGCCCCATGGCCGCAATGGTGTTGCTGGGCGGCATCGGCGCCGTCACCGCCGACCGCCTGCGCCCCAAACTCCCGAAACCCGAGGCCCGTCCATGATTTTCGTCGGCATCCCCGCCTGCGCCCGAATGGTCAACAACCGCATCGAGCACCTGACTCCCGCCCGCTACGCCGCCGCCGTCCTGGGCGGCGCCGGCACCATCCCCGTCCTCATCCCCCCCATCGGCGCCGCCGCCCTGCCCCTCCTCGACCGCCTCGACGGCCTCATGCTCCCCGGCAGCCCCAGCAACGTCGACCCCGCCCACTACGCCGCCCCCGAGGACGAAACCCCCGACGCCCACGACCCCGCCCGAGACTCCACCACCCTGCCCCTCATCCGCGAAGCCCTGCGCCGGGCCATGCCGGTGCTGGCCATCTGCCGCGGCATCCAGGAACTCAACGTCGCCCTCGGCGGCACACTGCACCAGCGCGTCCACCGCCTGCCCGGCCGCGAAGACCACCGCGGCCAAGGCCCCGAGCCCGACGACCGCTACGCCCCCCGCCACCCCGTCGCCCTCTGCGGCAACCTCGCCGCCGTCCTCGGCCATGACAGCATCACCGTGAACTCCGTCCACGGCCAGGCCATCGACCGGCTCGCCCAAGGCCTCGCCGTCGAAGCCACCGCCCCCGACGGCACCATCGAGGCCGTCCGCGTCGAGGGACAGGCCTTCGCCCTCGGCGTCCAATGGCACCCCGAGTGGAACTACGCCGCAAACCCCGATAGCGTCGCCCTCTTCGCGGCCTTCGGGGATGCCTGCCGCGCCTTCGCCACCACCCTCCGGAGAGCCGCATGACCAACCACGACCCGGCCCTTCTCGTCGGCCGCATCCTCGCCAGCGTCATCTTCATCCTGGGCGGCTACGGCAAGCTGATGGCCGCCGCCGCCACCAAGGCCTACTTCGCCAAGACCGGTCTGCCCATGCCCGACATCGCCTACTGGCTCGCCGTCGGCATCGAGCTCGGCGGCGGCATCCTGCTGCTGCTGGGCCTGCTCACCCGCCCCACGGCCCTCGTGCTCGCCGTCTTCTGCGTCGCCACCGCCGTCATCGCCCACATGGACTTCACCAACCAGGCCCAGACCATCAACTTCAACAAGAACCTGGCCATGGCCGGCGGCTTCCTCGCCTTCACCGCCGCCGGCGCCGGCCGCTTCAGCCTCGACGCCCTGCTGTTCCGGAGACGCTGACATGGACCTCAACCTCACCGGCCGCCGCGCCCTCGTGACCGGCGGCTCCAAGGGCATCGGCGCCGCCAGCGCCGCAATGCTCGCCCAGGAAGGCTGCGACCTCCTCCTCGTCTCCCGCACCGCCGCCCAGCTCGACGCGACCGCCGACGCCATCCGCGCCCGCCACCAGGTCCGCATCGAAACCCTGGCCGCCGACCTCTCCCGGCAGGCCGAAGTCGAGCGCGTCGCCACCGCCGCCGGGTCCATCGACATCCTGGTCAACAACGCCGGCGCCATCCCCCCGGGCGGCCTCCTGGCCGTCGACGACGCCACCCTCCGCGCCGCCTGGGACCTCAAGGTCTTCGGTTTCATCTCCCTCACCCGCGCCCTCTACCCCGCCCTCAAATCCTCCAGGGGCGTCGTCGTCAACGTCGTCGGCGCCGCCGGAGAGATGTTCGACCCCGGATACATCGCAGGCGTCGCCGGCAACGCCGCCCTCATGGCCTTCACCCGCGCCCTCGGCAAATCCGCCCATAAGGACGGCGTCCGCGCCGTCGCCATCAACCCCGGCCCCGTCGCCACCGAACGCCTCGAACGCCTCCTCCGCCACCGCGCGGAAACCGAGCTGGGCGCGTCCGACCGCTGGATGGACCTGTGCGTCAACATGCCCTACGGCCGCCCCGCCACCCCCGACGAGATCGCCGCCGCCGTCGCCTTCCTCGCCAGCCCCCGCAGCGCCTACACCAA
>CAXTPG010000180.1:0-5482 GCA_964246015.1 uncultured Acetobacteraceae bacterium
TCCTGCGGGATTACGGGATCGGGGCGCAGATCCTGACGGATCTGGGGATCAAGCATATGGTGTTGTTGTCAAATACCCGGCGGACTTTGGTGGGGCTGGAGGGGTATGGGCTGGATATCGTGGACCAGCGGCCGATCGAGGGGGCGCCTTTGGAGTAGGCGGCTGACCGGGAGGCTGAGGGGCTTGGGTTGTGGGTTGGGGCTGGACATCGTGGTTGAGCGGACTATCGATGGCGGCCCGTTCGCGTAGGATCGTATGAGCACTGTCGATGCCCCCTTGCCCGCTGCCCCCACTGTTCCCGGACCGCCGCCGCATGTGCTGGTGGTGCGGGCGCCGTATTACCGGGACGTCGTCGATGGGATGACGCGTGGGGCGGAGCGGATCCTGCGGGAGGCCGGGGCGACGTTCGAGGTGTTGGATGTGGCCGGGGCGTTCGAGCTGGCGCAGGCGATCCGGATCGCGTTGCGGGGTACGCAGCGGTTCGATGGGTTTGCCGCGTTGGGGTGTGTGGTGCGGGGGGAGACGGATCATTACGACCATATTTGCCGGGAGAGCATGGCGGGGTTGATGCACGTGGCGCTGACATATGGGATCGCGTTGGGGAGCGGGCTGTTGACGGTGCATGAGATCGGGCAGGCGCAGGCTCGGTCGGGCGATGACGGGCACAACAAGGGCGCGGAGGCGGCGGCGGCTTGCCTGCTGCAGATCGTCGCCGCGCGCCGGTTGGGGGCCGCGTGATGGCGGGGGAGCGCAAGGGGCGGCCGGATGGGAAGCGGCCTCGGACGGCGTCGCGGGTCGCGGCCGTGCAGGCGTTGTTCCAGAGCGAGCAGGGGGGGGAGACGGCGGAGACCGTGATCGACCAGTTCGTGCGGCATCGGCTGGGGGAGATGCCTGGGCCGGAGCATCAGGGGGGCGGCGGGTTCGAGGAGGGGCGGGTGCCGGATGCGCATGTGCCGCTGTTCACGCGGATCGTCCGGACGGCCGTCACCGAGCAGGACCGGCTGGATGCGTTGATCGTGGCCGGGTTGCCGGCGGAATGGCCGATGGCCCGGCTGGACCCGGTGCTGCGGGCGCTGCTGCGGGCGGGGGGGGCGGAGCTTTCGATGGAGGACGGGCCGCCGTCGCGGGTGGTGATCAACGAGTATCTGGACGTGGCGCACGGGTTCTTCACCGGGGAGGAGCCGCGGATGGTGAACGGGATGCTTGACCGTCTGGCGCGGGATTTGCGGCCGCACGAGTTCGAGCCGGTCTGATGCATGACCCGCCGGAGGAGTTCGGGCTGATCGCCCGGCACTTCCGGCCTTTGGCGGGGCCCGGGGGGCTGGGGCTGCTGGACGACGCGGCGCTGCTGGATGCGCCGCCGGGTCGGACGCTGGTGCTGACGGCGGATGCGATGGTGGCGGGGGTGCATTTCCTGCCGGATGACCCGGCCGATCTGGTCGGGCGGAAGCTGCTGCGGGTCAACCTGTCCGACCTGGCGGCGATGGGGGCGGTGCCGCTGGCGTATCTGATGACGGTCTCGGCGCCTCGGGCGACGGAGGATGCGTGGTTCGCCGGGTTCGCGGCGGGGTTGGCGGCGGACCAGGCGGAGTTCGGGATTTCGTTGTTGGGGGGGGACACGACGCACACGCCGGGGCCGATGACGCTGTCGTTGACGTGTGTCGGGCATGTGGGGCCGGGGGAGGCGGTGCGGCGGACGGGGGCGCGGGCCGGGGACGAGGTCTGGGTGACGGGGACGATCGGGGACGGGGCGCTGGGGCTGCTGGCGTTGCAGGGGCGGGTGACGGACCCGGACGGGTTTCTGGCGGGGCGGTATCGGCTGCCTCGGCCCCGGGTGGGCGTGTTGCGGCCGGGATTGGTCCGGGCGGCGATGGATGTGTCGGACGGGCTGGTGCAGGATCTCGGGCATCTGGCGCGGGCGGGGGGCGTGGGGGCGGAGATCTTCGCCGACGCCGTGCCGCTTTCGGACCCGGCGCGGGCTGCGGGGCCGGGCTGGCTGGAGACGTGCCTGACGGGTGGAGACGATTACGAGCTGGTGATGGCGGTGGCGCCAGGGCGGGAGTCGGCGATGGCGGCGGTGGGGGCGACGCGCATCGGGCGGTTTGTTGCGGGTTCGGGGGTTCGGGTGTTGGACGCGGGCGGGGGGATGATGGCCTTGGAGCGTAGGGGGTGGTCGCATTTCTGAGGTGCTGATAGTCCGCACCCGGGGGTGTCAGTAGGTTCTTACGCGGCGCAATATATGCCAACCATGGTTGACAGGTTTCCGTGCTCCCCCCATTGTTGACGTATGGTCGAGATCGTCAGGAGCGGCAGCTTCGACGCGTGGCTGACGGGCCTCAAAGACCGGGTCGGACGTGCCAGGGTCTTGGTGCGCATCGATCGTTTGGCGGCGGGAAACGCCGGCGACGTCCAGCCGGTCGGCGAGGGCGTGAGCGAGATGCGGATCCATTTCGGCCCGGGCTACCGGGTTTATTTTACCATGCGTGGTCCCCTCCTGATCATCCTTCTGGTCGGCGGCGACAAGTCGACACAGGCGGCCGACATCTCGAAGGCGAAAGCGATTGCGGCTTCATGGGAGTAGATCGAGTGGCAGAGACATTCAGCCGGTTCGACGCGGCCGACTACCTCAAGACGGACGAGGACATTGCGGCATATCTGGATGCGAGCGCCGAAGACGGAGATGCGGGCGCGCTGGCCGTCGCGCTTGGCACCGTTGCCCGCGCCCGCAACATGAGCGAGCTCGCCCGGGAAACGGGCATGACCCGCGAGGGGCTTTACAAGGCGCTTGCGCCGGGCGGGAATCCGGCATTCGGGACGGTCGCGAAGGTGGCCCGGGCGTTGGGGTTCGCGATTGCGTTCCGACCGGCCGCAAAGGGTTAGGCGAGCACCCCGGCGCCTAGAGTCCCGTCTGGCCGCCGCTGGCGCCGCTGCTGCCCACGCCCGCGCCGGGGGCCGTGCTGGAGGCGCCGAGGCCGGAGGGGCCGGTGCTGAACTTGCCCACGTTGCCGAGAAGCTGCTGCATGAAGCTGGCCTCGCTGCCCGGGGAGGGGGTGGCGCGGGCGACGATGTCGACGGGGCGGCTGTCCTCCTGGTCGAGCAGCTTGATGCCGCGCAGGACGCCCGCCTGGTCGAAGCTCATGACGGTGACGTTCTGCGCCAGGATGCCGGGGGTGCGGCCGACCCGGGTCCGGGTGGTCTCGCTGATGTAGATCCAGCTGTTGTCGTCGAAGGTCGCCCGCGCCGAGGGGGAGCCGATGAGGCTGGTGACGTCGGCCTTGGTGGAGGTGCCGACGACCAGTTCCTTGAGCTGGTCGGGGTCGATCTTGTTGCCGCGGAAGGTTCGTGGCGTCTCGATCACGCTGCAGGCGGGCAGCGCTGCGGCGAGGAGGAGGACGAGGGCAGGGATGGAGCGTCGCACGATCAGGGTTCCCCGTTCGGGGCCGGCCGGATTGCATGGGGGCGGCCGGCGCCTATGTTCGGGCGGTGGGTGTCACGCACGTGCCACGAAGTCAAATCAAACGGAGACGGGATGCTGGGGCTGTTTCGCCGCAAGCCGCACGAACGGGCGGGGTATGCGCTGTACACGGCGGCGGTGAAGGCCGCGCGGGCGCCGGCGTTCTATACGGAGCTGGGGGTGCCGGACACGCTGGACGGGCGATTCGACCTGATCGGGCTGCACGTCTTCCTGCTGATCGACCGGTTGCGGGCGGCGGGGGAGCCGGGTCCGGCGCTGGCGCAGGCGGTGTTCGATGCGATGTTCGCGGACATGGATTTCAACCTGCGGGAGATGGGCGTGGGGGACATGACCGTCGGCAAGCGCAACAAGCAGATGTGGGAGGCGTTCCACGGCCGCGCGCTGGCATACGAGGCCGCCCTGGCCGAGACGGGCGTCGGGGCGCTGGCGGAGGCGCTGGCGCGGAACGTGTGGCGCGGGGCCGCGCCTTCGGGTGCGGCGGAGTCGCTGGCCGGGATGGTGCGTGCTTGGAAGGCGGGGCTTGCGGAGCAGGGCCTGGACGGACTCGCCGCCGGGACCGTGCGGTTCGACAAGGCGGAGGCCGCAGCTTGACCCCGGAGCTGTCGCGCGTGGTCGCCGTCGACCGGTTGCCGCACATGCTGGTCGTCGAGGCGACGGCGGCGGAGTGCGCGGCGCTGGCCGAGCGGCTTCGCATCCCTGCCGTGCATTCGCTGCGGTGCCGCTTCGTGCTGCGCCGCCAGGGGCATGTGGTGGAGGCGCAGGCCGAGCTGGCGGCGGAGGTCGAGCAGGCGTGCGTCGTGTCGATGGAGCCGGTGGCGCAGTCGGTGCGGGAGAGCGTGACGTTGCGGTTCGTGCCCGAGGGGCATGAGGGGGCGGATGACGACCCCGAGTCGCCGGACGAGATTCCCTATACCGGCAGCGCGATCGACCTGGGGGAGGCGGCTACGGAGCAGCTGGCGCTGGCGCTGGACCCCTATCCGCGTGACCCCGACGCCGTGCTCGATCCGTCGGCGGTGGACGGGGCGGGCGGGGCCATGGCGGGATTGGCCGGATTGCGATTGAAGCAGTGAGCGGGTGTGGCGGCGGCCCGCGGGATGCCGGCGGCACGGGGTGACGGGGGGCTGCTGGCTTGGTTGGGCCGAGGGTCCGGCTTGCAGGGGGCGGGTTGCTCTGCTAGACGGCCCGCCTTGCAGTCACCATCGTGCACACGGCGCGGCCACTCCGGCGCGCCTGTCCACTCAGCCCGGAGGGGCGCAGTCCCATGGCCGTTCCCAAGAAGAAGACTTCCCCGTCCCGCCGGGGCATGCGACGCAGCCATGACGCGCTGGTGACGCAGGCGCATTCCGAATGCTCGAACTGCGGTGAGCTGAAGCGGCCGCACCATATCTGCAGCCATTGCGGCCACTATAACGGGCGCGAGGTCATCGCGGCCGCGGAGCTGAAGGGCGCCGTCCGCGCCTGACCCGCGTGACGTTGGGGCCGCCCCGGCCCGCGGCAGGGGGCCGAGGGTGCGAGTGACCGAACCATACACGTTGGCGATCGATGCGATGGGGGGCGACAACGCCCCCGAGATCGTCATCGATGGGCTTGCCATGACCGTCGAGCGGCATCCGGGCGCGCGGCTGCTCCTGGTCGGTGACGAGGCGCGGTTGCGGCCGTTGCTGGCCCGGCGGCCGCGGGTGGACGCGGCGTGCACGGTGCGGCATGCGCCGACCGTGGTGGCGAGCGAGATGAAGCCGACGGCGGCGCTGCGGATGCGGGATTCGTCCATGCGGATCGCGATCGATGCGGTTGCGAGCGGCGAGGCGCATGGCGTCGTGTCCGCCGGGAATACCGGGGCGTTGCTGGCGCTGGCGAAGATCGTCGTGAAGACGCTGCCGGGGATCGACCGGCCGGCGATGGCGGGAATCGGGCCTTCCGCGCGGGGTGATGTCGTGATCCTGGATCTCGGTGCCAACGTGCAGTGCGACGCGCGCAACCTGGTCGAGTTCGCGATCATGGGCGACG
>CAXTPG010000181.1:0-5436 GCA_964246015.1 uncultured Acetobacteraceae bacterium
CGCCGCGCCCCACCACCTCGTCCCCAACTCCACCATGCGGAAGGTCATCAGCCGCCGCCTGCTCGAAAGCCACCTGCAGACCCCGTTCTTCTTCGTCACCCTCGACATGGAAATCGACGCACTCCTCAAGCTCCGCGCCGACCTGAACGCCAAATCCCCCAAGGACGGACCGGGCGCCTTCAAGCTCAGCGTCAACGATCTCGTCATCAAGGCCGCCGCCGCCACCCTCCGCCGCGTGCCGAAGATGAACGCCAGCTACACCGACGAGAACATGATCCTCTACGACGACGTCGACATCAGCGTCGCCGTCAGCATCCCGGACGGGCTGATCACCCCCATCATCCGCCGCGCCGACCAGCAGGGCCTGGCCGCCATCAGCCGCCAGATGAAGGACCTCGGCGCCCGCGCCAAATCCGGCAAGCTGAAGCCCGAGGAGTTCCAGGGCGGAACCTTCTCCATCAGCAACCTCGGCATGTTCGGCACCAAGCAGTTCACCGCCATCGTGAACCCCCCCCAGGCCGCGATCCTCGCCGTCGGCGCCGGCGAGAAACGCCCCGTCGTCAAGAACGACGCCCTCGCCATCGCCACCGTCATGACCTGCACCCTCACCGTCGACCACCGCGTCGCCGACGGCGCCCTGGGCGCCGAATGGATGGCCGAGTTCAAGAAGATCATCGAAGACCCGCTCACCCTCATGCTGTAGCAGGCGCACGGCGCGATACGCCTGTGCACCGCCCACGTCATCCCTGTCCGAAAGGACGCCGCGTCCGTCAAAGAGTACGTCATCCCCGGGCTTGACCCGGGGACCTCGTGCCAGCGGGACCCCGAGAGCCACCGCAAGAATCCCCGGATCGAGCCCGAGGACGACGAAATGGAGAGGCCACAATGGACACCAGGTTCGACCTCATCGTCGTCGGCGGCGGCCCCGGCGGATACGTCGCCGCCATCCGCGCCGCACAGCTCGGCATGAAGGCCGCCGTCGTCGAACGCGAACACCTCGGCGGAATCTGCCTCAACTGGGGCTGCATCCCCACCAAGGCCCTCCTCCGCTCGTCGGAGATCAACCACCTCCTCCACAACCTCGGCGAGTTCGGCTTCGCCGCCGACAACATCCGCTTCGACCTCGCCAAGGTCGTCAAACGCTCCCGCGGCGTCGCCAAGCAGCTCGCCTCCGGCGTCGGCCACCTCCTCAAGAAGAACAAGGTCGCCACCTTCGACGGCGCCGCCAAACTCGCCGGCCCCCACACGCTCGCCGTCACCAAGGACGACAAGCCCGTCGCCACCCTCACCGCCCCCCACATCATCCTCGCCACCGGCGCCCGCGCCCGCCAGCTCCCGGGCCTCGAGGGCGACGGCCGACTCATCTGGACCTACCGCGAGGCCATGGTCCCCGCCACGATGCCCAAATCCCTCCTCGTCGTCGGCTCCGGCGCCATCGGCATCGAATTCGCCAGCTTCTACCGCAACATGGGCGCCGAGGTGACCGTCGTCGAACTCCTCGACCGCATCCTCCCCGTGGAAGACGAGGAGATCAGCGCCTTCGCCCGCAAGTCCTTCGAAAAGCAGGGCATGACGATCCTGACCTCCGCCAAGGTCACGTCCGTGAAAAAGAACGCCGACAGCGTCACCGCCACCATCGAGGCCGGCGGCAAGACCACCGAACAGACCTTCGACCGCGTCATCTCCGCCGTCGGCATCGTCGGCAACGTCGAGGGCCTGGGCCTCGAAGGCACGAAGATCGTCGTCGACCGCACCCACATCGTCATCGACGGCTTCTGCCGCACCGGCGAACCCGGCATCTACGCCATCGGCGACGTCACCGGCGCCCCCTGGCTCGCCCACAAGGCCAGCCACGAGGGCGTCATCTGCGTCGAAAAGATCGCCGGCCTCGACATCCACCCCCTCGACGTCGGCAACATCCCCGGTTGCACCTACAGCCGCCCCCAGATCGCAAGCGTCGGCATGACCGAGGCGAAGGCCAAATCAGCCGGCCACGCGGTCAAGGTCGGCCGCTTCCCGTTCATCGGCAACGGCAAGGCCATCGCGATGGGCGAACCCGAAGGAATGGTGAAGACCGTGTTCGACGCGAAGACCGGCGAACTCCTCGGCGCCCACATGATCGGCGCCGAAGTCACGGAAATGATCCAGGGCTACACCATCGCCCGCACGCTGGAGACGACGGAAACCGACCTCATGCACACCGTCTTCCCCCACCCCACCATCTCCGAAACGATGCACGAGGCCGTCCTGGGCGCCTACGGCCAGGCAATCCACTTCTGACGCGCAGCAGCGACAACGCCCCCCGTAACGCCGGCGTCCCGCCGGCCCTACCGCCACCGCACCCAAGCCATCGACAAGCGACCCCCTCTCCCATCGGGAGAGGGCCGGGGTGAGGGCCTGCCACGCATACACGGCCAGCGCCGAACGATCGAAGCACGGCCGCCCTCACGGCACCCGCAGATCCGTGATCCCGCACAGGTTCAGTCGCCGCTTCTCCGTCGCCTCCCCGTTCGCGAACACCACCCGCACGTCATACTGGCACTGCCCCGTCGGCAAACGGATCACCCGCGTCGCCCCCGCCGCCACCGTCTCGTCGCCCAGCCGGTCGCGCCCCCAGCTCTCCTCGCCGGTCAGGCTTACATACACCTCGTTCACCTCCGCCCGGCTCCGGTTCACCAGCCGGAACGACGGGTCGTCCGTCGGCGACTGGTTCCGGTTCGTCGCCGCGCTGCTCCCGCCGCTGCGCCCCCCCGGGAACGTCACCGTCTCCGTCTGGCACGTATTGACCCGGCGCCTCTCCTCCGGCTGCCCGTCCGCATACACCACCCGGATGTCATAGATGCAGTTCCCGTCCGCCGGCAGCCGAACCGGAAAGCTGCTCCCCGGCGACAAGCTGTTCGAACCCAGCCGATCCCGCCCCCAACGATCCACCCCGGCCGGCGTCGCATACAGCTCGTTGATCGGCTGAGTCCCGCGGTTGGCCAGGTTGAACGACGGATTGGCGGCCCCCCCCTGCGCATGCGCCGGCCCGGCCAGCAGAAGGGCGGCGAGGACGGCACGGCGCATGGCGGACTCCCTGGGCGGACGGCCCGTTCATCCTAAATGGCATCCGCCTCGTTCTACCAGCGTCCGATATCGGCCCCCCGCGCCCGCAGCACCACCCACGCCGTCCACGCCAGCTGCGGCGGCAGCACCAGCAGCGGCGCCACCGCCCGCCCCAGCCCCGACGCCTCCATGAACACCCACGCGCACGCGCCCCCCCACAGCACGAACCCCCAATGCACCAGCGTCACCGCCGGCGCCGGAACCCCTGCCCGGTGCGCCAACTGATACAGATGCCCCCGATGCCCCTGCGTCACCCGGTCCCCCGCCAGCAGCCGCCGCCCCAGCGTGAACGCCACGTCGTACAGCACCCCGAACAGCAGCATCGGCACCAGCAGCACCGAAAGCTCGATCCCCTGGAACCGCCCCGCCGCAACCGCCAGCACCGCCAGCACGAACCCGCAGAACTGGCTGCCCACGTCGCCCATGAAGATCCGCGCCCGCGGGAAGTTGAACGGCAGGAACCCCACCAGCCCCGCCACCAGCAGCAGGCACGCGAAATACACGAACCACCCCCCATGCGCCGCCGCGATCCCCGCCAGCACCGCCGCCGCCAACGCCGAAACCCCCGCCGCCAGCCCGTTCAGCCCGTCGACGAAGTTCATCGCGTTGGTCGCGAACAGGATCCAACCCAGCGTCAGCGGCACCCCCCACCACCCCAGCGACACCGGCCCCGCCAGCGGCACGTTCACGGCGCCCACCACCAGCCCGCTGCCCACCGCCACCAGCGCCGCAGCCACCTGCGCCCCCAGCTTGATCGTGAACGGCCAGTTCCGCGTGTCGTCCATGAACGCGACGACCGCGATCGCCGCCGACGCCAGGATCACCCCCCGGAAATACCCGTCCGCCAACCGCGAGAACTCCGCGAACGCATACAGCAGCACGATCCCGGCCAGGAACGCCGCGACCACGCCCACACCCCCGCCCTTCGGGATCGGACGCGCATGCGCCTTCCGCGCGTCCGGCATGTCCATCACGCCCACGCGGATCATCCCCCGCACGACGGCGGCGGACAGCAGCGCGAGGGCGGCGCAGAACACCAGGTGCTTCAGCAGGGCGATGGCGGTCAGCGTCGGTGTCCCATGGGGTGCGGAGCCGGGTGGATGCGGCTATACGGTTCGGACGATGCACCTGCAACGCTTCGCGAGTCGCCGCATCCTGCTCAACGTGCTGATGGACGGCATGCTGGCGGCGCTCGCCACCCCGCTCGCCAGCTTCATCGCCGACCCCGGCGCCGGGCTGCTGCGCCCCCTATGGTTCGTCGCCGGCGGCGGCGTCGCCCTCCTCGTCGCCGGCCTGCCCTTCCGCATGCCGCAGCAATACTGGCGCTTCGCGGGGATCGAGGACCTGCTGGGCGTCGTCGGCGGCAGCGTCGCCAGCGCCGCCCTCTTCGCCGCCCTCCTGCGCGCGACCGGCTTCGCCTGGCCTACGTCCACCTTCCCGATCGTCCATGCCCTCGTCCTCATCGTCGCCCTCGGCGCGCCCCGCGTCCTGTACCGCATGCGCGGCCGCGCCCGCGCCGGGGCGGACGCGCAGGCCGTGCTGCTCGCCGGCGCCGCCGAAGGCGCCGACCTCTTCCTCCGCGCGCTGGAGACGAAGGAGGGCGGGCGCCGCTTCCGCGTCGTGGGCCTGCTGTCCCGCAACGACGGCCAGGCCGGCCGCCGCATCCACAACCAGCCCATCCTGGGCAGCATCGCCGAGGCCGGCACCGTCCTCGCCCGCCTCCGCGCCGAGGACCGCCTCCCCCACGCGATCGTCCTCACGGATGCCCTGATCGACGGCCCCGCCCTCACGCGCCTCCTCGCCGACGCCGACGCCGAGGGCGTGCCCGTCAAGCGCGCCGCCCGCCCCACCACCCTGCAGGCCCCCGGCGCCGGCCTGGAACTCGCCCCCGTCGCCATCGAGGACCTGCTGAACCGCCCCCAGGTCCCCCTCGACCGCGACGGCATGGCCGCCCTGGTCCGCGGCCGCCGCGTCCTCGTCACCGGCGCCGGCGGAACCATCGGCAGCGAACTGGCCCGCCAGGTCGCAGCCCTCGGCCCCGCCCAGCTCGTCCTCCTCGACAACGGCGAATACGCCCTCTGGCAGATCGACCTCGAACTCGCCGAGGCCCACCCCGACCTCCCCCGTGAGGCCCGCATCGCCGACATCCGCGACGAGGCCCGCATCCGCGCCATCATGGACGGCCTCCGGCCCGAGCTGGTGTTCCACGCCGCCGCCCTGAAACACGTCCCCATGGTCGAGGCCAACGCCGCCGAAGGACTCCTCACCAACGCCTGCGGCACCCGCCACGTCGCCGACGCCGCCCGCGCCGCCGGCGCCCGCGCCATGGTC
>CAXTPG010000182.1:0-5310 GCA_964246015.1 uncultured Acetobacteraceae bacterium
GCGGCACCGGCCTCGGCCTCCCCATGGTCCTGGGCTTCGCCAAGCAGTCCGGCGGCCACTTCCAGCTCTACAGCGAACCCGGACGCGGCACGACCGCCCGCCTCTACATCCCTCGCACCACCGCCCTCCCCGCCCGCCCCGACCCGGCCCGGGCCGCCACGCCCACCGCAAAGGGCGAACTGGTGCTTCTGGTCGAGGACGACGCCGCCGTCCGCCAGGCCGCCCGCGACGCGCTGGCGACGCTCGGCTACCAGGTCGTCGAGGCCGACAGCGCCGACGCGGGCCTCGCCTTGCTCGAATCCGGCTGCGCCCCGCGGATCCTGTTCACCGACGTCGTCATGCCGGGCCAGGCCACCGCCCGCCAGATGGCCGCCCGCGCCAAGGAGCTGGTCCCCGGCATCGCCGTCCTGTTCACCTCGGGCTACACCCAGAACAGCATCGTCCATAACGGCCAACTGGACGCGGACGTGGCACTCATCAGCAAGCCATGGCGCAGCGACGACCTGGCCCGCGCCCTCCGCGCGGCGCTCACCGGCTCCGGCGCACGCCCCCCGCCGCAGCGCCGGGTCCTGCTGGTGGAGGACGAGGAGCTGGTCCGCATGACCACCGCCGACGCGCTCGCCGACATGGGCTTCGACGTCCTGCAGGCCGGCACCGCCGCTGCCGCCCTGTCCCGCCCCGGCCAACCGCCCGACCTGCTGATCACCGACCTCGGCCTCCCGGACCAGGACGGCCTCAGCCTGGTCCAGGAGTTCCGGCGGCGAGTCCCGGGCCTTCCCGTGGTGATCGTCTCAGGCCAGACCGAACCCCCCGCCGCCGACGCCGTCTGGCTCCCGAAACCCTACGACACCGCCCAACTCCGCGCCGCCGTAACCCAGGCCCTCCCGCCCACGTAGCGTCGGGTCTCGTAGCGCCGGCTCTCGTAGCGCCGGCGTCCCGCCGGCCACCCCCCCATCACGTCATGGGCAAAGCTACATGCGCCCGAAACGCCGGCCGCTCCAGCAACCGCTCGTACCACGCGCGAAGATTGGGCTGCGCCGGCCGCTCGATCCCCTCGAAGCTGAACCACCGGTGCGCATGCACCCCGATCGCGATATCCGCCGGCGTCAGCGCAGGCCCCGCCACATACGGCACCCGCCCCAGCACCATCTCCAGGATGCCGTAGATCCCGCCAAGCTTCGCCGCCGCCGCATGGATCGCCGCCATGTCCCGCTTCTCCGGCGCCGTCCGCACCAGGCCCCAGAACACGACCGTCATCGGCGACCCCAGCACCGTCTGCTGCCAGTCCATCCACCGGTCGATGCTCGCCCGCGCCTGCAGGTCCTCCGGCCACATCGGCGACCCGTACGCATGCCCACCAGCAAGATATCGAAGGATCGCGTTGCTTTCCCAAAGGACGAACGCGTCCTCGACCAGCGTCGGCACGATCCCGTTCGGGTTCATCGCCCGGTATTCCGGCGTATCGGTGCCGCCGAACGCGCCCCCCACATCCTCCCGCACATACGGGATGCCCAGCTCCTCCAGCAGCCAGATCACCTTCATCACGTTGCTGGAATTGGCCCGGCCCAACAGTCGGCGCATCGCGCGTCCCCCTTCGTTATCCGCCAACCCTATGGCCGGCCCACGATTGCTCCAAGCCCGAAACCGCCCCATATCCAAGCCATGACCCTGTCGGGAACCCAAAAGGCGGGCCTCGCCGCCGCAGTGCTGGCCGGCCTCGGCCTCGCCACCGCCATCGCCTCCGAGCACTGGGGCGGCCTCGTGCCCTGCGCCCTCTGCCTCGTCGAACGCTGGCCCTACCGCGCCGCCATCCTGCTCGGCGCCCTCTCCCTCGCCAGCCCCCGCGGCGCACGCCTCCTCGTCGGCCTCGCCGCCCTCGCCATGCTCGCCAGCACCGCCCTCGCCACCACCCATGTCGGCGTCGAGCAGGCCTGGTGGCCCAGCCCCCTCCCCGAATGCGCCGCCGCCCCCGCCGGCGGCGGCACCGTGGCCGAGCGCCTGGCCCGACTGCCCGCCCGCCCCGCCAAGCCCTGCGACGAACCCACCTTCCTCGTCCCCGGCCTCCCCGTCAGCATGGCCGCCATGAACCTCGCCCTCTCCGCACTCCTCACCATATCCCTGGCCGCAACCGCCCTGCGCCAAAGGAGCCCCGCATGACCGATACCTCCCTTCCCGGCGACCTCCCCGCCCGCACCATGATCGAACGCCTCGTCCGCGTGGATCACGCCGGCGAATACGGCGCCGCCCGCATCTACTCCGGCCAGCTCGCCATCCTCGGCCGCGGCGAGAAAGGGGACATCCTCCGCCACATGAAGGCGCAGGAGCAGGTCCACCTCGACACCTTCGCCGGGCTGATCGCCGAGCGCCGGGTCCGCCCCACCGCCCTGCTGCCCTTCTGGCACATCGCCGGCTTCGCGCTGGGCGCCGCCACCGCCGCGATGGGCACCCGCGCCGCCATGGCCTGCACCGTCGCCGTCGAAGAAGCCATCGACGAGCACTACCAGCAGCAGGCCGCAGCCCTCCCCGAGTCCGAGGCCCCGCTCCGCGACACAATCGAACGCTTCCGCGCCGAGGAGCTGGAACACCGCGACATCGGCCTGGAGCACGAGGCCGAGCTCGCCCCCGCCTACCGCCTGATGTCCGCCGTCATCAAGGCCGGCTGCAAGGTCGCCATCAAGATCAGCGAGCGCGTGTGACCCTGCCCGACCCCGTCCCGGCCCCCTGGCAGAACGTCGCCCTCGTCTGCCGCAAATGCACGAAGAAGCTCCACGGCGGCTTCGGCCCGAAGCTGAAGCAGGACCTTTCGAAGGTCCTCCGCGACGAACTGAAGCAGGAAGGCCGCCGCCGCGCCCTCCGCATCATCGAGGTCGGCTGCCTCGGCCTCTGCCCCAAGCGCGCCGTCACCCTCGTCGCCCCCGGCCGCGGCGACCAGCTCCGCGCCATCCCCCGGGGCGCCGACCCGGCACAGATCCTCCAGGCCATCTCGCCCCCGATGGCTTCATCATGACCCGCGACGAGGCCGAGCGGACCGTCACGAGCCTCTTCCGCGGCATCCTCCACCGCGACCCCGACCCGGCCAGCCTCCGCGCCTTCGCCGACGCCTTCCTCGGCGGCCGCTCCCCCGCCGACATCCTCGACGAATTCGTCGGCGGCCAGGAGTTCCGCAACCTCACCGCCGTCAAGCTCTTCGTCCCCCCCGGCCACTTCTACTCCCCCGTCGTCGACCAGCGCGAAGCAGACCTCCACCTCCGCCGCCTCGAAGCCGCCCCCATCCCCGCCTCGCTTCCCGGCATCGCCCTCGACCGCGACGCCATGGTCGCGACCTGGAACGCCCTCCTCCCCTTCATGGTCTCCATCCCCTTCTCCGCCCACAAGGACCCGGCCTGGCGCTACGCCTTCGAGAACGAGAACTACTCCTGGGGCGACGGCACCATGCTGCACGCCATGCTGCGCTGGCGCCGCCCCCGCCGCCTGGTGGAAGTCGGCTGCGGATGGTCCTCCGCCTGCACCCTCGACACGGTCGAGCGCTACCTCGGCAACGCCTGCGACATCACCTTCATCGAGCCCTTCCCCGCCCTGCTCCGCAACACGCTGGGCGACGCCGCCACGCGTGTCCGCATCATCGAAACCCCCGTCCAGCAGGTCCCGCTCGAACTCTTCACCAGCCTCGGCCCCGGCGACATCCTCTTCATCGATTCCACCCATGTCCTCCGAACCGGCAGCGACGTCTGGTTCGAACTCTCCGAAATCCTCCCCCGCCTCGCCCCCGGCGTCCTGGTCCACCTCCACGACATGTTCTGGCCCTTCGAATACCCCCGCCCCTGGGCCGTCGACGAAAACCGCTCCTGGAACGAACTCTACGCCGTCCGCGCCTTCCTCTGCGGCAACAGCGGCTTCCGCATCCTGATGTTCAACGACTACCTGGCCCGCTTCGAAACCGAGCTCCTGACCCGCACCTGCCCCGCCTTCATGCGGAACCCCGGCGGCGCCCTCTGGCTCGAACGCCGATAAACCCCTCCTCCGCCGACCCTCAACCTCCCCGCAGCCCCCACCACCGCCAAACCGCCACCCCCGCCCAAACCGCCTCCACCACCCCGAACGGCCAAGCCCCTTGCAGGAACCCGTACGCCGACCCCGCCACGCACGCCCCCGCAAACGCCAGCACCCACCCCGGCCCCCTCGCCTCAAACGCATACGTGACCAGCATCGCGCTGACCGCCACCAGCCCGAACCACGTCAGCCCGTCCACCCGCCCTTCCCTTCCCCCACGCCCTGCCCCACCATAACCCCCGCACACGGAGGACATCGACCCATGGCACGGCGCGGCATGCAGTTCGGGATCTTCCTCGCCCCCTTCCACCGCCGCGGCGACAACCCAACCATCGCCATCAGCCGCGACATCGAGATGATCGAGCACCTCGACCGCCTCGGCTACGACGAGGCCTGGATCGGCGAGCACCACTCCGCCGGATGGGAGGTCATCGCCTCCCCCGAGCTCATCATCGCCGCCGCCGCGGAGCGCACGAAGCACATCCGCCTCGGCTCCGGCGTCACCAGCCTGCCCTACCATCACCCCTTCCTCGTCGCCCAACGCTTCGTCCAGCTCGACCACATGACCCGCGGCCGGGCTATGCTGGGCTGCGGACCCGGCGCCCTCGTCTCCGACGCCTACATGCTCGGCATTGAGGCCAGCACCCAGCGCCGCCGCATGGACGAGGCGCTCGAAGCCATCATGGCCCTCCTCGCCTGCGACGGCCCCGTCACCCGCAAGACCGACTGGTTCGAGATGCGGGAAGCCCGCCTCCACCTCCGTCCCTACAGCGACCCGCACTTCCCCATCGCCATCGCCAGCACCCTCACCCCCGCCGGCCCCGCCACCGCCGGCAAGCACGGCGTCGGCATCCTCTCCCTCGGCGCCGGCATGCCCGGCGGAATCCAGGCCATCGCCGGTCAGTGGCGCATCGCGGAGGAAGAAGCCGCCAAGCACGGCAAGACCATGAACCGCCGCGACTGGCGAATGGTCATGAACGTCCACGTCGCCGAAACCGACGAACAGGCCCTGAAGGACGTCCGCGTGGGCGAGCGCCTGGAAACCGTCACCTACTTCGAGGACGCGCTGGGCCGCCCCCCCGGCCGCAGCCAGGACCCGCTGACCGACGGCGTCGCCGCCGGCACCACCCTCGTCGGCAGCCCCGACACCGTCGCCCGCGGCATCCAGAACCTGGTCGAAGCAAGCCAGGGCGGCTTCGGCGGTTTCCTGTTCCGCGCCCATGACTGGGCCGACCGCGAGGCCACCTGGCGCAGCTACGA
>CAXTPG010000183.1:0-5279 GCA_964246015.1 uncultured Acetobacteraceae bacterium
CGGGCGGGAAGGCGCCGGGCGGGGCGGCGGCCGGGGCGCCGGCTGGGCGGGCAGCAGGTCCAGCGCGCCGGGGTTGACGGTCACCTGCGCCGACGAAGGGCCGGCCGCGGCCAGGGCGGCGGCCACGACCAGGCCGGGCAGGCCGAGGCGCATCAGGCGGCGCGGCCCTCGGCCGCCTGCACGCCGTCGGCGACGACCTCCAGCAGGCGGGCATGCATGTGCGGATTGGCGGCGACGACGTCGTTGCCGGCGGTCTCCTGCATCGTCGACTCCTTGCCTGCCGCGTCGGTCACGAACCCTCCGGCCTCCCGCACGATCAGCAGCCCGGCCGCCATGTCCCAGGGCTTCAGCCCCAATTCCCAATACCCGTCATAGCGCCCCGCCGCCACCCAGGCGAGGTCGAGCGCCGCGGCCCCGAAGCGCCGGATGCCCGCCACCTGCGGCATCAGCACGCCCAGCGTCCGCGCAAACGCCAGGCGGCGGCCGGCCGACACGGCGGCGAAGGGGATGCCGGTCGCGAACAGCGCGTCCTTGATCTCCCGCCGGGCGGAAACGCGCAGGCGCTTCTCGTTCAGGAACGCGCCGGACCCGCGTTCGGCCCAGAACATCTCGTCGACGACGGGGTTGTAGATCATGCCGGCCGCGATCTCGCCGCTTCCGTCGTCCAGGCGGCGCTCCAGCGCGATCGAGATGCACCAGTGCGGCACGCCGTGCAGGAAGTTGGTCGTCCCGTCCAGCGGATCGACGACCCAGCGCCAGGCCCAGTTGTCGCTCCCGCTGCGGCCGCTTTCCTCCATCAGGAAGGCATAGCCCGGGCGGGCCTTCGCCAGTTCCTCCCGCACCGTGGCCTCGGCCCGGAGATCCGCCTGGCTCACGAAATCCGAGGGGCCCTTCACGCTGACCTGCAGGTTCTCGACCTCGTTGAAGTCCCGCAGCAGGCGGCGGGCGGCCTTCTGCGCCGCGTTCTGCATGACCGTCATGTGGGGCGACAGGCGCAGCGCCATGTCAGGCGGCCCCGGGCGCTATGACTTGGCCCGTTCCACGTAGCTGGCATCCTCGGTCCGGACGACGATCCGCTCCCCGGCCTCGACGAAGGGCGGGACCTGGGTCTTCACCCCGTTCGCGAGCTTGGCGGGCTTGTAGGAGCTGGTGGCCGTCTGCCCCTTCACGACCGGATCCGCCTCGATCACCTCCAGCGTGACGGTCGCGGGCAGGCGGATGCCGACGGGGTCGGACTCCACCATGTCGACCGTGACCTCCATGTTGTCCTGCAGGAAGGGCGCGAGGTCGCCCAGCAGGACCGTGGGGATCAGCGTCTGCTCGAACGTCTCGGGGTCCATCAGCACGATGTTGTCGCCGTCGGTGTAGGAGTACGTGTAGTCCTTTTCCGACGTCTGCAGGCGCTCGACCGTGTCGGCGGTGCGCCAACGCTCGTTCGTCTTGTTGCCCGTCTTCAGGTCGCGCATCTCCACCTGGATGAAGGCGCCGCCCTTGCCCGGGGTGATGATCTGCTGCTTCAGCACGGTCCAGCGGCGGCCGCCGTGGTCGAGCACCTGTCCGGCGCGGATGAGGTTGGCCTGCTGCTTCATCGAATGATCCGGGTGGTTTGAAAAGGAATGGCGGCTTCTAGACCTTGGGCGGGGTGTCGGCAAGCCGATGGCGCCGTCCCCAGGGGTCGGTGACGGTCTCGCCGTCCAGATACTCCGGCCCGATCGGCACCTTCCCGTGGCCCCCGGGGATGTCCAGCACATACGTCGGCCAGGCCAGCCCCGTGACCCGGCCCCGCAACGCCGCCATCAACCGCCGGCCCTCGGCGATCGGCACATGGAAGCGGGTCGTGCCGGGCGCCGGGTCCAGCTGGTGCAGGTAGTAGGGCTTCACCCGCGCGCGCAGCATCGCGCGGAACAGGTCCTCGAGCGCCGGCGCGCTGTCGTTCACGCCGCGCAGCAGGACGGACTGACCCAGCAGCGGCAGCCCGGTGCGCCGCAGCGCCGCACGCGCCTCCCCCGTGAACTCCCGCGCGTGGTTGGCATGGACGACGAGCCACAGGGGCGTCTCGGTATCCAGCGCCGCCGCCAGGTCCGCGGTCACGCGCGACGGCTCCGCGACCGGCACGCGGGTGTGGATGCGCAGCAGTTCGACGTGCGGGATGGCCCCGAGCGCGTCCAGCAGGGCATGCAGCCGCCGGGGCGACAGCATCAGCGGATCGCCGCCGGTCAGGATCACCTCGCGGATCTCCGGTCTTGCCCGGATGTAGTCGAGGGCATCGTCGAGTTGCGCCGGCGTCAGCAGGCCGCCGCCCGGGCCGACATGCTCCCGCCGGAAGCAGAAGCGGCAATACACGGGGCAGATGAGCAGCGGCTTCAGCAGGACGCGGTCGGGATAGCGATGGACGATGCCCGGAATGGGCGAGAGGACGTCGTCCCCGATCGGGTCGGGGCGCTCATGGGGGAGGTCGACCAGTTCGTCGGGATGGGGGATGAACTGCAGGCCGATGGGGTCGCCGGGTTCGGCGATCAGCGCCCGCATGGCGGGGGTGATCGCGACGGCATAACGGGTGGCGACGGCGTCGAGCGCCGGAGAGGGCGCTGCGAGCCCGGCGGCGGCGAGGTCTTGGGTGGTGCGGATTACCGGCATCCAACCCCCCGTACGTCATCCCCGGGCTTGACCCGGGGACCTCGTGGGTTGGACGCACGGAGTTCCCGTTGGCAAGGGACCCCCGGGTCCAGCCCGGGGATGACGTATTCCAGGCGATGTTGGTCGTTGCAGAGGCGTGCCAACGATGCTTCGGTAACCGGATGGAATCCGCATGGGTCTACATCGTCACGAACCGGCCGCACGGGACGATCTACATCGGATCGACGACCAACATCGCGAAGCGCGCGTGGGAGCATCGGACGGGAGCCGTGGCCGGTTTCAGCAAGGAATACAACCTTGGTCGGCTCGTATTCGTGGAATGTCACGACACGGTCGTTGCCGCGATTCAGCGTGAGCGGACGATGAAGCATTGGTCGCGTGCGTGGAAAGTCGCCCTGATCGAACGGGCAAATCCGGCCTGGGACGACTGGTACGCGCGCCTGCTGGCCTGACCTCGGAGCCCCCCCGGCACGAGGTCCCCGGGTCAAGCCCGGGGATGACGTACTTTGTTGTGGATTCACCCCACGAACTCCGAAGCCGCATACCCCTGCATGTAGAGCAACGTGCGCAGGTCCCCGTGCCGCACCTGCGCCCGTGCCTCCGCCGCCACGATCGGCTTCGCGTGGTAGGCGACCCCCAGCCCGGCCGCGCCGATCATGTCCAGGTCGTTCGCGCCGTCGCCCACGGCCAGGCAGTCGTCCAGCGTCAGCCCGCGTGCGCCCGCCAGCTCCCGCAGGGTCGCAAGCTTTGCGTGCCGGTCGAGTATGGGCTCCCCCACCCGCCCCAGCAGCACCGCCCCGTCATCCAGCAGCGTGTTCGCCCGATGCAGGTCGAAGCCGCACAGGGCCGCGACCCGGCCGGTGAACCAGGTGAACCCGCCACTGACGAGCGCGGTCGTCGCGCCGTTCGCCCGCATCGTCCGCACCAGCGTCTGCGCCCCCGGCGTCAGGCGCACCCCGGCCCAGGTCCGCTCCAGCGCCTCGGTCGACAGGCCGTCCAGCAGGGCGACGCGTTCGCGGAGCGCCGCGGCGAAATCCAGCTCGCCGTTCATGCTGCGGCGGGTGATGGCGGCGACCCGCTCGCCCACGCCGGCGAAGGCGGCGAGCTCGTCCAGCGTCTCGCCGGTGACGATGGTGCTGTCCATGTCGGCGATCAGCAGGCGCTTGCGCCGGTTGGCGGCGAGGGTGACGACCGCATCGACCGGGGCGTCGCCGATCGCGTCGGCCAGCGCGGCCGGGTCGGGCGCGGCCGGGCAGGGCAGCTCGGCGGCGTCGCCGGGCGCCAGCACACGGGGCGCCCCGCCGCCTGACGCCCGGGCGACGCGGGCCAGCAGCGCGCCGGTCACCACGCCGGAGCCGTGCGGGGCGGCCAGGGTCAGCACATGGAGCATGGCGCGGCTCATGCCCCGGCTTGCGCCGCGGGGCAAGCGGGGCGTAGGTCCGCCCATGGAGCAGGCCCTGATCGTCGCCGGCCCGACCTGCAGCGGGAAGTCGGCCCTCGCCCTGCACCTGGCGCGGACCAGGCGCGGCACCGTCATCAACGCCGACTCCATGCAGGTCTATCGCGAGCTGCGGATCGTCACCGCCCGGCCGACGCCCGCCGACGAGGCCGCCGCGCCGCACACCCTCTATGGCGTCCGTGCCGCCACCGAACCCGGCAGCGTCGCCTGGTGGCGGCAAGCGGCGCTCGACGCGATGGCGCAGGCCCGGGCCGCAGGCCGCCTGCCCATCCTGTGCGGCGGCACCGGCATGTACCTCGCCGCCCTGGTCCAGGGCATCGCGCCGGTGCCGGAGCCGGGCGCCGCGGCCCGTGCCGAGGCCCGCGGATTGCTCGACAGCGACGGCCCGGCCGCGCTGCACGCCCGGCTGGCGGCGGTCGATCCCGTGACGGCCGCGGCACTCCGTCCGAACGACCCGCAGCGGATCGCCCGGGCCTGGGAGGTGTGGCGCGGCACCGGCCGCGGCCTCGCGGCGTGGCAGACGCTCGCGGGCGACCCGGCGCCATACCGGTTCCGCATGCTCCTGCTCGATCCGCCCCGGCCGGCATTGCGCGCAGCCATCGCCGCCCGGTTCACGACGATGCTGAACCACGGCGCGCTCGACGAGGTCGCGGCACTCGTGGCGCAACACCTCGACCCCGCACTGCCCGTCATGCGCGCCCACGGCGTGCCGGAACTCGCGGCCCACCTGCGCGGCGACATCGCGCTGGACGAGGCCGAGCGCCGGGCCGTGCTCGCCAGCGGCCAGTACACGAAGCGCCAGGCGACTTGGTTCCGGCATCGCGCGCCGGTGCCGCCGGGCGACACGCATATGATCCATGCGCGATTTGCAGGGCTAGAGCAATTTTCAGAAAGAGAATGGGCCGATATAGAGAGTTTCGTTAGCGGCCCAGCCGCGGAGGGAGTTCCATGACCGCCGTCCAGACCCAGACCGGAGCCGAGATCCTGCTGCGCGCCCTGCGCGAACAGGGCGTCGACGTCATCTTCGGATACCCCGGCGGGGCGGTACTCCCCATCTACGACGCGCTATACCAGCAGAACTCCATCCGCCACATCCTGGTCCGGCACGAACAGGCCGCCGTCCACGCGGCCGAGGGCTATGCCCGCAGCACCGGCCGCGTCGGCGTCGTGCTCGTCACCAGCG
>CAXTPG010000184.1:0-5100 GCA_964246015.1 uncultured Acetobacteraceae bacterium
TGATGCCGGCGCCGGCGCTGGCCTGGCGCGGCGACGGGCGGCTGAGTGCTGCGGGCGGGTTGGCGGTCGCGGACGAGCTGGCGCTGGAGATCGGGGGCGCGCCGGCGCGGGGTGCGGTGGCGTTGCGGGTGACGCCGGAGGTGCGGCTGGATCTCGCGATCGCGGCGGGGCGGCTGGATCTCGATGCGTGGTTGCCGGCGCTGCTGGCGCGCAACCCGGACGCGGTGCGGGCCGGGGTTCCGACGGGGATCGACCTTTCGGCGGAGGCGGCGACGCTTGCGGGCGGGACGGTGCGGCGGCTGCGGGCGGCGATCGATTTCGATGGGGGTGCGATGCATGTGCGGGATGCCGCCGCGCTGCTGCCCGGGGACGCGACGCTGGCGCTGTCGGGGGAGCTGGGGAGCGCCGGGCGGTTCGACGGGGCGGTGCGGATCGGGGCGCCGGACCTGCGCGCGACGTTGCGATGGGCGCAGCGGATGCTGCCGGCCTGGGTGGGCGCGCTGCCGTCCGGGGTGTTGCGGAGCGCGGAGCTGTCCGGGACGGTGTCCGCCACCCTGGCCGCGCCCGGCGTGCAGGTCGTGGTCACGGACCTGCGGGGGCGGGTTGATGGCGCGGGCGTCACAGGCGGCGTGACGGTGCGGGCCGGGGCGCGGCCCGGCGTGACGGCGGGCCTGATGCTGGAGCGGGTGGCGCTGGAGGGGTGGGTGCCCGATCCGGCGGCGCTGGTCTCGCCCGAGGCGGGGCTTGGCGCGCTCGCGGCGTTGCGGGGGGTGGACGGGGACGTCCGGGTCCAGATCGGGGCGGCGAGCTGGGGGGCGTCGCCGCTGGGGGCGGTGTCGCTGGAAGTGCAGACGGATGCGGGACGGGTCTTCGTGCGGCGGCTGGAGGTGCAGCCGCTGGGCCTGCGCTTGTCGGCGGCGGGGCAGATCGGCGAGGGCGGGCGGGTGACGGATGGGCGGATCGAGCTGACGGGCCAGGATCTGCGTGTGCTGGCGCCGCTGGCGGTGGCGCTGCCGCCGGGTTGGGAGAAGGTGGCGGTGCTGCTGCGCGGGCCCGGGAGCGTCGTGGTGCAGGCGGCCGGGCCGCCGGAGGCGCTGGCGGGGCGCGTGGTGGTCGAGCTGTCGGACCTGCGGGTCGAGGCGAAGCCGGTGCTGAACCTGCCGGCCCGGCGCGGTTCCGGCGCGTTGACCCTGCACCACCCCGGCGCGCCGCGGCTGCTGGAGCTGCTGGGCGTCGGGGGGGCGGCGGCGTGGCTGGGGGACGGATCGTTGTCGCTGGTGGGGCAGTTGGCCGCAGGTCAGGCGGGGGCGGGACCGGGGCGGGTGGAGCTGGAGGGTGCGACGCTCGCAGCCGGGTCGTTGCGGATGTCGGGGCGGGTGGCGGTGGAGGGGCGGGGGGTGTCGGGGCAGGTTTCGGCCGAGTCGCTGCCGTTGCCGCTGGTGTATCCGCGATCGCCCGAGCCGTTGCCGGTGGGCGCGCTGCGGGGGTGGCAGGCGGCGCTGCGGCTGGAGGCGGCGCAGGTGCTGGTCGGTCTGACGCCGGTGCTGCAGGGCGCTTCGGCGGATGTGACGCTGGAGGGCGGGGTGCTGCGGCTGGGGCGGGTTGCGGGGCGGGTTGCGGGTGGGACGGTGTCGGGGGCGGTGACGCTGGACGGGTCGGCGGAGGTGCCGCGGCTGCTGGTTCAGGGGCAGGCCGCGGGGCTGGCGCTGGCGGGGGGCGTGTCGGAGGGGGCGCTGGACGTCGTTGCGGGGCAGGCGGGCGGCACGCTGGAGCTTTCGGCGGCGGGATACAGCCCGGCGGCGCTGTTGGCGACGGTGCAGGGGACGGCGACGATCCGGATCCGGGACGGGGTGGTGGCCGGGCTGGATCTGGCGGCGGCCGGGGTTGCGCTGGAGGCGGCGGATGCGCGGGAGGCGTCGGCGGGGGTGCGCGGCGCGTTGCTGGGCGGCACGACGGCGTTCAATGCGCTGGACGCGACTGTGACGGTCGCGCGCGGGGTGGCGACGGTGGACGGCCGGCTGGCGGGTGCGGCCGGGGAGGGGCGGCTGGCAGGGAGCTACGACGTGCTGGGCGGCACCCTGGACCTGATGACGGAGTTGCGGCCGGCGGCTGCGGGGTCGCCGGCGCTGGGTCTGCGGATCAGCGGTCCGGCGGGGGAGCCGGTGCGGGTGCCGGAGCTTGCGGGCGTCGCGCGATGGCTGGCGGAGCGGCCGGCGCGGACGCCGTGAGTCAGTGGCGGAGCTGCGTGTCGAGCACGGTGTAGGCCATGGTGACGAGGTCGCTGGCGGTATCGCGGTAGCCGGCGCGGTCGGCGTCCTGTGCGAGGGTGATGAGGCGGTCGGCGAGCACGAGGGGGCTGACGGGCCGGGCGGCGGCGTGCGCGAGGTCCATGGAGTTTCTCCTTGGGATACGGTGGTTGTTCACCGTTGGGGATCATCGCGGGGGAGGGATTTATGGCGGGTTAAAGGGAGGCATCCCTGGGGTTCACAGGGGCGTGAGGCAGCGCCTGGCTTGGCGCGAAGGCGGCCCCGAGGCCCTTACTACTTCATCCCCGGACTTGCTCCTGCACTCCGGAGTGGCGGTGCGTGGGTGTTGCCGCCGCCGGGGAGTCTCCGCTGGGATGGGATCCCCGGATCAAGTCCGGGGATGACGGTGTTTCAGTTGGCCGAGATGACGGAGGTGTGGTCCGCCGGACGGGCGGACCCCGGACCCTCAATACCGCTTGTAGGCCAGGAACTTCCCGCTCATGCCGATCTTCACCCGGTCGCCCTTCTGGTCGGGCTGGCGGTCCATCGTCATGTCGAAGTCGATGGCGGACATGATGCCGTCGCCGAACTCCTCGTGGATCAACTCCTTCCAGGTGGTGCCGTAGACGCTCACCAGCTCGTAGAAGCGGTAGATCAGCGGGTCCGTGGGCACCTCGGTCGGCAGCGAGCCGCGGTACGGCGCCTCGGTCAGCAGTTCGACCTCGTCGGGGGAGAGGTCGAACATCAGGCCGGCCTTTTCCGCGGTTTCGGGCGTCATGCTCATCTGGCCCAGGCAGGCGGCGGTGGTCCAGACGGTGGCGTGGCCGAGCTTTTCGGCGACCTCCGGCCAGGTCCAGCCCTTCTTCTTCTTGATTGCCCGGATTTTCAGACCCAGGGCGGTCTTCTGGGCGTTCGGGGCTTCGTTCACGCTGTCGTCTCCTCGATGATGTGGTCGGCGGGGCGGACTTCGGGCACGTGGCGGCCGTCCCATCCGGGGGGCCTGGCGCCGGCCATGGTGCGGGAGCGGGTGACCAGGAAATCCACGATGTGGTTCCGCAGGGCGTGGTGGCCCGGGGTGCGGTGGATGGTCGCGCGGTCGCGGGGACGGGGCAGGGTGTTGACGACGACCTCGCCCACGCGGGCGTCGGGACCGTTGGTCATCAGCAGGATGCGGTCGGCGAGGAGGATGGCCTCGTCGACGTCGTGGGTGATCATGAAGGCGGTCTGCCCGGCGTCGCTGACGAGGCGCAGGACCTCGTCCTGGAGCGTGCCGCGGGTCAGGGCATCCAGCGCGCTGAAGGGTTCGTCCATCAGCAGCAATGCGGGCTCGACGGACAGGGCGCGGGCGATTCCGACGCGCTGCTTCATGCCGCCCGACAGCTCGGCGGGCTTGCGGTGGGCCGCGTCGGACAGGCCGACCAGGTCCAGCACCTGGCGCGCGTGGTCCTGCACCTTCATGCGGGGCCAGTCGCGGTGGCGGCTCCGGACGGCGAAGGCGACGTTGCCGAGGGCGGTGAGCCAGGGCAGCAGGGCATGGGACTGGAAGATGACGGCGCGGTCGAGGGCGGGACCGCTGACCTCCTTGCCGTCCATGACGATGACGCCGGCGTCGGGCGCCTCGAGCCCCGCCAGGATGTTCAGGATGGTCGTCTTGCCGCAGCCGGAGTGGCCGATGAGGGCGACGAACTCGCCGCGCTCTACGCCGAACCAGACGTCGCGGAACACGACGCGTGGGCCGTAGTCGCGCCGGATCCCCTCGATGCTGAGCCAACGGGGACTGAGCCGGGCGCTCATCAGTCGCGCCACGCGATGACGCGGGCGGCGCGGCCCAGCAACTGGTCGAGCATCATGCCGACCAGGCCGATCACGAGGATCGCGACGACGATGTCGGCGATGTTGAGGTTGTTCCACTGGTTCCAGACGAAGTAGCCGATGCCGGTGCCGCCCACGAGCATCTCGGCGGCGACGATGACGAGCCAGGCGATGCCGATGCTGATGCGGGCGCCGGTCATGATGGTGGGGGCGGCGGCGGGCAGGATGACCTGGAAGGCGGTGCGCCAGGGCCCGGCTTCCAGCGTGCGGGCCACGTTCAGCCATTCGCGGCGGACGGAGGCGACGCCGAAGGCGGTGTTCAGCAGCATGGGCCAGATGGCGCAGATGAAGATGACGAAGATCGCCGACACGCCGCTGTCCTTGATGGTGTAGAGCGCGAGGGGCATCCAGGCGAGGGGGCTGACGGGCCGCAGCACCTGGATGATGGGATCGAGCGCGCCGTTGAGCACCGGGCTCATGCCGATCAGGAAGCCCATGGGGATCGCGACCAGGGCCGCGAGGCCGAAACCCAGCAGGACGCGGAGCAGCGACCAGCCGAGCTGGATGCCGAGGCCCTGGTCGTTGGTGCCGCGGACGTAGAAGGGGTCGCGCAGGTGGTGCCAGGCGCGGGCCGCGATGTCGGTGGGGCGGGGCATGGGGGTCTGCTGGCCGACCTGGGCGGCGGCGCCCAGCAGCTTCGCGTATTCGGGGTCGAGCGCCGGGCCGGTGGGGGCGGCGGGCGTGGCGGCGATCTGCCAGGCGCCCAGGAATACAGCGAGGATCGCCAGCAGCAGCAGCAAAGACTTCCAGCGCAAGGTCAGCTCCGCTTGATGGCGAAGCTGTCGACGTAGGCGTCGGCTTTCGTGCTGTCGAAGGTCTTGCCCATGATGACGAAGGTCTTCGTGCTGGATGCGGGCGGGGTCAGCCCGGCTTCCGTCATGCGCTTCGCGGCATCCGTGTCCAGGAAGACCTGGCGGGCCACGTCGCTCCATTGCACGTCGCCCTTGATCTGCCCCCAGCGCTTCATCTGGGTCATGATCCA
>CAXTPG010000185.1:0-5086 GCA_964246015.1 uncultured Acetobacteraceae bacterium
TGTCGCGCTTCATCCAGCGGGCGAGGGAGGCGACGCAGTCGCGGGCGAGGACGGGAGTGTTGTCGTGGAAGACCAGGCCGTCGCGCAGGCGGATGGTCCAGCGGCGGCCGTCGTCGTCGACGGTGTGGCCCTCGGCCATCTGGGGGCGGGGCTGCAGGGCGTCGTCGGTTCCGAAGAGGGTGTCGAACACCATGAACGAGTAGTTCCGCGTGACGGTCGCGGTGGTCCAGACCGGGTCGAGGCTGGTGAGGTTGGCCTGGGGCACGAAGACGAGGGTTCGGGCGCCGGCGGGCTGGGCGAGGGCGGGGCGCGCGAGTGATGCGGCTGCGCCGGCGGCCAGCAGGGTTCGCCTGTACATGCGTTTGTCCTCCCGTTCTTTGGTCCGAGTGTAGCGCGGGATCGCCACCGGACAAATTGCCGGTTGACCCCGGTTGTCCATGCTTGCAACGATCGAGCATTGGTTGTGGCGAGCGCATCTCATGATTGAGACGGATGGTCGATTGATCGGGAACAGGCCATCGGATCTTGCGGACATTCTTATCTTGCAACGGTCTGGGCTGTTCGACGGGCGGTGGTTCCTGTCCCGCAACCCGGATCTCGCGCATGCCGGGACCAATCCGCTCGGGCATTTTCACCGGTATGGCTGGCAGGAAGGCCGCTGGCCGAATGCGTATTTCGACCCGGCGTGGTACCAGGCGCAGAACCGCGACGTGCGGGAGCGCGGCATCAACCCGCTGCTGCACTACGCCGAGTACGGGGAGGCGGAGGGACGGCGGCCGATCGCCTGGTTCGATCCCGAATGGTATCGGGAGCGCTACGCGGTTCCGCCCAACGTATTGTGCCTGGCGCATTTCCTGGCGCGCCGCGCGGGCGGGGAGGTGAGCCCGGTGCCGGAGTTCGATGCGGCCTACTACCTGCGCCGCTACCCGGACGTGCTGGATGCCGGCATGGACCCGTTCGAACACTACCTGGTGCGGGGTGGGGCGGAGGACCGGGAGCCCTCGACGGAGTTCGACCCGGTGTTCTATCGCGCGCGCTACCTGCGTCATGCGCCGGCGGCGGTGCCGTTGCTGCACTACCGGGAGAACCGGCATCTGCCCGGCATCCATCCGACCCGGCCCGAGCGGGAGACCGACATCCCGCGGGAGGTGCGGCGGAACACGCGGCCGGGTCCGCATTTCGAGGAGCTGGCGCCGCCGTGCACGGGCCCGCGCCGGGCCAAGCTGCTGGCCTTCTACCTGCCGCAATTCCATCCGGTGCCGGAGAACGATGCGTGGTGGGGGCGGGGGTTCACGGAGTGGACCAACGTCGCACGGGGGGTGCCGCGCTTTGCCGGGCACTACCAGCCGCGGATCCCGCGGGATCTCGGTCATTATCGGCTGGACGGGACGGCGATGCTGCGGCGGCAGGCGGAGATGGCGCGGGCGGCCGGGCTGCATGGGTTCGTGTTCTATTTCTACTGGTTCAACGGGCGGCGCTTGCTGGACGGACCGCTGGAGGCGCTGCTGCTGGACCGCAGCGTCGACCTGCCGTTCTGCCTGATGTGGGCGAACGAGAACTGGACGCGGCGGTGGGACGGGGCGGAGCACGAGGTGCTGCTGGCGCAGGAGTATCGCCCGGCGGACGAGGTGGTCCTGGTCGAGACGTTCCTGCGGCATTTCGCGGACCCGCGCTACATCCGGCTGGAGGGGCGGCCGGTGCTGATGGTGTACCGGGCCGGGCTGATCCCGCCGGGCGCCGTCGGGCGGTGGCGGCTGCTGTTCGCGGCGGGGGGGGAAGACCCGGTGTTCGTGATGGCGCAGAGCTTCGGCGACCGCGATCCCGGGCGGGTGGGCATGGATGCGGCGGTCGAGTTTCCGCCGCACAAGCTGACGGACGGGCTGGACACGATCAACGCCGGCCTGTCGATGCTGGACAATGCCGCAACGGCGCGGGTGTACGACTACGACGAGGTTGCCGCGGCAGGGGACCTGGCGCCAGCGCCGTTCCCGCTGATCCGGACGGCGTTGCCCGGCTGGGACAACGATGCGCGCCGGGAGGGGGCCGGCATGGCCCTGCACGGCGCGACGCCCGCGGCATACCAGGCGTGGCTGGAGCGGCTGATCGAGGCGGCGCGGGCGCAGCCGGTCGGCGGCGAGGCGCTGGTGTGCATCAACGCGTGGAACGAGTGGGGGGAGGGCGCCTACCTGGAGCCGGACGTCCATTTCGGCGCCGCGTTCCTGAATGCCACCGCGCGTGCCGTCGCGGGCGGCGGGGTGGCGCCGGCCCGGGCGCGCGTGCTGCTGGTGGGCCATGACGCGTTCGCGGCCGGGTCGCAACTGCTGCTGCTGAACGTGGCGCGGTCGCTGCGCCGGGGCAACGGGGTGGATGTGGCGATCCTGCTGTTGGGGGGCGGGGCGCTGCTGCCGGAATACCGGGGGGTGGCGGGGGTGACGGTGCTGCAGGACGGGCACGACCTTCCGCAGCAGGCGCGGGCGCTGGCGGCGCAGGGGTTCCGCACGGCGCTGGTGAACACCTGTGCGGCAGCCAGGGCGGTTGCGCCGCTGGTGGCGGCGGGGATCGCGTGCACGCTGCTGGTGCATGAGCTGCCGCGGCTGCTGCGGGAGCGCAACCTGGTCGAGATGGCGCGGGAAGGTGCTGCGGCGGCGCGGGAGGTGGTGTTCGCCGCCGGGCTGGTGCGGGACCGGTTTGCGGAGCTTGCGCCGCTTGACCCCCGGCGCAGCGTGGTGCTGCCGCAAGGATTGTACCGTCCGGTGCGGACCGTGGACCGGGACGCGATGCGGGCGCGGCTGGGCGTGCCGCCCGGGGGCGTGCTGGCGGTGGCGCTGGGCTATGCGGACCTGCGGAAGGGGTTCGATCTGTTCCTGCAGGTGTGGCGGACGGCGCGTCAGATGGATGCCGGGCTGCATCTGCTGTGGGTGGGGGATATCGACCCGGGTGTGCACGCCTACCTGGGTGCCGAGATGGCGGTTGCGGCGGCGTCCGGCACGTTTCATCACCTTCCGTTCGCGGCTGAAGGCGGGGACTGGCTGGCGGCGGCCGATGTGCATCTGCTGCCGTCGCGCGAGGACCCGCTGCCGACGGTGGTGCTGGAGGCGATGTCGGTCGGCGTGCCAACGGTCGCGTTCGAGGAGAGCGGGGGGGTTCCCGATCTGCTGCGCGATTTCCGGGCTGGCGTCGCGGTGCCGCTCGGGGACGTGGCGGCGATGGCGCGCGGGGTGCGCGCGCTGTCCCGGCGGCCGGGTCCCGTGGCGCGTGCCGCCCTGGCGGCGCGGGCGCGGCAGGCGTTCGCGTTCGACCGGTATGTGGGCCGGCTGCTGGGGCTGGCGTGCCCGGGGCTGGCGGAGGTGTCGGTCGTGGTGCCGAGCTTCCAGTATGCGCGGTTCCTGCCGGGGCGGCTGCAATCGATCTTCGTGCAAACGCATCCGGTGGCCGAGGTGATCGTGCTCGACGACGCGTCGACCGACGGGAGCGAGGCGGTGGTGCGGCGTGTGGCCGCGGAGGCGGGGCGGGAGGTGCGATGGGTCGGCGGGGCGCGGAATTCAGGCTCGGTGTTCCGGCAGTGGCGGCGGGCGGCGGCGCTGGCGCGGGGGGAGTGGCTTTGGATCGCGGAGGCGGACGACTTGTCGGAACCGGGCTTCCTGGCGGCGATGGCGGGGGCGTTGCGGGGCGCGCCGGATGCGGTGATGGCGTTCTGCGACAGTCGCGCGGTGGATGCAGGGGGACGGGCGCTGTGGGGGGATCACCAGGCCTACTACGCGGACGCGGGCGCGGGTCTGTTGGCGCGGGACGGGGTGTTCGAGGCTTTGGACGTGTTGGAGGCGTGCCTGGGGCAGCGGAACCTGATCCTGAACGTGAGCGCCGTGCTGTTCAGGCGGACGGCGCTGCTGGCGGCGTTGGACCGGTGCGCGGGGGCGCTGGACGGGTTCGACATGGCGGGGGATTGGCGGGTCTATGCCGAGGTTCTGGCGGAGGGGGGGCGGGTTGCCTATGTGGCGGCGCCGCTGAACGTGCATCGGCGGCATGGGGCGAGCGTCACGAGCCGGTTGCCGATCGAGCGGCATCTGGACGAGATCACGCGCATGCATCGGCACATGCGGGCGCTGCTGGGGCGGCGGCGCGGGTTGGCGAGCGGGCAACGCCGGGCTTTGGCGGAGGCTCGGCAGGCGTTGCTGGGGCGTTTGTCGGGGTGAGAGGTGGCGGGAAGCCGGCGCTGCGGGTTGGCTAGCGGATGGGGGGGGCGTACATCAGGCCGCCTTTGGTCCATAGGTTGTTGACCCCGCGGGGGAGGCCGACGGGGCCGAAGTGGCGGTCGTAGATCTCGCCGTAGTTGCCGACGGCCTTGATGGCCCAGTAGGCCCAGCGGTTGTCGAGGCCCATGATCTTGCCGTGATCCCCGGCGGTGCCGAGCAGGCGCTGGGTGGGCGGGTCCTTCGAAAGCAGCTTCTCGTCGACGTTGGCCTTGGTGATGCCGAGTTCCTCGGCGGTGACGAGGGCGTGGCCGACCCATCTCACGATCTCGACCCATTGCTCGTCGCCCTTGCGGACGGCGGGGCCCAGGGGTTCCTTGCTGATGCGGTCGGGCAGGACGATGTGGTCGTCGGGGACCTGCAGGGCGGTCTTGTTGGCGGCGAGCTGGCTGCTGTCGGTGCTGTAGGCGTCGCAGCGGCCGGCCTCGTAGGCGGCCATGCCGTCGGGGGCGCGTTCGAAGACGACGGGGCGGATGGGGGTGTTGGTGCTGCGCGACCAGTCGGCGACGTTGAGTTCGCTGGTGGAGCCCTGGGCCACGCAGATGGCGGCGCCGGAGAGGTCCTTCGCCTCCTTCACGCCGGAGGATTTGCGGACGAGGAAGGACTGGCCGTCGTAGAAGTTGATCCAGGGAAAGACGAGGCCGTTCGCGGCCTCACGGGACTGGGTGATGGTGAGGGTGGTGAGGGTGACGTCGACCTGTCCGGTCTGCAGCACGGTGATGCGCTGGGGGGAGGAAACGGGGGTGAAGCGGACTTTCGGCTCCCCGAAGACGGCGGCGGAGATGGCGCGGCAGGTGTCGGCGTCGAGGCCCTGGAAGACGCCCTGCTTGTCGTAG
>CAXTPG010000186.1:0-5067 GCA_964246015.1 uncultured Acetobacteraceae bacterium
TGCAGCAGCGGCTGGGGCTGACGACGCTGTTCGTGACGCACGACCAGGACGAGGCGCTGACGATGGCGGACCGGCTGGTGGTGATGGAGGGCGGGCGGGTGCGCCAGGCGGGGACGCCGGAGGAGGTGTACGAGCGGCCGGCGGACCTGTTCGTTGCGGGGTTCCTGGGGCGGTGCAACGCGTTCGCGGGGGTGATGGAGGTGGGCGGGTTCCGGGTCGACGGGGCGCTGCTGCCGGGGGTGGGGGCGCCGGGGGCGGGAACGCTGGTGGTTCGGCCGGAGCGGGTTCAGGTGGGTGTGGAGGGCGCGCTGCCGGGGCGGGTGGCGATGGTGACATATCTGGGCGGGATCACGGAATGGCATATGACGACGGATGCGGGACCGGTTGTGGCGACGGCGCCGACTCCGGGTGCGGAAGAGTCGTTGCGCCGGGTCGCGGTGGGTGACACGGTTCGTCTCGATTGGTTGCCCGGGCACGGGCGTCTGCTGCCACCCACCCCCATAGGAGAGACCGCATGATCGATCGTCGATTGCTTCTGGCTGGCGCTGCGGCGTTGCCGTTCGTGCCGGGGCGCGCGCATGCCGCGGGGCAGGCGATCGTGGGGACGTGGGGCGGCGACTATGCGGAGCTGCTGGCGGGCAACATCGACAAGCCGATCCTGGCTCCCGCGGGGATCGAGGTGGTGCAGGACGTGGCACCGCAGGACCCGCGGAAGGCGAAGCTTGCGGCGGAGCGGACGGCGCGCCGGGGCACGATGGACGTGTGCTGCCTGAGCGACAACGACATGTACACGATGTCGCTGCTGAACGTGTTCGAGCCGATCACCGAGGCGAACGTGCCGAACCTGAAGCATGTTCTGCCGGCGCTGCGAGCGGATTACGCGATCCCTCACATCTATTCGGCGAAGGTGATCCTGTACAATCCCAGCAAGGTGGGGGCGGCGCCGAAGTCCTATGCCGATCTGTGGGACCCGAAGTATCGTGGGCGGGTGGGGTTCAGCGATCTGCTGTATCTGAACATCACCGAGAGTGCGGCGCTGGTGGGCGGCGGCACGATGAACGACTACGAGCCCGGCAAGAAGAAGCTGATGGAGCTGAAGTCGCTGGGGGCCAAGATCTACCCGAGCAACGAGGCGCTGGCGGCGGCGCTGAAGAGCGAGGAGGTGTGGCTTACGATCATGTGGGCCGCGCGCGGGTTCATGTGGAAGAAGGCGGGGATCCCGGTGGAGCGGGCGGTGCCGAGCGAGGGGGCGACATTCTACGTGTCCTCGGCGGCGGTGCCCAAGAACGCGCAGAACAAGCCGAACGGGCTGGCGTACCTGAACGCGATGCTGGACCCGAAGGCGCAGGCGGCGTTCGCGGAGCGGATGGGGTTCCTGGGGACCGTCGACAACGCGGCGGTGCCGGAGGAGCTGCGCAAGCAGATCGGGTTCAGCGAGGCGGAGTTGGCGTCGTTCCGTAAGCTGGACTTCGATTATCTGGCGAAGAACAGCAGCCAGATCCTGGATTTCTGGAACAAGGAGTTCAAAGCTTAATCAGGGGCAGGGAAACAGTGGCCGGAGGCCAGGAGTGAGGGCGCTGGTGCTCCCGGCTTCGGTGCTGGTGCTGCTGTTGATGGTGGCGCCTTTGCTGGTGCTGGCTCGGTATTCGCTGAACGTGTATTCGCCGACGGAGTTGATGATCGAGGCGGTCACGGCGCGGAACTATGTTTCGGCCGTGACCGATCCCTACTACCGGGGGGTGATGGGGACGACGCTTTGGGTGGCGGGGTTGTGTACCGTGCTGGCGCTGCTGGCGGGGTTTCCGGCGGCGTACGCGCTGGCGCGGATGCGGGGGCGGTGGAAGTCGGTGCTGGTGCTGGTGACGGTGTTTCCGCTGATGGTGGGGAACGTCGTGCGGGCGGCGGGGTGGGTGACGCTGCTGGGCAACAGCGGCGTGGTGAATGCGGCGCTGAAGGGGCTGGGGCTGACGTCGGGGCCGGTGCAGTTGATCTACACGCCGGGGGCGGTGGTGGCGGGGATCGTGACGGTGGTGCTGCCGTACATGATCCTGACGCTCGCGGCGGTGATCGAGGGGATATCGCCTTCGATCGAGGAAGCGGCCGGCAACCTTGGGGCGCGGCCGTTCACGGTGTTCCGCCGGGTGGTGCTGCCGCTGGCGGCGCCGGGGGTCGCGGCGGGGTGCGCGCTGGTGTTCATCCTGTGCATGAACGCGTTCGCGACGCCGGTGCTGCTGGGGGGACCGCAGTTCCAGATGATGGCGCCGGCGGTGTACGACCAGTTCGTGCGGGCGACGAACTGGCCGTTCGGGGCGGCCTTGGCGTTCATCCTGCTGGGGGTGACGATGACGCTGACCCTGGTGGGGAGTGCGCTGGTGGGGCGGCGGGGTGCGGCGGGGTAGTGGGAGCGTGTCAGGTCGGGGAACTGGGCGAGACTCGCGATTGATTTCTGGATGCGCAGGCCCGTCGCGGGCGAGGCGGCAGGTTGCGTATGGGTCACGTAGTCGCGGACTTGTTGCAGGTCAGCGAGCGCCTGCCTCGTGTAGCGGACGATCACTGGAACGAGGCGTAAGCGGCCCGGACCTCCTGGTCGGTGGCAAATTCGCCCGCATCCGCCTGCCGGTTTCCATCGTTGATGTGGGCGACCTGCCAGCGATGGACCACCAGGTAGGCGTTCACGGCCTCGTTGATGAGGGAGGAGCGGTCGCGCGACACGATGCGGTCAAGCGCATCCAGTTCCTCGCGCGCTTCCGTCGCGATGCGGAAGGTGACGGTTTCCTCGGTGGAGTAGGGCACGGGCAGTCTCCTGCAAGCGCGCGTATCGTAGCGTATGACGTCATTTGAGGAAGTGGCATCGGCACCGCAGATCGCGCTAGGCTTGAGTCAACGAGAAAAAACTGGGGAAACGCCATGCTGCGACGTCTCATGCTTTTGGCTGCGCTTGCGTGCGGGGGGCCCGCGTTCGCGCAGGATCCGCTCATGTTCCAGGTGGACCCGGCCTGGCCGAAGCGGCTGCCGAACAACTGGATCATGGGGCAGGCGGCGGGGGTTTCGACCGATGCGGCGGACAATGTCTGGGTGATCCAGCGGCCGCGGTCGCTGACCGACGACGAGAAGGCGGCGGGCCTCAATCCGCCGCGGTCGAAGTGCTGCGTGGCGGCGCCGCCGGTGCTGGTGTTCGACAAGGAGGGGACGCTGGTGCGGTCGTGGGGCGGACCGGGGCAGGGGTACGAGTGGCCGTCGAACGAGCATGGGATCTACGTCGATCCCAAGGGGTTCGTGTGGCTGGCGGGCAATGGCGACGATGATGGGCAGATCTTGAAGTTCACGCAGGATGGCAAGTTCATCATGCAGATCGGCAAGCAGGGGAAGCAGACGAACAGCCAGGACACGTCGCGGCTGGGCAAGCCGGCCGGGATGATGGTCGATGACGGGGAGCTGTATGTGGCCGACGGCTACTTCAATCACCGCATCATCGTGTTCGATGCGGAGACGGGCGCGTTCAAGCGGATGTGGGGCGCGTACGGCAAGCCGCCGACGGACGATCCGCAGGGGCCGTATGACCCGGCCGCGGCGCCTGCCACGCAGTTCCGCAATCCCGTGCATTGCGTGCAGGTGGCGCGGGATGGGCTGGTCTATGTGTGCGATCGGACCAACGACCGGGTGCAGGTGTTCCGCAAGGACGGGACGTATGTGACCGAGTGGTTCATCGAGAAGGAGACGCGGGCCAACGGCTCCGTCTGGGAGCTGGCGTTGTGGCCGGACGCCAGGCAGACCTACCTGCTGAACGCGGATGGGGCGAACAACGAGGTGCGGACGATCATGCGGGCAACCGGGGACGTCGTCGGACGGTTCGGGCGCAACGGGCGGATGGCGGGGGATTTCCACTGGGTGCACAACCTGGCCATCGACTCACGCGGGAACGTGTTCACGACCGAGGTGGACACGGGCAAGCGGGTGCAGAAGTTCAGCTACCGCGGGGATATGGCGTTGATGCCGCGGTAGGCTTTCGCGGCGCCCAAGTGGTGGGTTGCGAAGTGCAACCCACCCTACGGGCGGTTTAGCGTCTCCCTTGGGCGCTGGATGAAGGTCCATGCGTCGTCCAGCACGGGCGCCTTGGACCGGAACAGGGGGGCGAAGGCGGTGATGATGCCGATATGGGCGACGCCGGGATAGATGCGGGTGGATACCAGTCCGCCCGCGGCCTGAATGCGGGCGGCGAGGCTTTCGGTGTTGCGGGGGCGGACGGTGGTGTCGGCGTCGCCGTGCAGCAGCAGGAGCGGCGGGTTTCGACCGTCGACGTGGGCGACGGCGTCGTTGGCGGGGATGTTGTTGGCGGCGCCGAAGACGGGGATGACGTCGGGGTCGTTGGAGGGGAGGAAGTCGTAGGGTCCGGCGATGCCGACGACTCCGGCGAGCTGGTCGCGGGAGGCTCCGGCGGCGGCGAGGTAGGTGGGGTCGAGCGCCAGCATGGCCGCGTCGTAGGCCCCGGCGGAGTGGCCGACGACGAAGATCTGGGCCGGGTCGGCGCCGAGTTCGCGGGCGTGGGCGATGGCCCAGGCGGTGGCGGCGGCGTTGTCCTGGATGAAGGCGGGCCAGCGGATTTCGGGGAAGACGCGGTAGTCGGGGACGACGACGACGGCGCCGCGGCGGGCGAGGGGGCGGGCGACGAAGGCGTACATGGCGCGGTCGCCCATCTTCCAGCTTCCGCCGTAGATGAAGACGACCAGCGGGCCGGTGGGCTTGGCCGGGCGGTAGATGTCCATCATGCCGCGGGGGCCGGGGGCGAAGGATGCGGTCGTGACGGTGACGTCGCCGGACGCGACGGTCGCGTTGAGGATCGCGGCCGGGCTGCATCCGGCGAGGGCGAGCAGCAGCGTGGCGAAGCGGATCAGCGCCATTCCAGCTTTCCAACGTGCCAGCCGGCCCAGACGGCGGCGAGGCAGACGATGACGGAGAGGCCGACATAGGCGAGGGCGGAGGCCGCGCGGCCATTCTGCATGAGTTCGAGCGTCTGCAGGCTGAAGGAGCTGAAGGTGGTGAAGCCGCCGCAGACGCCGACCATGAAGA
>CAXTPG010000187.1:0-4918 GCA_964246015.1 uncultured Acetobacteraceae bacterium
GGGCGGGGTGATGAGCCTGACGGGGGAGCCGGAGGGGCTGCCGATGAAGGTGGGGATCCCGGTGGCGGACCTGTTTGCCGGGCTGTACGGGTGCATCGGGGTGTTGGCGGCGCTGCGGCACAAGGCCGCGACGGGGGTGGGGCAGCAGGTGGATATCGGGATGCTGGACACGCATGTCGCGTGGCTGGCGAACCAGGGGATGAACTACCTGGCGACAGGGGAGAACCAGCCCCGGCTGGGCAACGACCATCCGAACATCGTGCCGTATCAGGTGTTTCCGACGGCGGACGGGCACATCGTGCTGTCGATCGGGAATGATCCGACGTTCAAGCGGTTCTGCGACAATTTCGGGCTGGGGCATCTGATGGGGGATGCGCGGTTCGCGACGAATGCGGCGCGCGTGGAGAACCGCAAGGTGGTGACGGATACGCTGACGCCCGTGATGCAGGGGCAGGCGACGGAGTGGTGGGTGGAGAAGCTGGAGGCATTGAAGATCGGGTGCGGGCCGATCAACACGCTGGAGAAGGTGTTTGCGGACCCGCACGTGCAGGCGCGAGGCGTCGTGGTGCAGATGCCGCATGCGGCGACGCCGGAGGGGGTGAAGGTGATCGCCAACCCGGTGCGGCTGAGCGAGACCCCGGCGGATTACCGTCGGCCGCCGCCGATGCTGGGGGAGCACACGGAGGAGGTCCTGGGGGGGATGCTGGGGTATGATGCGGCGCGGTTGGCGGGGCTGCGGGAGAAGGGGGTGATCTGATGCGGTGGGTTCTGCTGGTGCTGGCGCTGTCGGGGTGTGCGGCGGGGCGGGATGGCGTGTCGATCGCCGTCGCGGACGGCTCGGTGTTCGCGACGTATGCGGTGCCGTCGGGGGCTGCGTCGGGGGCCGCCATCGTGGGGCTGCACGGGTGCGGGGGACCGTTTCCGGAGCGGGACGGGCAATGGCGGGACGTGTTCCTGGCGGCCGGGCATGCGGTGCTGATGCCGGACAGCTTCGGGTCGCGGGGGTTGGGGTCGCAGTGCCGGACTCCGTCACGGACGATCTCCGCGAATGGCCGGCGGCGGAGCGATGCGGTTGCGGCGGCCGAGTGGCTGGCTGCGCGGCCGGGCACGCCTGCAGGCGGTGTGGTGGTGGTCGGCTGGTCGAACGGGGGGACGACGGTGCTTGCGGCGGCGCGGGAGGGGATGATGCCGGCGGGGCTGGTCCGGGGGTTCGTCGCGTTCTATCCGGGGTGCGGGCTGGTGGCGGAGCGGGCGGACTGGGCGCCTTCGGCGCCGATGCTGATCGTGATGGGGGAGGCGGACGACTGGACGCCGGCGGCGCCGTGCCGGGTTCTGGCGGCGCGGTTTCCGGAGCGGATCCGGCTGGTGCTGTATCCCGGTGCGTATCACGACTTCGATGTGCCCGGGATGGCGGTGCGGGTGCGGACGGGGCTTGCGTTCAGTGCGAACGGGGACGGAACGGCGCATGTGGGGACGGACCCGGCTGCGCGGGCTGCGGCGTTGCGGGATGTTCCGGCGTGGATTGCGGGGCTGGGGGCGGTCAGCCAGCGTTGAAGCCGTCGTTTCCTGCAATGGCCTGGCTGTCGCGAGAGCCATGGATGATTCTTGCCACCACGACCTCGGCGCCGTTCACGCGATAGTAGATGGCGTATGGCGGTGCAGGAGCGCGCGCAGACCAATTCCAAGCGTCGGCGCGGTACGCCCTGCTCCGGGAGGGTCGCCAGGGTTTTCGTTCTTGATCCGATCTCGGCGATGAAGGCGTCGGCCGCAGGGATGGTCTTTACGGTAGCGACGTAAGAGCAGATTTCGATCAGATCGTTCCGCGCGCTTACGGTCAGGCGGACCGTCAGCGTGCGTTCAATCGCAGCCTGCCCAAGCGGATGATCTCCTCGACGTCGAATGGTCCGGTACGACCGGCCTCGATGTCCGCCAGTCCTTCGGCGATGTCTGCCTGGAGGAATGCGAGCGCCCCGGGGCGCTGATGGCGCTTGAGGGACCAGTCCCGCAACGCTTCCGCGACGACGTGCTCGGGCGAGTCGTATTCGCCGGTCTGCACGGCGTCATGCACCATGATCGCCAGGTCCTCGGGCAGGTGTCCCGTCAACGTGTCGGCCATTGCCTCACCTCTGCGCGGAGAATAGCGGCGTTTTCGGCGCGCGCCAATTCTCTTGGCTTCGGGGCGGGCCATGGTAAGGAGCGGCAAGCAGAGGGACCCGTCATGAACGAACACGCGCCTGTCACGAGCCATGCCCGTTTCTTTTCCGCGCCGTTGTCCGAGACGGACCCGGAACTGGCGGCGGCGATCGGCGCCGAGTTGCGGCGGCAGCAGGACGGGATCGAGCTGATCGCCAGCGAGAACGTGGTCAGCGCGGCGGTGCTGGAGGCGCAGGGGTCGGTGCTGACCAACAAGTATGCCGAGGGCTATCCGGGACGGCGCTACTACGGCGGGTGCGTCGAGGTGGACAAGGCCGAGGTCCTGGCGATCGAGCGGGCGAAGCGGTTGTTCGGGTGCCAGTATGCCAACGTGCAGCCGCATTCCGGCGCGCAGGCCAACCAGGCGGTGTTCCTGGCCCTGTTGCAACCGGGGGACACGATCCTGGGGATGTCGCTGGCGGCGGGCGGGCACCTGACGCACGGGGCGGCGCCGAACCTTTCGGGCAAGTGGTTCCGGGCGGTGCAGTACGGCGTGCGGCAGGATGACGGGCTGCTGGATTACGAGCAGCTGGAGTCCCTGGCGCGGAGCGAACGGCCGAAGCTGATCATCGCGGGCGGGAGTGCGTATCCGCGCACGATCGATTTCGCGCGGATCCGGGCGGTGGCGGACGAGGTGGGGGCGCTGTTCATGGTCGACATGGCGCATTTCGCCGGGCTGGTGGCGGCGGGGGTGTACCCGTCGCCGATCGAGCATGCGCACGTGACGACGACGACGACGCACAAGACCCTGCGGGGGCCGCGGGGGGGAATGATCCTGTCCAACGACCTCGATCTGGGGAAGAAGTTCAACTCGGCGGTGTTCCCGGGCTTGCAGGGCGGGCCGTTGATGCATGTGATCGCGGGGAAGGCGGCGGCGTTCGGGGAGGCGCTGCGGCCGGAGTTCCGGACGTATCAGCGGGCGGTGGTCGACAATGCGCGGATGCTGGCGGAGACGCTGATGGAGCAGGGATGCGGGATTGTCACCGGGGGGACGGACAGCCACCTGATGCTGGTGGATCTGCGGCCGAAGCGGCTGACGGGGAAGGCCGCGGAGGCGAGCCTGGAGCGGGCGCACATCACGGCGAACAAGAACGCCATCCCGTTCGACCCGGAGAAGCCGGCGGTGACGTCCGGCATCCGGCTCGGCAGCCCGGCGGCGACGACCCGGGGGTTCGGGACGGTCGAGTTCCGCGAGATCGGGCTGATGATCAACGAGGTGCTGGAGGGGCTGCAGGCGTCCAACACGGGGACGAACGAGGCGGCCGAGGCGGCGGTGGGCGCGCGGGTGCGGGCGCTGTGCGCGCGGTTCCCGATGTATGAGGGGGCGCATCTGACGCGGTAATGCGCTGCCCGTTCTGCGGACACGAGGATACGCAGGTCAAGGATAGCCGTCCCAACGACGACGGGACGGCGATCCGGCGGCGGCGGGCGTGCACGGGGTGCAACCAGCGGTTCACGACGATCGAGCGGGTGCAGCTTCGGGAGCTCACCGTGTTGAAGAACGACGGGCGGCGGGTGCCGTTCGACCGGGACAAGCTGGCGCGGTCGATCCGCATCGCGCTGCGGAAGCGGCCGGTGCAGGAGGAGAAGATCGAGCGGGTCGTGAACGGGATCGTGCGGCAGTTGGAGGCGTCGGGGGAGAACGACATCCCCAGCACGCAACTGGGCGAGCTGGTGATGGAGACGCTGCGCGACGTGGATGCGGTGGCGTATGTGCGGTTCGCGAGCGTGTACCGGGATTTCCGGGAGGCGCGGGATTTCGAGGCGTTCCTGGGGCAGTTGGAGCCGCCGGATGAGGGGTGAGGACGATGTCGCCCATATGCGGGCGGCGTTGGGGCTGGCGGCGCGGGGGCTGGGGCAGACGTGGCCGAACCCCAGCGTGGGATGCGTGCTGGTGCGGGACGGACGGGTCGTCGGGCGCGGCGTGACGGCGGCGGGGGGGCGGCCCCATGCGGAGGTGGTGGCGTTGGCGGCCGCCGGGGCCGGGGCGCGGGGGGCGACGGCCTATGTGACGCTGGAGCCGTGCAGCCATCATGGGCAGACGCCGCCGTGCGCGGATGCGCTGGTTGCGGCGGGGGTAGCCCGGGTGGTGGTGGGGTGCGGCGATCCGGATCCGCGTGTGTCGGGCGCGGGGGTGGCTCGGCTGCGGGCGGCCGGGATCGAGGTGGTCGAGGGCGTGTTGCGGGACGAGGCGGAGGCGCTGCAGGTGGGGTTCCTGACGCGGGTGCGGGCGGGGCGGCCGATGGTGACGCTGAAGCTGGCATCGACGCTGGATGGGCGGATCGCGACGGCGGGGGGGGAGAGCCAGTGGATCACGGGGGTGGAGGCTCGGCGGGCGGCGCATGGGCTGCGGGGGAGCCATGACGCGGTGCTGGTGGGGGTGGGGACGGTGCTGGCGGACGACCCGGCGCTGACGTGCCGGATTGCCGGGTGGCGGCGTCGGGCGGAGGTTCGGGTGGTGCTGGACAGTTGGTTGCGGACCCCGCCGTCGTCGGAGCTGGTTCGGACGGCAGGGCAGGCGCCGACGTGGATCCTGTGCAGGGGCGATGCGGATGCGGGGCGGCGGGCGGCGATGGAGGGGGCGGGGGTTCGGGTGCTGACGGTTGCGGCGGGGCCGCAGGGGCTGGAGCTGGGGGCGGTGATGCAGGTGCTGGGGGGGGCGGGGCTGACGCGGGTGCTGGCGGAGGGGGGCGGGCAGGTGGCGGGGGCGCTGCTGCGGGCCGGG
>CAXTPG010000188.1:0-4747 GCA_964246015.1 uncultured Acetobacteraceae bacterium
AGCGACCGGTCGGAGTTCGACTACATCCGGGTGTTCGTGTCGAAGCCGCTGCTGATCGGGCAGACGCTGGGGGGGCTTGCGTTCCCCGACGGGCTGGATATGCGGGTGATCGAGGTACGCCGGGGGGACAAGAGCATGCTGCCGGCCCCGGGGTTCGTGATCGAATACGGCGATCGGCTGTCGATCCTGGGCGCGGCGTCCCGGCGGGGCGAGATCCGGGCGTTCTTCGGGGACAGCATCACCGCGAATGCCGAGTTCAGCTATGTCTCGGTCGGTCTGGGCGTGGCCCTGGGGGTGCTGGTCGGCCTGGTCCGCATTCCCATCCCGGGGCTGGGGGGCTTCAGCCTGGGCATCGCGGGCGGTCCGCTGATCGTCGCGCTGATCCTCGGTCATCTGGGCCGGGTGGGCAGCGTCAGTTGGCGGATGCCGGTGTCGGCCAACATGGTTCTTCGCAATTTCGGGTTGACGCTGTTCCTGGCTGCCGTGGGCCTGGGCGCGGGGGCGCCGTTCGTGACGACCGTCGCGCGGTCCGGGCCGCTGCTGCTGCTGGTGGGCGTGGCCGCGCTGCTGGCCTGCGTGCTGACCGTGCTGCTGGTGGGCTATTACGTGATGAAGATCCCGTTCGACGACCTGCTGGGCATCGCGGCCGGCGCCACCGGGAACCCGGCCATCCCCGCCTTCGGCGCGCGGCTGGTGCAGACCGAGCAGGTGTCCTTGGGCTATGCGATGATCTTCCCCAGCATGACGATCCTGAAGGTGCTGCTGGCCCAGATCGCGATCACGCTGCTGGGGGCGGGCTGAGCCATGGACGTGATCGATCCCGCCATGATCGAGAACCGGACGTTCGACGAGATCGCGATCGGCGACACCGCGAGCATCGTGCGCACGCTGATGCTGGACGATATCGAGCTGTTCGCGGTCGTTTCGGGCGACATCAACCCGTCGCACGTCGATGCGGCCTATGCGGCGACGGTGCATGGCGTCGTCGCGCACGGGATGTGGGGCGGCGGGCTGATCTCGGCGGTGCTGGGGACCCGGTTGCCGGGGCCGGGCACGGTGTACCTGTCGCAGGATCTGCAATTCCTGGCGCCGGTTCAGCTTGGCGACACGATCGTCACGACCGTGACTGTCATCGAGAAGTTCCCGGAGGGGCGGGTGGTGTTCGACTGCCGCTGCACCAACCAGAGCGGGCAGGACGTGATCACCGGGGCGGCCGAGGTGCATGCCCCGGCCCGAACGATCCGGAGGCCACGGATCGAGCTGCCGGACGTGCGGCTGGGCCGACATCAGCGGCATCGGGAGCTGTTGGCCCGGGCGGCCGGGCCGGCGGTGGCGGTGGCGGTGGCGCACCCGTGCGATGCGGCGTCGCTGGGCGCCGCGGTGGAGGGGGCCGAGGCCGGGCTGATCGTGCCGATCCTGGTGGGGCCGGCCGTCCGGATCCGGGCCGTGGCGGAGGCGGCGGGGCTGGACATCGCCGGGTTCCGCCTGGTCGACGAGCCGCATAGCCATGCGGCGGCGTGCCGCGCCGTCGCCTTGGTGCGGGGTGGCGAGGCGGCGCTGCTGATGAAGGGTTCGCTTCACACCGACGAGCTGATGCGCGCGGTGATCGCGCGCGACACCGGGCTGCGGACGGCGCGGCGGCTGAGCCACGTCTACATCATGGACGTGCCGTCCCACCCGCGCGCGCTGCTGCTGACGGATGCCGCCGTGAACGTGACGCCGACGCTGGAGGAGAAGCGCGACATCGTGCAGAACGCGATCGACCTGGCGCAGGTCATGGGGATCGGCCTGCCGCGGGTCGCGATCCTTGCTGCGGTCGAGACGGTGAACCCGGCGATGCCGTCGACGCTCGATGCGGCGGCGTTGTGCAAGATGGCGGATCGGGGCCAGATCACGGGGGGGATTCTGGACGGGCCGCTGGCCTTCGACAACGCCATCAGCCCCGAGGCGGCGCGGCAGAAGGGCATCGTGTCGGAGGTGGCCGGGCGGGCGGATATCCTGGTGGTCCCGGATCTGGAGGCGGGCAACATGCTGGCCAAGCAGTTGTCGTTCCTGGCCGGGGCGGACGCGGCGGGCGTGGTGGTGGGCGCGCGGGTGCCGATCATCCTGACCAGCCGGGCGGACAGCGCGCGCACGCGCATCGCGTCATGTGCCGTCGCAGTGCTGATGGCGAGGGCCGCCATCGCGCAGATGGGGAAGGCCTCCTGAATGGGGGGGGCCGTGCTCGCGCTGAATGCGGGATCCAGCAGCATCAAGTTCGCGCTGTTCGCCGTCCGCGGCACGGAGGAGCCCGTGCTGCTGTCGAAGGGCCAGGTGGAGGGGATCGGGACCGCGCCGCACTTCACGGCGCAGGATCCGGCGGGCGCCGTGCTCGAGGAACGCCGCTGGCCCGGCGGCGCCGACCACGGCACGGTGCTGCAGGCGCTTCTGGCGTGGATCCAGGCGCAGCCGGGCTGCGAGGCGCTTGTCGCCGCCGGGCATCGGGTGGTGCATGGCGGGCGGGACTTCACGGCGCCCGTGCGCCTGACCGGGGACGTCGTCGCGGCGCTGGACCGTCTGACGCCGCTCGCGCCGCTGCACCAGCCGCACAGCCTGGCGCCGATCCGCGCGCTGATGGCGCTACGCCCGGAGCTGGCGCAGGTCGCGTGCTTCGACACCGCCTTCCACCACACAATGCCGCCGGTCGCCACCCGGTTCGCCCTGCCCCGCGCCTTCGAGGATGAGGGCGTTCGGCGTTACGGGTTCCATGGCCTGTCGTACGAGTACATCGCCCGCGCCTTGCGGCAGGCGTCGCCCGGGCTTGCGCGCGGGCGGGTCATCGTCGCGCATCTGGGCAACGGCGCCAGCCTGTGCGCCATGCGGGACGGCGTCAGCGTCGACACGACGATGGGGTTCACGGCGCTCGATGGTCTGGTGATGGGGACGCGCTGCGGCACGATCGATGCCGGGGTGGTCCTGTATCTGCTGCAGCAGAAGGGCCTGGGAGCCGACGAGGTCGAGGCGCTGCTGTACCGCCAGTCGGGCCTGCTGGGCGTCTCCGGCCTGTCCAGCGACATGCGCGTGCTGGTCGGGAGCCGGGAGGCGCGGGCGCGGGACGCGATCGAGCTGTTCGTGTTCCGCATCGCCCGTGAGACCGCGGCGCTGGCCGCCTCGCTGGGCGGGCTCGACGGGTTCGTGTTCACCGGGGGCATCGGCGAGCACTCGGCCGAGATCCGCGCGTTGGTGACCGAGCGGCTGCGCTGGATGGGGACGCTCGACATCCGGGTCATCCCCACCGACGAGGAGGCCATGATCGCGCGGCACACGCTCGACTGCATGGCCGGATGACCGGGCAGCCGATCGTCGATCTGCGGGGCAAGCGGGGACTGGTCGTCGGCATCGCGAATGGGGACAGCATCGCGGCCGGCTGCGCCGCGCAGTTCGCAGCCGCGGGCGCCACGCTTGCCGCGACATACCTGAACGACAGGTCCGAGCCATTCGTCCGCGCCGTGACGAACCCCCTGCCCTGCCCCCTGCTGATGCCGTGCGACGTGCGCGTGGCCGGTCAGCTCGAGACGGTGTTCGACCGGATCCGCGCGGTGTGGGGCGGGCTCGACTTCCTGCTGCATGCCATCGCGTTCGCGCCGGCGGCGGATCTGCACGGCCGGGTCACGGACTGCTCGGCGGAGGGGTTCACCCTGGCGATGGACGTGTCCTGCCATTCGTTCCTGCGGATGGCGCGGCTGGCGGAACCGTTGATGCCGGCGGGGGGCTGCCTGCTGACGGTGACGTTCTACGGATCGGAGCGGGTCGTTGCGCACTACAACCTGATGGGACCGGTGAAGGCCGCGCTGGAGAGGGGTCACGCCATAGAACGGGCAGAATAGCACGGTCGTAAGAACATATACAGAACGACCAGTTTTAACGGGGCAGCTTTACCGGCACCGGACATTCGGGAAGCTTATAATCTCGCAGCGACGGGTTTCGCGGGGCAATGTAACAGCTACAAGGTCCGACAAACCTTGGTAGCTGCATCCAAGATAGAAGCCTGTGTAGGACGCAGGAGCAGGCTTCGGAACCTGCGGGAAAAGCCATATACCGTTTTCTGGGGCCTGCACCTCCTCCGTGTTGCCAGGGCGCCCTCCATAGACCTCGACCCGCTTCAGATTTTTGCCTCCATAGGTCAGTGGGCACTGTGTATCGGCGCTCGCTGGTGAGCAGCCGGACGCCAATACAACACAAGCCCACAGCTGCAACCTATGCGCTCTGCCTTTATTCCACGACACGGTAAGACTCTCCTCGATTGATGCGGGTTCGTGACGCATCGTTCAAACGGATCGTTCTTTCGCTGGGCTGATGAGGAACGACGCTGCCGTCTCGAACACGATCGTTCCACTGGTCAATGACCCTAATCCCATTCTGATCCTGCCCCAGGTAGATCGCGGCGTGGCCGTTGTAGCGACCATCATCATCGAACGTAGCTATCGCCGTACCTGGCCTGATAGCGGTGTTGCCTTGCACAGGAACACCTGGACGCCATTGCCGAGTGAGCGGTGCTCCCGTCGCCTCCTGAACCAACGGGACGCATTCCCCGGTGCCGACCGAAGGCTGGCCCGCCCACTGCCGAGGATTGGTGGCAACATATCGACCAGGTGGTGCTGGAGGCGCAGTTGTCTGGCTCCTTGACGGGCTTGCGTCTGTGGCGGTGTTCGTCGCTGCTTGTGCCAGCACAGTACGCCCCTTGTCCGGCTGGTAAGCCTCGGCGCGA
>CAXTPG010000189.1:0-4700 GCA_964246015.1 uncultured Acetobacteraceae bacterium
ACGAAGTTCGCGCAGCAGGACACCATCCTCAGCCCGCGCTTCTACACCACCGACTTCGCCGCCATGGAACGCATCGACGTCAGCCGCGTCCGCGCCGAGTGGGACGGCCTGATCGCCGAGCTCCGCGCCGACGAGAACCGCGGCCACTTCATCCGCACCCACGTCTTCGACGAGTTCAAGCTCAGCGACCTCCCCCCCGACCTGCGGGTGGAGTTCCTCGAGTTCCTCGTCAGCTCCGTGACGGCGGAGTTCTCCGGCTGCGTCCTCTATGCCGAGATCAAGAAGCGCATCAAGGAAGGCGACATCCACGACCTGTTCAGCTACATGGCCCGCGACGAGGCCCGGCATGCCGCCTTCATCAACGACACGCTCAAGGATTTCGGCGTCGGCGTGGACCTCAGCTTCCTGACCAAGGCGAAGAAGTACACCTACTTCAAGCCGAAGTTTGTCTTCTACGCGACCTACCTGTCCGAGAAGATCGGCTATGCCCGCTACATCACCATCTACCGCCACCTCGAGCGGCACCCCGACAAGATGTTCCATCCCATCTTCAAGTGGTTCGAGAAGTGGTGCAACGACGAGTTCCGCCATGGCGAGGCCTTTGCCCTGCTCATGCGGTCCGACCCCAAGCTCCTGACGGGCGTCAACAAGCTCTGGGTCCGCTTCTTCCTGCTCGCCGTCTTCGCCACGATGTACGTCCGCGACCACGCCCGCCCCGTCTTCCACAAGGCGCTCGGCGTCGATCCCACCGAATACGACTTCAAGGTGTTCCGCACGACGTCCGAGATCTGCCGCCAGGTCTTCCCGGTGGAGCTGGACCTCGACCACCCCGCCTTCGCCGCCGGGCTCGAGCGGCTGCGCGTCATCACCGTCGCCAAGGGCGAAGCACGGCGCCAGGGCGGCGTCATGGGCAAGCTCCGCAACGCCGGGCTGACCCTGTCGGCCGGGTTCACCTTCATCCGGCTGTTCCTGCTGCCCGTGAAGCAGAACGCGATGCCCGACAGCGTCCGCATGGCGCCGGCCTGGTAGTGAACGAGCTGCTTCCAGCCGCGGGCTACGCGTTGTTCGTCTGGTGGTTCAGCACCGGCGTGGTGCTGCTGCTGGACAACCTGCCGCGCCGCACCTTCCGCTGGAGCATGCTCCTCGGCACCGCCGTCTTCGCCGTCGCCATGCACCGCCTGGCCGTCAGCAGCGCCGACGTGTCCGAGGCCGGGGCCTACGCCGCTTTCACCTACGCGGTGCTGGCCTGGGCCTGGCAGGAGATGAGCTTCTTCATGGGCTACGTCACCGGCCCCCGCACCGCCGCGGCGCCCGCCGGCTGCACCATCGCCGAACGCTTCCGCATGGGCGTCGCCGCATGCCTGTGGCACGAGCTGGCGATCATCGCGACGGCCGCGATCATGGTCGCCACGACCTGGGGGGCCCCCAACCAGGTCGGCGTCTGGACCTTCATGCTGCTCTGGCTGATGCGGACGAGCGCCAAGCTCAACGTCTTCCTCGGCGTGCTGAACCTCGGGGAGGAGTTCCTGCCCCCCCATCTCCGCTACCTCCTCAGCTTCATGGCCCGCCGGCCCATGAACCTCTTGATGCCCCTCTCGCTGACCGCCGGCACCGTCGGCGCCGTGATGCTGGGCCAGGGCGCGCTCGCCGCCTCCGGCGCCGCCCAGGCCGGCCTCGCGATGCTCGCGACCATGCTGGCGCTCGCCGTCGTCGAACACTGGTGCCTCGTCCTGCCGCTGCCCTTCGCACGGCTCTGGGCCTGGTCGCTCAAGTGGAAACCGGGAAAGCCGGCCGATCCGAGGACCCAGAACACCAGGGGGACCAGCCATGGACTACCAGCAGTTCTTCCGTAAGCAGCTCGATACCCTCCGCAACGAGGGCAACTACCGCGTCTTCGCCGACCTGCAGCGCAAGCGCGGCCAGTTCCCGCGCGCAACCCACATGGACGGCCGCAACAACAACGACGTCACGGTCTGGTGCAGCAACGACTACCTGGGCATGGGCCAACACCCCGACGTGCTGGCGGCGATGCACGAGGCGCTCGAAAGCTGCGGCGCCGGCGCCGGCGGCACGCGCAACATCGCCGGCACCAACCACTACCACGTGTTGCTGGAACAGGAGCTGGCCGACCTTCACGGCGCCGAATCCGCACTGCTGTTCAACTCCGGCTACATGGCGAACTGGGCGGCGCTCAGCACCCTCGGCGCCATGATGCCCGGTTGCATCATCCTCTCGGACACGCTGAACCACTCCTCCATGATCGAGGGCATCCGCCACAGCCGCACCGAAAAGCAGATCTGGGCGCACAACTCCCCCGCCGACCTCGACCGCAAGCTCGCCTTGCTCGACCCGGCCGCCCCCAAGCTCGTCGCCTTCGAAAGCGTCTACTCCATGGACGGCGACATCGCCCCCCTGAGCGAGATCCTCGACGTCTGCGAACGCCACGGCGCCATGAGCTACCTGGACGAGGTCCACGCCGTGGGCCTCTACGGCGCCCGCGGCGGCGGCATCGCCGAACGCGACGGCGTCGCCCACCGGGTCACCTGCATCAACGGCACCTTGGCCAAGGGCTTCGGCGTCATCGGCGGCTACATCGCCGCATCGGCCGCACTCTGCGACTTCGTCCGCAGCTTCGCCTCCGGCTTCATCTTCACCACGGCACTCCCCCCCGCCGTCGCCGCCGGCGCCCTGGCCAGCGTCCGCCACCTGAAGGCCAGCACGTCCGAACGCGAAGGCCAGCAGCGCAACGTCGCCCTGCTGCGCGCCCAGCTCGATGCCGCCGGCCTGCCGCACGCCCCCAACCCCAGCCACATCGTCCCCGTCATGGTCGGCGACCCCGTGCTCTGCAAGCAGGTCAGCGACACCCTGCTCGACCGCTACGGCATCTACGTCCAGCCCATCAACTACCCGACCGTCCCCCGCGGCACCGAACGCCTCCGCATCACCCCCTCCCCCATGCACACCGAGGCCGATATCACCCACCTGGTCGCGGCGCTGTCCGAGGTCTGGTCGCAGATCGGACTACAACGCGCGGCGTAGTCGTTATTGCGAAGCATTTGCAATATGCGCGGCGTGACTATTCGTAACGCCGCGCATATTGCCAAAACCCTCCGCACGCTCATTAGTTATACCCAGGGATAAACCTCAGGGAGCGGACGATGGATCGCGTAGACAACACAACCCGGCGCAGCGTGATACGGACGGGGCTCGGCATCATCGCCGGGACCGCCGCCGTCGCCACGGCGGCCCGCGCCCAGGACCAGAAGATCGCCAAGAACCTGATCCAATACCAGGACGGGCCGAAGGACGGCCTCGAGTGCGACAAGTGCGTGAACTGGGTCGCCCCCGACGCCTGCAAGATCGTCGAAGGCAAGATCAACCCCAAGGGCTGGTGCGTCGCCTACGCCCCGAAGGAAGGCTGACCGCCCGTCCTCTCCAATCCGGAGAGGACCGGGATGAGGGCCGGCCCCACCCCGGGGCCGGCCTTTTCCTTGCCGCCTACTTTGCCTCGGGCAACGGCACCGGCGTCCCGGCCAGAGTCCGAAGATACGCGATCACGTCCGCCCGCACCTTCGCGTCCGGCACGCCGGCATACGTCATCTTCGTCCCCGGCGCATACGCCGCCGGCTTCGTCAGCCACTTGTCCAGCTCCTCGTACGTCCAAGTCCCGCCCTTGCCCTTGAGCGCGTTGGAATACGCGTACCCCTCCATGTGGCTGCCGATCGGCGCGCCCACGACCCCGTACATGTTCGGCCCCAACCCGGCCTTCCCGCCTTCGGTATACGTGTGGCACGCGATGCACCCCAGCTTCAGCGTATCCGCCTGACCGGCCTTCGCATCCGCCGACGCCATCCGCACGCCGATCGACGCATTCGCATCCGCCACGGGCGCGGGCGCGCCCCCCCCGGCCGGAGCAGGCGCCGCAGCGGCAGGCGCCGCAGCGGCGGGGGCCACCGCGGCTGTCGCCGCCGGGGCCGCGGGCAGCGCGATCGGGCTGGCCGACAGGCTCCGCAGATACAGGATGATGTCCGCCCGCTTCTTCGGGTCCGCCAGGCCGGCGTAGCTCATCTTCGTCCCCGGCGCATACGCGCTCGGCTTCTTCAACCAATCGCTCATCTGCTCGAACGTCCAGGGACCCTCCTTCCCCTTCAGCGCCGCGGAATACGCGAACCCGGCCTGGTGCCCATGCGGCGCGCCCATCACCCCATACAGGTTCGGCCCCACCCCGGCCTTCCCGCCCTCGTTGAACGAGTGGCAGGCGACGCAGCCCTGACCCTTCACCCCGGCCTCGCCCCGCGCCACGTCCGCCGACGCCAGCAGCGCCGCGATCGGCGGCTCCGGCTCGCTCGACGCCGGGCCCGCCGCGCCGGGGGCTTCCGGCACGTCGATCTTGATCGCCAACCCGTGCTGCTCCTTCGGCTTCACCAGCGCGCCGCCGATCAACCCGGCGCCCGAAAACGCGATGCCCGCCAGCAGCACCGCGGCGAAGGCCTTGTTGAGTTCCAGACTGTCCATGCCGAAGCCGCTCCCGAACGCCCAAAGGGCCGCGCACGGCCCTTTGGTCAAATACCCCGATCCATGGAAACTGGGCAAGACTCCGCCCCTGTCCAGGGGCGGAGTTTCGCAGGGGTTACTGCGTCGACACCCGCCGCAGCTCCGGGAAGTCCTTCGCCATCGCCGCCCCGAACAGCGGCTTGTAC
>CAXTPG010000190.1:0-4641 GCA_964246015.1 uncultured Acetobacteraceae bacterium
AGGTCGGCCTCGTCACCCTCATCGGCCTCATCAGCAAGCACGGCATCCTGATCGTGGAGTTCGCCAACGGCCTGCAGGAACAAGGCAAATCGAAGCTCGACGCCGCCGTCGGCGCCGCGGCCACCCGCCTCCGCCCCATCCTGATGACCACGGCCGCCATGGTCCTCGGCGTCCTCCCCCTCGTCTTCGCAACCGGCGCCGGCGCCGTCTCCCGCTTCAACATCGGCGTCGTGATCATCACCGGCATCTCGATCGGCACCCTCTTCACCCTCTTCGTCGTCCCCGCCTTCTACGTCCTCCTCGCCGACAAGCTCGAACCCAAATCATAGTCCTCTCCCATTGGGAGAGGGTTGGGTGAGGGTGCTTCGCTGCACCTCGAGTTATGCCGACAGAACTCCCCCCATGGCCCCCGCCAACCCAGCCTCCCGAACCACCGTCATATGCGTCCCCGGAACCTCCACCACCCGAACATCCCGCGCATACCCGCCCCAAGCCGCCGCCAACGCCGCCCCGCGCCCCGGCGCCTCGTCCACCGCCGCAAATACCGTCACCGGGACATCCACCGCCCCCACCCGATACGCCGCCAAGGCCTCGAGATGCGCCACCTGCATCGCGAACTGCCGCTCCGCATCGGCCACCCCGAACCCCTCCGGCACCAGACCCCGCTCCGCCGCCGCGGCCACGACGAACGAAAGCCGCGCCCCATCCTCCATCGCATCCCACCCCGCGGGCAGCGCCACCCCCGCATCCCCCGCAAACGCCTCCATCATCCCGCGCCGCGTCGCCCCGGCATCCCCCCCATCGGGCGGCACCGCATCGATCACCCCCAGGAACGACACCTCCTCCCCCAACGCCCCAACCTGCCGCGCCATCTCAACCGCGACGATCGCCCCGAACGACCACCCCGCAACCCGGTATGGCCCCGGCCCAGCCGCCCGCATCTCCGCCACATAGGCCGCCGCCATCGCCTCGATGCTCCCGAACGGCGCCTCCCCCGGCAACAGGCCCGGCGACTCGAACCCCCGTACCGCGCCCCCCAACGCCACCGCCAGATCGCGGTAGCACAGCGGCGACCCCCCGGCCGGGTGCACCAGATGCAGCGCCGGCCCCGCCCCGCCCCTGATCTCCGCCATCCGCGGCAGCGCCACGCCCCCCGCCCGCAGCACCGCGCACAACCCGGCCACCGTCGGCGCCGAGAACAGCGCCGCCACCGGCATCGCCCATCCCAGCTCCCGCCGCACCCGCGCCGCCAGCCGCGCCGCCAGCAACGAATGCCCGCCCAGGTCGAAGAAGTCGTCCCCACGCCCGACCTCGGCCACCCCCAACACCTCCGCCCACAGCCGGGCCATCCGCAGCTCCACCCCGTCCCGCGCCGGCGCCGCCACACGCGCCCGCGCCGGGGCCGCCCCGGCCAGCGAAACCAGCGCCTTCCGGTCCAGCTTCCCGGAACTCATCCGCGGCAGCGCATCCACCCCCACCCACGCCCCCGGCACCATGTACGGCGGCAGCAACCCGGCCACATGCGCCGCCAACCCGGCCGCCACCGCCGGCACGACGAACCCCACCAGCCGCGCCGACCCGGCCCCATCCGCCGCCGCCGCCACCGCGCACGCCTCCACCCCCGGGAACGACGCGATTGCTCCCTCGATCTCGTCCAGCTCGATCCGGTGCCCCCGCAGCTTGATCTGCTGGTCCGCCCGCCCCAGGAACTCGATCCCCCCATCCCGCAGCCGCCGGACCCGGTCCCCCGTATCGTACATCCGCCCGCCCGGCGCACCCTCCGGGTCCGGCAGGAACCGCGAAGCCGTCAGCCCCGGCTGCCCCGCATACCCATCCGCAAGCCCCGGCCCCCCGATGAACAACGCGCCTGCCACCCCCGGCGGCACCGGCCGCAACGCCGCGTCCAGCACGTACAACCGCACGTTCGCCAAAGGCAGCCCAACCGGCACCGGCCCCACCCCCGGCACGACGGCGGCCGCGGAGGCCCATACCGCGGCCTCCGTCGGCCCATACAGGTTCCATGGCGCCATCCCCGTCGCCGCCATCCGCTCCGCGAGCCGCCGCGGCAACGCCTCCCCCCCCGCCAACGCCCGCATCCCCGGCCGTCCCCGAAACCCCGACCCCAGCAGAATGTCCCACCCCGTCGGCGTCGCCTGCATCAGCGTCACGCCGTTCGCATCCACCAGCGCCTGCAACCCGGCCCCATCCAGCGCCAGCCCGCCCTCCGCCACGACCACCCGCGCGCCCACCACCAACGGCGCCGCCATGTCCATGATCGACATGTCGAACGTCGCCGTGGTGATCGACAGCACCGAATCCTCCGCCGACACCCCCGGCACCAGCGACACCGCATGCACCAGGTTCGCAAACGCCGCATGCCCGACGACGACCCCCTTCGGCAGCCCGGTCGACCCCGACGTGAACATCACATACGCCGCATCCTCCGGCCCCGGCCCCCGCCCGGGCGGCGCGGCATCCTCCATCGCATCCGCATCCAGCAGCAGCGCCGCGTCCCGCGACACCCCCAGCGCGCCCCACAGCCCCGACGTGCTGACCACGCGCCGCACCCCCGCCACCTCCATCACCCGCGCCAGCAGCGCCGGCGGGAACCGCGGGTCCAGCGGCACATAGGCCGCCCCGCTCTTCATCACCCCCAGCATCGCCACCAGCATGTCCGCCGTCCGCGGCACCGCCACCCCCACCCGGTCGCCCCGCGCCACGCCACGCGCCCGCAGCGCCGCCGCCACCCGGTCCGTCGCCAGATCCAGCGCCCCATACGTCAGGCATGCCCCGCCCGACACCACCGCCACCCGCTCCGCCCCACGCGCCGCCTGAGCCCGGAACAGGTCGACGAACGTCCCCCCCGGGAACGCCATCGCCGTGTCGTTCGCCCCGGCCACCAGCGCCCCGTCGGCGGCGTCGAACAGCGGAACCTCCCCGATCCGCATCCCCGGCCGCGCCGCCACCGCCCGCAACAGCCCCACCAGCCGCGCGACCAGCCCCGCACCATCCGCGGGATCGAGCAGATCCAGGCTGAACTCCAACGACCCCTCGATCCCCTGCGCCGCGCCATCCGCGCCCCGCGTCTCCACCATCGACAGGAACAGGTCGAACCGCGTCCGCCCCAGCGGCGTCTCGATCCCCGTCGCCTCGACGCCTGGCATCTCCAACGGCGCCCCGCTCTCCGTCTGCAACGTCAGCATCACCTGGAAGATCGGATGCTGCGCCTGCACCCGCGCCGGGTTCAACGCCCGCACCAGGTGCTCGAACTGCACGTCCTGATGCGCATAGGCCGCCAGGTCGACGGTCCGCGCCCGTGCCACCAGTTCCGTGAACGCCGGGTCCCCGCTGGTGTCCAGCCGCAGTACCAGCGTGTTGAAGAAGATGCCCACCGCGTCGTCGAGCGCCGCGTCGTCCCGGCCGGACACCGGGGTCCCGAACACGATATCCGTCCCCGACCCCATCCGCGTCAGCAGCGCCGCGAACGCTGCCTGCACCACCATGAACAGCGTCGCCCCGCACTGCCGCGACACCGCCAGCAGCCCCGCATGCAGCGCCGCATCGATGGCGACGGGCGCCGTCATCCCCGCCCCGCTCGCCACCGCCGGCCGGCTCCGCGCGCCCGGCAGCACGATCTCCTCCGGCGCTCCCGCCAGCGTCTCCCGCCAGAACGCGATCCCGTCGCCGCCCTCCGCCTCCTGCCGCTGCCACAGCGCGAAATCGGCATACTGCACGGCAAGCGGCGCCCACCCCGGCGCCCGGCCCTCCCGCCGCGCCGAATACGCCGCAGCCAGGTCGCGGGTCAGCGGCCCCATCGACCCGCCATCCCCCGCGACATGATGCAGCACCAGCAGCAGCACCCGCTCCTCGTCCGAAACCTCGAACAGCGTCGCCCGCAACGGCAGGTCCGCCGCCAGGTCGAACGGCGTCAGCACCGCCCCCTCCAGCGCCCCCGCCAACCCGGCCTCGTCGACCCCCACCACCCGCAACAGCCCCGACGGCGCCGGCCGGATCACCTGCCGCGGCACGCCGTCCAGCTCCTGGATCACCGTCCGCAGCGACTCGTGCCGCCCGGCGACGTCATCCACCGCCGCCCCCAGCGCCGCCGCGTCCACCACCCCCCGCAACCGCACCGCAACCGGGATGTGATACGTCGGCGCCGGCCCCTCGAGCCGATCCAGGAACCACAGCCGCTCCTGCGCATGCGACAGCGGGATCACCAGGGGCCGGGCCCGCGCCTGCAACGCCGGCCGCCGCCCGCCTGCCTGCATTCCCCCAAGCAGCAGCGCCAGCCGCGCCGCCGTCGGCGCCTCGAACACCGCCCGCAGCGGCATCTCGATCCCCAGCACCGCCCGCACCCGGTTCACCAAGCGCAGCGCCAGCAGCGAATGGCCGCCCAGCTCGAAGAAGTCGTCGTCGATCCCCACCGCATCCCGCTGCAGCACCAGAGCCAGCGCGTCGCACAGCATCTGCTCCACCGGCGTCCGCGCCAGTACCCCCACGGCCGTCTGCGGCGGCGGAGGCGGCAGCAGGGACAGCCGGTCGATCTTGCTGCTCGGCGTCAGCGGCAGCGCCGGCATCGGCACGAACGTCGACGGCAGCATCACCTCGGGCAGACGCTCGGACAGCCACGCCCGTATG
>CAXTPG010000191.1:0-4617 GCA_964246015.1 uncultured Acetobacteraceae bacterium
ATCGCGACCAGCACGCCGTTCAGCGGTTGCCGCTTGCGCTGCTTCTTCAGCAGGCGGAGGAAGCCGAGCCAGGCGGCGCTGTCGACCTGTTCGGCGCTGTCCTGCGTCGTGTAGCGGCCGGCGGTGTCGATCAGCACCGCCTCGTCGGTGAACATCCACTCGCAGTTCCGCGTGCCGCCGACGCCAGCGATCGGCTGCCGGGCGCTTTCCAGCGGGAAGCGCAGGCCGCAATTCTGCAGCGCCGTCGTCTTGCCGGCGCCGGGCGGCCCGATGATCATGTACCACGGCATGGACGCGAGCCGCTTGCGCGACCCGCCCAGCTTCGACTTCCGCAGCGCCAGCATCGCCTTCTGCAGGCGGTCGGTCAGGAGTGCGACTTCCTCGGCCGACGCCTTCTCGGTCTGCTTGGCCTTCGCGTCGGCCTCGCGCGTCGCCGGGTCGCCCTGGGCGATGCCTTCGGCCAGCGTCTTCTCGCGCTTGTTGGCGGCGAGTTCCGCCCACAGGTTCGACACGATCCACAGCAGGAACAGGACGCCGATCGCGATCCACCGCGCGACCTCGGTTTCCAGCGGATGCAGCGCGCCCAGGCCCAGCAGCGGCCCGAACAGCCAGACCAGCAGCATGACGACCGCGACCGCGAACCCGGTGCGGAACCAGCGGGAGCGTGCGACGCGGGAGATGAAATTGGTCATCAGAGGGCGTCCGAGGCGCGGGTCAGCACGATTTCCGTCCGGCGGTTGGTCTGCCGCCCCTCGGGCGTCGCGTTGCTGGCCAGCGGGTCGGCGTCGCCCTTGCCCTTCGCCACGATGCGCGCCGGCTCCTTCACGCGGGCCTTGAGCGCGGACGCCACCGCGTCGGCGCGCGCCTGCGACAGCTCGAAGTTGGAGGGGAAGCGCGCTGTCCGGATGGCCTGGTTGTCCGTGTAGCCGAACACCGACACCTGGCCCGGCTCCGTCTCCAGCGCATCCCCGATCCGCACCAGCAAGGGCGGGTAGATGGGGCCGAGCACGGCCTGGCCGGAGGCGAACATGTTGCGGTTGGTCAGGCGGACGGTGATCGTCTGCGCGTCCTCCAGCACCTGCACCAGGCCTTCCTTGATCTCGGGCGCCAGGAATTGCCGCAGCCGCATGCTGAACCCGGCCGCCGCCGGCGCGGCCGGTGCGGCGGCGGCGGGGGCTGCGGCCGGCGTGGGCAGCGGCGCCGGGGCCGGGCCGCGCGGCTGGGTGCGGGCGACCTGCATCGCCTCCTTGGGCGGGAGCGCCGCCAGCTCGGCGAAGGCGAGGTCCGACGTGCCGGCCAGCAGGAAGCTGAACGCCATGTACATCCCGCACGCCAGGACGAACGTGGCCAGCGCCCGCGCCCAGATGGGGATGCGGTTCGCCAGCGTGCGCATGCCGGCCGCGACGCCCTTCCAGTGCGGCGACAACTCCCGCTCGAAGTCGCCGCGCCGCTGGCGAAGGGTGCGGTAGACGCCGTCCCTAAGCTCGGTCAGGGCAGCGACGCCGCGCGGCAGGACGCGGTAGCGGCCCTCGAACCCCAGCGAGGTGCAGAGGTACATCAGCTCGACGACGGGCGCATGGTGGCCGAGGTCCGCCTGCATCTGCTCCAGGATGTCGAAGAAGCGCTCGCCGCCGATCACCTCGTTGTGGAAGACGCTCGTGATGCTGTGCTGCACCCAGCTCGACTGGCTGCCCCAGGGCGTGCTGAGCACCAGGTCGTCGATGGTGGCGCACAACGCATAGCGGGCAGCGCGGAGGGAGCGGGTGTCGAGCCCGGTCGCCAGCGCGTCCGCCTCGAAGGCGCGGATCGCCTTGGTCATGGCGTTGCGCAGCTTCTCGGGGTCGGGCGGGGCGTTGCGGTCGTTGGCGATGCGCACGGCGGCGGCGAGGACCGGGCTGGCGGCGGCGACCAGCGGGTTGTCGCCGACCTTCGGCACCGGGCGGGCAGGGGCGCCGCCGCGGGAGGGGGGCGGGGCGGCCGTCGCCGCAGCCGTCCCGGCCGGGCGGGGGCGGAAGACCGTGCCCTCGGTGTCGCCCGGCTCGGCGAAGGGATCAATGGACATGCATCACCCCCGGATGGCCCAGCATTCGATCTCGAGCCCCGGGATGTCGCCGGCGATATGGATCGCGACGCCCCCCGCCCGCGCGAGCGCCGCCCAGTAGGCGCTGCTGCGGTCCAGCTCGAAATACGATGTGCCCGCGTAGTACGGCAGTTGCCGCGGCGCCACCGGCAGAGCACGGATGGCGATGCCCGGCAGCGCCACGTTGATCAGCTCGCGGATCTGCTCGACAGGCCCGATCTTGATCTGGTTCGGCAGGTTGCGCCGCAGCGTCTCGGCCGGGATCTGCGCCTTGACGGCCAGCACCCAGGTCGCGTCGGTGACCAACGTGCGGTCCGGGATGGGCCCCACGCGGATGCCGAACTTGCGCTCCTGCAAGGGGATGGGCACCGCGGTCTGGTCGAGCACGGCGGACAGCGCGGCCCGCAACGCCGCCATCACGGGCCGGAACGTCGCGTGCAGGTCATCGTGGCGATACGGCGGGAAGACCGGGGGGCGTTTGCGGGTCTCGGTGAAGGTCGCCAACTCGCCGGCCAGCTGCACCAGCACGCGATACAGGGATTCCGGGTGCAACTGGCCGATGCTGGCCTGCAGGTGCGTCATCAGCGGCTCATAGCGGTTGCACAGCTGCAGCATCATGAAGTCCGCGATCTCGGCGGCGCCCCTGTTCGTGGTTTCGGAGACGCGTCCGGCCAGCGCCTCGGCCCGCTGGTGCAGCTTTCCTTGCAGCTCCGCCGTGAAGCCGGCCAGCACGCCCGAGGAGTCGCAGGTCAGGACGGGGGGAATATAGCTTTCGTCGAGGATGACGGAGCGGTCGGCCCGCACCTCGATCACGCGGATCAGGCCCAGCCCGACCTGGCCGCCCCGCGCATCCTGTTCCAGCACGAGGCGCAGCCGCAGGCGGCCGATGGGCAGCGTCGCGACGGACTGGTAGCCGGCGTTGGTGTCGATCGCCTCGTGCTCCGTCACCGTGAAGCGGGCGGCGGCTTCGGTCCGTTCGGCGGGTGCGGTCTCGACGGCGCCGGGCTGGCGGGCGGGCAGCACCACGTGCAGGGTCGCGTTGCGCAGCGTCTCCGGCAGGTCGATGGGCTGGGGCTGGTCGACGTCGCCGGGGATGCTGAACGGCGTGCCGTCCGGCATGATCCCCGCCGCCGAGCGCAGCGCGAACTTGCCCAGCGTCAGCAGGTCGGCGTCCACCTCCAGCTGCGTCAGCCCGTAGCTGAACGGCGTCAGCGCCGCCGTGCTCGTGCGGATCAGCCGCTCGAGGTAGCGCTCCTGCTGCTGCAGGTGCTGGGGCTGCAGGAACAGGCCCTCGCCCCATACGATCTTGTTCTCCCACCCCATGGTCTAGGGGGCGACCGCCAGCCCGCTGGCGCCGGCCGTGATCGTGACCGGGGTGGTCTTGTTGGGCACGGCGGGGATGGTGATCCGCCACGTCTTGGACTGGAACTCCCGGTAGGCGGCGATGACGCCGATCGCCTTCACCCGGTCAGGGAGGGTCATCGACTCCTCCTTGGTCGTGCCGGGCGCCATCAGGTACTCGTCCTTCTTGATCAGGTCCGGCCCCAGCGTCGCCGTGTCCGCGTTCAGCAGCCGGAAGAACTCCGCCTTCTCGAACCCGGCCGCGGACGCCAGCTGATAGACCCGCACGACGACCGGGGCCGCGGCGCCGCCCTGAGTCGGGTTAACGTCCTTCGCCGCCACCAGCTTCGCCTGCACGATCGTGGGCGGCGGGGGCGGGGGAGGGGGGGCCGCGCACGCGCCGACCAGCGCCGCCAGCCCGCCCGCCAGGCAGAACGCCCCACCCCGGAGCCATGTCCGAGCCGATGCCATGCGCCGTCCCCCCTCGTTCATCTGGATTGTAGCACCGGATCGGTCGGGAAAGGAAAGCACTGCGCGCCTACTCCTTGTCGGATTGAGCCTTGTATGCCTTGGCGAAGGCCCGGCCGAACACGGCCTGGAAGTCGTCCTCGGCCTCGGACGCCACCGTCTTGTACAGATCGCGGTAGCTGTCCCACAGCCGGGCCTTGCGGGCCCCCGGCAGCACGGCCGCGAGCTTGCCCTGCGTCAGCCGGGACTCCAGCGCATCCGGATCGAACCGCTTCAACAGACTCATCAGCGCCGTCTGCACCCCGGCCATGACCGCCAGCTCGTGCGTCTTGATGTCGTCGAACGCCTCCCGCGCGGCCGCCAACGGCGGCATATACCCCGCCCGGCCGCTGCTCAGCAGCGCCACCACCGCGTCCTCGGGGCTGAACGAGAACTTCAACGCGTTGTTGTTGCTGGATTTCAGCAACGTCTGCTCCACCCGCAGCTCGCCCTTGATGGCGGCGCGGGACATCAGCACCTCGCGCAATCCCTCGGTCAGGGCGCGGAACACCTGGCCCACGTTGCGCAGCGCCGCCTCCGGGTCCCCGGCGATGGAGGCGGGCGGGACACCGGCGCCTTCCAGAAAGGCGAGCACGGCGGCGCGCATGGCGTCCGGGGACGGCGCGGCCGCAACCGGCGCGGGTGCGGGGGGCGCCGCGGCAGCGGCGGGCGGCGGCGCGGCCTGGACC
>CAXTPG010000192.1:0-4578 GCA_964246015.1 uncultured Acetobacteraceae bacterium
TCGACGCGCTGCTTGAAGTGGACGTGGCAGGGCTGCAGGTCGGACCAGGTGTTGAGGATGGCGATGACGGGCTTGCCGGTCCATTCCTCGGGCGCGTAGCCCATCTGCATGGCGCGGGAGCGGTGGCCGAAGCTGCGGAGGTCGGCGGGGCCGAACCAGCGGGCGGAGCGGAGGTCCTGCGGCTGCTTGCGGCGGGCAAGGGGGGCATTGGGGATCGGCCCGGGCTCGAGCTGCGGGGTTGGTGCGGGGATGTCGGCCATTCGGCTTGTCCTTATTGTCGGATCGGGGCGCAGTTGGTCCGGCCGGCCGCCACGCAATCCTGGATGGTCGCCGCCCCGCGCAGCGCGCCGGTCAGCCAGATGCCGGCGGCGAGGAGGGCCGCCAACAGAATCAACGCTGCCACGATCTGTCTGGCGTGGCCAGGGCCGTTGCCTTCGTCCAACACAGCCTCCTGAACGCGTGGGGTTCAGGTTGACACGGCGCGGGCGATGGACGCCATAAGGCCCGTATGAGACGCGCATTCCTTCTGCTGCTGGGCGTGCTTCTGGTGCCGTTCGGCGCGGGGGCGGCGGACATGCAGTTCCGGACGTCGGACGGGGTGCGGCTGCATATCATCGAAGCGGGTCCATCGGCCGCGCCGACGATCGTGTTCGTGCCGGGCTGGACGATGCCGGCGTGGATCTTCCAGGCGCAGATCGAGGCGTTCGCGCGCCGGTATCATGTCGTGGCACTGGATCCGCGGGGGCAGGGGGAGAGCGAGATTCCCGCCGAGGGCTACGACTACCGGCGGCGCGGACAGGATATCGCAGACCTGATCGCGGCGCTGCGGGTTCGGAACGTGCTGCTGGTGGGGTGGTCGCTGGGGGTGCTGGATAGTCTGTCGTACGTGCAGCAATACGGGGACACGCAACTGGCCGGGCTGGTGCTGATCGACAACTCGGTCGGCGAGGACCCGCCCCCGGTCGCGTCCCGGTTGCCGGCGCAGCGGGGGCCTCGGCTGGCGCGTGAGGAGCAGATGCGACGGTTTGTCGCGGGCATGTTCCGGGTCTCACCGGGGGCTGCGTATCTGGAACGGCTGACGGATACGGCGTTGCGGACCCCGCCGGACGCGGCGGCCGCGCTTTCCAATTACGGGGTGCCGCGCACCTATTGGAAGGAGGCGGTGTACTCGGTTCGACACCCGGTGCTGTATGTGGTTCGGCCGCGGTTTGCCGGGCAGGCGGGGAACCTGGCGGCGAAGCATCCCTGGGCGGAGGCGGTCGTGTTCGAGCAGGCGGGGCACGCGCTGTTCGTCGACGAGGCGGCGCGGTTCAATGCGGTGCTGGACAGCTTCATCCGCCGGCGCGTGTGGCCACAGGGGTGAGCGGGCGGTGACGGGTCGCATGTCGCTTTGGCCGTTGTTCCTGGTGTCGGGGGCGGCCGTCGGGTACGAGATCGCGCTGACGCGGTATTTCGCGGTCGCGAAGTGGTCGGAGTACGGGTACTGGGTGATCTCCATCGTCATGGTGGGGTTTGCGCTGAGCGGGGTTTCGGTTGCGCTGGCACGGGACTGGTGGGTGCGGCGGGGGCCGGTGCTGCTGGCCTGGTTGCCGCCGGCCTTGGTGGTTTCGGCGGCGCTGGGCTACTGGGCGACGACGATCAACCCGTTCAACCCCTTGCAGTTGCAGAACGCGGTCACGTTCCTGCCGCAGCTCGGCAATATCGCGCTGTATTACGCGGTGCTGCTGCCGTTCTTCTTTCTGACGGGGCTGTATATCAGCCTGTATTTCGTGCTCAACGACGACCGGGTCAGCCGGGTGTACGGATATGACCTGACGGGCGCGGGCGCCGGGGCGGCGGCGGTGCTGGTGCTGATGTTCTTCGTGCATCCGTTCCACCTCGTGCCCGTGCTGCTGGTGCCGATCGCGGCGGCCGGGCTGATGGGGCGGCAGCGGCTTCGGGTGGGGGTGGCGGCAGCGGCGGCGCTGCTGGCGAGCGAGGCTCTGCTGATCCTGGACGACAATGCGGCGTTCAACGATTTCAAGGCGATCTATGCGCCGCTGCATGTGCCGAACGCCCGGACGCTGGCGGAGATCCGGTCGCCGCGCGGGCTGTATACGATGCTGGACGACTTCACCGAGCGGGTGGACGTCGACCTGTCGAACAATGCGGGGTTGCTGGGGGTGCCGGGGCCGCCGGCCTCGTACGGGCTGTATCGGGACGGGGCGCGGATCGCGGCGCTGCCGAAACCGGGGGAGGTGGACGCTTCGTACGCGCCGGCGACGCTCGATGCGTTGCCGTATCTGCTGCGGACGAAGGCGCGGGTGCTGCTGGCGGGGGCGAGCGGCGGGTTCCGGATCCGGCAGGCGCTGCAACTGGGGGCGTATTCGATCACGGCGCTGGAGCCCGATCCGGTGCTGCGGGGGGCGGCGGAGCAGGGGTTGGCCGGGTCGCCGCCGATCGGGGCGGATGCGCGGATCCTGCTGTCGTCGGACAGTCCGCTGGCGGCGGTGCGGCGGGGCGGCCAGTACGACCTGATCGACATCTCCGCCGATTTCATGGATGCGGGGGAGGCCAACAACACGGCGTTCACGGCCGAGGCGCTGGCGGCGGATCTGCGGGCGCTGGCGCCCGGGGGGCTGCTGTCGATCCCGGTGTCGATCCGGGAGTTGCCGGTCTATGCGATCCGGCTGCTGGCGACGGTGCGGGAGGCGTTGCTGCGGACCGGGGCCGCCGACCCGGCGCAGCATGTGATCGTGTACCGCTCGGCATGGAACCTGCGGATCCTCGTGTCGAACGCCCCGTGGGATGCGGCGCGAATCGCGGCGGCGCGGAAGTTCTGCGACGAGCGGTCGTTCGACGTGTCGTATTACCCGGGGATCGACGTGCTGGCCGCGCGGGGGACGATTTACAACGACCTGCCCTCGGTGAACTTCGAGAGCGGGGAGGTGACGTCGGGCGCAGGGTCCGAGGATGCGGTGGCGGACGAGGCCGGGCAGGTGCTGCGGGGGGAGAGCAGCGAAAGCCAGGCGGCGTTCAACCTGCAGCCGATCACGCTGGACCGGCCGGCGTTCTACGCCATTTTGCGATTGTCGCAGGTGCCGAACATCCTGAAGCGGATTGAGATCTTGCCGCAGGCGGAGGTGGGGCAGCTGGTGAACCTGGCCGTGCTGGGGCAGGCGATCGTGCTGGCGCTGCTGGTGCTGGCGGTGCCGCTGTTCGCGCCGCGGGTGGCGGGACGGGCCGAAGGACGCCCGGCGATCCTGCGGCCGGTGCTGTATTTCGCGAGCCTGGGGCTGGGGTTCCTGTTCGTCGAGATCGTGCTGATCGAGAAGGCGAGCCTGTATCTGAACGACCGGACGAGCGCGTTCGCGCTGGTGCTGACGGGGATGCTGGTGTTCTCGGGCGCCGGCAGCCTGGTGGCGGACCGGGTCCGGGGCGGGATCGTGGTGGTGGGCGGCGCGATCGTGCTGTGGTGCGTCGCGGCGCTGTTCATGCTGGAGCCGCTGCTGCTGGAAACGCTGGGGCTTCCCTGGGCGGCGCGGGCGGCGATCCTGCTGGCGGTGACGGCGCCGGTTTCGGTGGCGCTGGGCATGCCGTTCCCGATGGGGCTGGCGCGGGCGGGGACGACTGGCGGGGGGTTCCTGCCGTGGGCGTGGGGGCTGAACGGGGCGTTCAGCGTGGTCGCGACGCCGCTGGCGAACCTGGTCGCGGTACAATCCGGCTTCGACAGGGTTCTTATGGTCGCCGCAATGCTCTATGTCGTCGCCATCCTGGCGTTCCCTTCCGTTCGAAAGCTCCCCGCGTGGCAAGCATCCCCAACCACCTGACCCGGCGCGCCGTCCTTGGCGCGGCGCTGACTGCACCGTTCGCGGCATCCGCCGCGGGGCCATGGACGCGGGAGGCCTACATGGAGGCCATGCGCAAATCCGGCCGGCCGGTGGAGCTGAGCGAGGCGCAGTTCAACGCGATCCAGGCGCGCAAGCCCGGGGCGATGCGGCGGATCGAGAGCTACCTCAAGGACCGGCTGGGCAGCGCGGACCCGGCCGTGATCAAGGCGTTCCAGGAGGTCCCCCGGGAGTACTACCACTACAGCTACCCCGATCGGCGCAGCATGGGCGGGGTTGCGTACGAGGACGACCCGAAGCCCTGGGCGCTGGGGTACGGGTCAGCGTTGAGCGACTATCTGGGCCAGGCCTACATGACCCAGGTGTGCAAGCCGACGCCCAACGACATCACGCTCGAGATCGGGACGGGCAGCGGGTTCCAGTCGTCGCTGCTGTCGCGGATCGTGAAGCGGAGCTACTCGATCGAGATCATCGAGCCGCTGGGCAACGCGGTGTCCAAGATCTTCGCGCCGCTGGGCTACGACAACGTCGAGACGCGGGTGGGGGACGGGTATTTCGGGTGGCCGGAGGTGCGCGGCGGGTTCGATGTCATCATCGTCACCTGCGCCGCGCAGTATGCGCCGCCGGAGCTGTTCAAGCAGTTGAAGCCGGGCGGGCGGATGCTGATCCCGATCGGGCAGCCGTTCAAGCGGGGGCAGTTGCTGTACGTCTACACGAAGGACGAGGACGGGAAGGTGCGGTCGCGCAAGGA
>CAXTPG010000193.1:0-4560 GCA_964246015.1 uncultured Acetobacteraceae bacterium
TCTCTCTCGACCTCAACCTCGTCGCGAAGCTGGGCGCAGCCCTCTCACTCTCCTTGCAGCTCAGGGAGCAAGATGGACAGGAGGGAAGGAGTGCAGACTACCAAGCTTCCCACCGCGGCCAATCCATCGGGGCCGGTCCGCTTATTGAAGGCGGCTGCCAAGAAGCGCATATTACCGGCATGAAAGACGGTGCCACCAAGACGGCTAGTTCTGCAAAGCGTCCTCCTGGCACGCCAGGCTGGTACCGCGGCGTCAAGCTGCAGCGGCCCACCGGCACACCGTCTATTCCCGAAGAGACGTTGAGGGCGGCGGTGAGAGAAGCCTTCGCAGAGCATGCCCGCAAGCGCGCCGGAGACAAGTAGCGCGCCGGCCCGTCGGCCGGTCTTCATCAACTGCCCGTTCGACTCGGTCTACCGCCCACTCTTCCGCGCCATGTGCTTCGGCGTGGCCGCGTGCGGCTACAAGCCACGATGTGCGTTGGACGAATCCGACAGCGCCGCCATCCGGTTCAACCGCATCCTCGACCTCATCACCGAGGCCGATTTCTCCATCCATGATCTCTCCCGAGTGGAGGTGGACAGCAGCTCTGGCCTGCCACGGTTCAACATGCCGTTGGAGCTGGGGGCAGACCTGGCCCTGAGGCTGAGAGGACCGGCCCGGCATCGCCGACGCCGGGTGCTGGTGCTGGATGCGGTTCTTCATCGCTACGATCAGACCCTGTCCGACATCTCCGGCATGGATGTCGAGGCGCACGGCAACGAGCCAGCCCGTGTTATCGCGGCCGTTCGGGACTGGTTGAACAGCGGTCGGGGCAGCGTGCCACCTCTCCCGGGTGCCGCTGCGATCGTGGCGGATTATGCGGCGCTGCAGGACGTCGCGGCCGAAATCATCGCCCGTCTCCGGCTCGACCAATTCGACATGCTGCCTCACGTGGACTTCCTCTACGTGGTCGAAGCTGCGCTGCCGATGATCGAGGCCGCCCGTACCACCTGACCTTCGTGGAAGCCGTTTCGCGGCGACACGGCCGAGTATGGACCGAAAAAGAAGTCCCCTAACGCCCAGCGCCGGCGATAGGTGATCCAGCGCTGCGCTAGGTGATGTTCCCGGTCGTGCAGCATGTGGCAGCGCTGGCAGAGGGCGCGGAGGTTGGCGAGCCGGTTGTTGCCGGGATTGCTGTCCAGGTGGGCGGCGGCGAGCACGACGCGGGTGGTGCGCAACCGCGTGGCGTCGATCAGGTCGGGCCAGCGCGCGTCGCGGCCCCGGCGGTCGCGCCAGGTGTTTTTCCGCTCGTCGAACCAGCGCCCGTCCGGCAGACAGCGTAATTGAACGAGGTGCGGGCGTTGGCAGGTCTGGCAGCAGCCCTTGGCGCGTTCGAAGCGCACGCGGCGGCTCAGCTCCCGCCAGTGCGGGGGATAGAGCGGACGCAGCTCAGGGCGGATCGGCATTCGCGTAATCTCCGTTGGCGCGGCATTCGGAGCCGAGTGACGCGACATCGTTGATCCGAAACGCTTCTCCTCGGGAACGCAACCAGAACCGATGCACGTCCGGCAGGTTGGCGCCCCCGTTCCTGCGAATGTGGTAGGCACGGTAATCAGTCATTACCGTGCCTTCGCACCAGCAAATGCGCACTTGCCATATTCTCCCCCCCGAATCAGGATGCTCAGCGCCCCGACGACGCCTCCCGCGAAGGCAAGCCGGGCTGCAAGGACCAGCTACAATGTTGATCAAATTCAACTCTCTGCCGTTGCCGACGCCCACTCCGGGAAGCCATTCGCAATGACGGCGGTGCTGGCGGTCCCGAGCGTTGTGGACGAGGCCGCGCGGCGGGCCGCCGCCCGCCTGATCCGCATCGCCGGCGAAGCGCTCCCTCCAGAGCTCGCCCACCTCGCCGAGGGCAGCCTCGCCGAAGCGCTGGGCAAAGCCGTCGACTACGCCCGCCACTCCATCTCGCCCACGACGGAGAAAATCTACGCGGACGACTGGGCCGCGTTTGCGACCTGGTGCGCCGGCCACCGCGCCCCCCACCTCCCAGCCGCCCCCGCCATCGTCGCAGCCTACCTTGCCGAGCGCGCCGGCACCCTCGGCCGCAGCGGCCTGCGCGTCGCCCTTGCCGCCATCGCCTACCAGCACCGCCGCGCCGGCCATATGTGGACGTCCGGGGATCCCATCATCGCCAGCGTCATGAAAGGCATCCTTCGGGAACAGCGCCGCCCCGTTCGGCCGGCCGCGGCGCTGACATCCGACGAAATCCGCCGCCTGCTCGCCACCTGCGACGCCGACCCCGAACACCTCGCCAGCCTGCGCGACCGCGCGCTGCTGCTCACCGGCTTCGCCGGTGGTCTGCGCCGCTCCGAGCTGGTCGCCCTCGACCACGATGATTTCCGCATCGACCGCGAGGGCATGCGGCTGCGCATCCGCCACTCCAAGGCTGATCAGGAAGGCGAGGGGGCCGAGGTCGGCATCGCCCGGTTCGCCCGCACCTGCCCGGTGCGGGCCGTCGAAGCCTGGCTGCGCGCATCCCGCATCACCTACGGCCCGGTGTTCCGCCGCCTGACCTCGTCCGGCACCATCGAGGGCCGGCTCACCGGCAACGGCGTCTGGAAGATCCTGCGCCGCCGGGCGGACCAGGCCGGGCTCGTCGTGCCCGACGGTGAGCGGCTGTCGCCGCATGGGTTGCGGGCCGGCTTCATCACCGAAGCCTACCTGAATGGCGCCCTCGACGAGCAGGTCATGGCCCACGCCCGCCAAAAAGATATTGCGACGACGCGGCGCTACCGCAATCGCGCCAAGACGGTGGCGGCGAGCCCTTCCAAGCTGCTCAACCTATGACGCTCGTGGGGGCGAAAGAGGGCAGGAGGGAGGGAGTGGGGGCAGTGCCGTCGCATACCCACTGGCTGGCGCAGGCGTTGCGGGTCAGTGGGCCGGCGGGTGATGTGGAAAAGTTTCGGGCGGCGGCGGTCGGGGCGGCGGCGATCCCGTGGGAGCTCGACCTCGACATCGAAGAAGAACGGCTGCTGGCGCCGATGGCCACGCTCGGGGTAGGCGCGCGCATCTTGGCCCGCGAGCTGCGCGACGCGGTCGCCGCCCACCATGCGCGCGTGCTGGCCCAGGTCGAAACCGGCAGGGTGTGCCCGCTTGACCTGCATCAGCTGATCCCCGTGCCGGCCCGCGTGCTGCGGCTCGGGCCCGACGATCCCGCCAGCCTGCGCTGGCTGCAGGCGCATTGGGGAACGTCGCAGGCCCTGCGGCACGTGCGGGTTCTGGACGGCAACGTCGACCGCAGGCGGCGGCGCACGGCGGTGGTGACGTACGCCTTCTACTCGGCCGACTGGTCGCCTTGGCAGGCGCTGCTGCAGCTGCGGGCTGAGTGGCCGTCGCTGGTGTTCGAGCTGCGGCCTGAGTACGGGGATGGGGGAGGGTAGGCGAGGGGCGCTGCCCCTCGACCCCGCCAAGGGCTTGCCCTTGGAACCGCTTACCCCAGCGGGGGCGGATGCGCTTTGGGATGATTGGGACACGCCGCTCCAGGCCCCGAAGACCCCCGTGTTCCACCTCGATGGGTTCGAGGGGCCGATGGACCTGCTGCTCGATCTCGCCGAGCGGCAGCGGATCGACCTCGGCCAGCTGTCCTTCGCTGACCTGACCGGGCAGTTCGTGGCGGAATGCGAGGGCCGGCTGCGCGGCATGCCGCTCGAGCGCCGGGCCGACTGGCTGGTGATGGCCGCCCGTCTCTTGCTGCTCCGGTCGCGGCTGCTGTTCCCGGCCGATGCTGCCGCCGCGGCGGAGGCCGGGCGGGACGCTCGGGCCGAACTGGAGCGGTTGGGGCACGCGGCGCACATCCGGGCTGCCGCCGACTGGCTCGCGGCGCGGCCGCAGCTCGGCGTGGACGTGTTCGCGCGGCCGCGCCACGGACCTGATCCGCGCGTCGCCTCCTACATGGCTCTCATGGAGGCGTCCCTCGTCGTGCTGCGCGGGCACGCGTGGCGGGGCGAGCCGGTCCCGGTGTATCGCCCGCCGGTGCGGGACCTGTGGCGCGTGCAGGACGCGCTATCGCGGATCCGGGCGATGCTGGCCGAGCGGCCGGAAGGTGGGCCGCTGGCCGTGTTCCTGCCGCCAATTCCGAAGAGTCCGGACTTCGAGGTGAGGGCGCGGGCGGCGGTCGCGAGCAGCTTCGTGGCAGCGCTGGAACTGTGCCGGGCAAATGAGGTCCGCTTGGAGCAGGTGGACCAAGACGTCTTGGTGGCTGCTCGATGCGATTGAGCCTGCGCGGCGACCGTGGAGCAAAGCCTGAACGATCCAAGTCCGCAGAGGTGGCCCCGCTCGGTTTCGAGCGAGGCCGTTTCGCGGGTCAGTCGCCGTTGCGGCGGGACCAGATCAGGCTGTGCGTGCCGGGCTCTTCTCCCTCTACCAGGGTGGCGTAGATCGGATTCGGAAAACTCGGGTCGTCCAGCTTGACCGAGAGGTAGTCGCGGCCCTCACCGGAGGTCTTCTTCCAGGCGGCGCCGAACTCCACGCTGCCCTGGAAGATGCGGTAGTCCGGGGCCTTGTCGCTGGCCTTCTCGG
>CAXTPG010000194.1:0-4549 GCA_964246015.1 uncultured Acetobacteraceae bacterium
CGAACGCCCCCACCAGGAACCCCGTCCGCAACCGCCGCCGCGCCGCCGCCCCCGCCTCGAACCCCCGCGCCTCCATCGCCGCCCCAAGCCCGATCCGCACGACGGCCGCCGCCATGAACGCCGCCGCCCACAGCCCGGCGCCCGAGACCGCGCCGCCCCCCAGCACCGGTCCCACCAGCGCCGCGATGCACCACGCCTGGGCGATCGCCGCCCCCACCTGCAGCAGGCCCATCCAGACGATCGGCAACGTCGCCCCGCGCGAAAGCGCCGCCTGCCCCCGCAACCACCCCTTCGTCGCGCCGGCGTTTCGCCGGCCCCTCATGCCCCCATCCCCCCCACCATCACCCCGCCAAGGCCCGCCGCGCCACCGAAGCCAACCACCCCGAGGCCACGGGCAGGATCGCGTCGTTGTAGTCGTACCCCGGGTTGTGCAGCTCCGCCCCGGGCCGCGACGGCCCGTTCCCGATCCACGCGAACGCCCCCGGCTTCTCCTCCAGGTACCAGCCGAAATCCTCCCCGGCCATGCTCGGCGCCATGTCCCGCCGCACCACGGCCCCCATCGCCCCGGCCGCCTCCGCCGCCAGCGCCGCCTCGGCCGGGCTGTTGCGGGTCGTCGAAACCCCGTGCCGCACATCCACGCCCACTGAAACCTCGAACGTCTGGCCAACCCCCGCCGCGATCCGCCGGATCCCCGCCTCCACCAGATCCCGAACCTCCGGCCGATGCGTCCGGAACGTCCCCCGCATCGTCGCCCGGCTCGGGATCTGGTTCCCCGCGACGCCCCCCTCCACCATGCAGATGGAAAGCACCGCCGAATCCAGCGGATCCACATTCCGCGCCACCACCGACTGCAGCGCGATCAGCAGGTGCGCCGCCGCCAGCATCGGGTCCCGGGTCAGATGCGGCATCGCCGCGTGCCCGGCATGCCCGTCCAGCACCAGGTCCACCCGCGCCCCCGCCGCCATCACCGCGCCGTCATGCACCATCACCGTCCCGGCCTCGAGCCCCGGCCAGTTGTGGTACCCGAACATCCGCTCCATCGGGAACCGCGAGAACAGCCCGTCGGCGATCATCGCCTTCGCGCCGCCATACCCCTCCTCCGCCGGCTGGAACACCAGGTGCACCGTCCCCGTCCAATCGGGGTCCCGCGCCAGCAGCGCCGCCGCGCCCAGCAGGCTCGCCGTATGTCCGTCATGCCCGCACGCATGCATCACCCCGGGCGTCCCCGACGCATACGGCAACCCCGTCGTCTCCTCGATCGGCAGCGCGTCCATGTCCGCCCGCAGCCCCACGCTCCGGTTGGACTGCCCCCGGCTCAACGTCGCGACCACGCCCGTCCCGCCCACCCCGGCGACGAACGGCACCCCCAGCTCGCTCAGCGTCCGGCACACGAACGCCGCCGTCCCATGCTCCTGTGTCGAAAGCTCGGGATGCGCATGGAGGTGCCGCCGCCACCCCGTGACCGCCTCATGCAGCGCTGCGTCCATGCCCACCTCCCAGCCGATCCTCCGATTTGCCCCCCTCCGCCCAAATCCGCAAGCCGACCCCTCTCCCCAGCCCCGAATGCGTCCCATGCCATGAGACTTCTCCGACCCCGCATCCCCATCCAAACCCTGCCACAACAACCCCGTTGACCATACGCATCGGTTCTAGCCATCTTAGCGCCGCGCCGATGACGTCTCCCGGGGGGGAGGGAACGGCGCGCCGGGATAAAGATGACGGCGCTCGAGACCTCCGGCCAAGCACCAGCCTCCCTCGCCCAACGCCGTCTATGGCTGGTCGATCGGCGCTCCGGCGCCGGGCACGGCTATTCCATCGCCCTCGTGCTCCCCTTCACCATTCAACCCGACCCGGCCCGCCTCGCCCGCGCCCTCACCTATGTCGCCACCCGCCACGCCCCCCTCCGCACCACCCTCGTCGATCATGGCGGCGAACCCCGCCAGCACGTCCACCCCGCCGCCCCGGTCCCCCTGGCCCATGCAACCCCGGACGACCTGGCCGCCTTCGTCGAACAGGAACGCACCCGCCCCATCGACCTCGCGACCGGCCCCCTGCTCCGCGCCACGATGACCCCCACGGCCCTGATCCTCGTCATCCACCACGCCGCCTTCGACGGCTGGTCCGCCCCCATCCTCCTCGACGAGCTCGCCGCCGCCTACCGCGCCGGCGCCGACCCGGCCCTTCCCCCGCTTCCCACCACCTACCTCGACTACGCCCGCCACCAGCACGCCACCCCACCCAGCGAGCAGGACCTCGCCTACTGGCGCCCGCGCCTGGCCAACCTCGTTCCCATCCCGTTCCCGCGCCCCCCTTCTCGTAGCGCCGGCGTCCCGCCGGCCCCCGCTCGTAGCGCCGCGGTCGCCCCAAACCTCCCCCTCCACCTGACCCCCCAGATCAGAACCCGCCTCGAATCCCTGGCCCAGACCCAGGGCACCACCCTCTTCGTCACCCTCCTCGCCGCCGTCCAGGCCTGGCTGCACCGCATCTCCGGCGCGCCCCGCACGCCCGTCGGCATCCCCGTCGCCGGCCGCGACGACGCCGCGCACGAGCACCTGGTCGGCCTCTTCGTGAACCTCCTCGTCATCGACGCCGACCTCGCCGACGCCCCCCCCTTCACGACCCTCCTCGCCCGGACCCGCGAAGCCATGCTCGGCGCGCTCGACCACCGCGCCCTCCCCTTCGACCGCCTCGTCCAGTCCATCCCCCACGACCGCACCTCTGGCCGGAACCCCCTCTTCAACGTCGCCTTCGCCCTCCAGCAACCCCTCCCGACCCCCGACTTCACCCCCGCGCGCGCCGCCCAGCCCACCCTCCATCCCGGCACCCGCTTCGACCTCGAACTCTACCTCTGGCCCGAAGCCGAAGGCCTCGCCGGCACACTCATCGCCGACCCCGCCATCATCCCGCCGGACGAACTGCCCGCCCTCCGGCAGGGCTTCCTCGTCCACCTCGCCCGCCTCGTCTCCGCCCCCGATCGGCCCATCACCGCCCACAGCCTGCTCACCCCCGCCCAGCACGCCCGCATCGCCGCCCTCGCGCGCCCGGAACCACGACCCCTCCCCTTCGCCCGGATCGAACACCTCTTCGCCACCCAGGCCGCCCGCACCCCAAACGCCGCCGCCATCGTCGACGGCGACACAACCCTCACCTACGCCCAGCTCGACGCCGAGGCCGCCCGCATCGAGGCAACCCTCCAGTCCGTCCACCCCGGCGACCTCGTCGCCCTGGAAACCCCCCGCTCCGCCCAGGCCGTGGCGACCCTCCTCGCCATCCTCCGCCGCGGCGCCGCCTACCTCCCCCTCGACCCCGACTCCCCCCCCGACCGCCGCCAGGCGATGCTCCAGGAAGCAAAACCCAGAATCCTCCTGTCTCTCCCGTTGAAAGAGGGCAGCGGTAAGGGTGCTTGCCCCAACGAACCGGCAACGACCCGGCAAACCGGATCCGGCATCCCACTCGCGCCCAGCGCCACGGCCTACGTCAACTACACCTCAGGCTCCACCGGCCGCCCCAAAGGCATCGCCATCCCCCACCACGCCGTCATCCGCCTCGCCACCAACCAGGCCTACCTCACCCTGGCCCCCGGCAACCGCGTCGCCCACGCCGCCAGCCTCGCCTTCGACGCCGCGACCTTCGAGATCTGGTCCACCCTCCTCGCCGGCGCCACCATCGTCATCCTCCCCCGCCCCACCGTCATCGACCCGGCCGCCCTCGCCCACGCCATCCGCACCCAATCCATCGACACCATCTTCATGACCACCGCCCTCTTCCATCAGCTCGTCGACATCGCCCCGGACGCCCTCCCCCTCCTCCAGACCCTCCTGTTCGGCGGCGAAGCCTGCGACCCCGCCCGCGTCGCCAAGGCCCTCGAATCCCCCCCCGCCCGCCTCCTCCACGTCTACGGCCCCACCGAAAGCACCACCTTCGCCACCTGGCACCACGTCACCCGGCCCACCCCCGAAATCCCGATCGGCCGCCCCCTCGACAACACCGAGACCTGGGTCCTCGACCCCCACGGCCACCCCGTGCCCCCCGGCGCCATCGGCGAACTCCACATCGGCGGCGAAGGCCTCGCCACGGGCTACCTCCGCAACCCCGCCCAGACCGCGTCCCGCTTCATCCCCGACCATGTCTCCGGCCACCCCGGCCGCCGCCTCTACCGCACCGGAGACCAGGTTCGCCTCGCCCCCGACGGCGCCCTCACGTTCCAGGGCCGCCTCGACTCCCAAGCGAAGATCCGCGGCCACCGCGTCGAACCCGGCGAGATCGAGGCCGCCCTCCTCCGCCTCCCCCGCATCGCCGCCGCCATCGTCCTCCCCCGCGCCGCCCCGGACGGCACCACCACCCTGTCCGCCTGGGTCGCCACCCCCGCCGCCGCCCCCGCCGCTGGCGTCCCGCCCGGCCGCCACACACCCGCATCCATCCGCGAAGACCTCCGCGCCCACCTCCCCGAATGGATGATCCCCGCCACGATCACCCTCCTCCCGGCCCTCCCCCTCACCCCCAACGGCAAGATCGACCGCAACGCCCTCCCCGACCCGACCCCCCAAAC
>CAXTPG010000195.1:0-4508 GCA_964246015.1 uncultured Acetobacteraceae bacterium
ATCTGTGCCGGGAGGTGGCGCCGGCGGTGGAGGTGAAGCGGCCGGGGCATAGCGTCGCGTGCCATTATGCGGAGTACGCGATGGGAATGGCGGCGTGAGCAAGGCTGTTCCCCTGCTGGAGGTCAACGCGCTCAAGAAGCACTTCCCGCTGCGGGGCGGGATATTGGGCGGGACGACGGGGTACGTGTATGCCGTCGATGGGGTGTCGTTCAGCATCGCGAAGGGCGAGACGCTGTCGTTGGTGGGTGAGAGCGGGTGCGGCAAGAGCACCGTGGGGAAGGCGATCCTGCGGCTGATCGAGCCGACGGATGGGGAGGTGCTGCTGGACGGGCAGCCGATCCACAACATCCCGCTGAGCAGGCTGCGGCCGCTGCGCAAGCGCATCCAGGTCGTGTTCCAGGACCCGTTCAGCAGCCTCAATCCCCGGATGCGGGTGCGGGACGTGATCGCGGAGCCGCTGCATAATTTCGGGATGGCGGGGAATCGCAGCGAGACGGACGACCGGGTCGCGAAGCTGATGGACACGGTGCGGCTGCCGCGGGATGCGATGCACCGGTTCCCGCACGAGTTCAGCGGTGGGCAGCGGCAGCGGATCGGGATCGCGCGGGCGCTGGCGCCGGGCGCGGACCTGATCATCTGCGACGAGGCGGTCAGCGCCTTGGACGTGTCGGTCAAGGCGCAGATCGTGAACCTGCTCAGCGACTTGCAGGACGAGCTGGGGTTGGCGTTGCTGTTCATCAGCCACGACCTGGCCATCGTCGAGCACCTGACGCACCGGGTGGCCGTGATGTATCTGGGCAAGATCGTGGAGGTGGCGGACCGCCGGACGCTGTTCGCGTCGCCGCGGCATCCGTACACGCGGGCGCTGCTTTCGGCGGTGCCGGTGCCGGACCCGCTGGCGAAGCGGGACCGCGTGATCCTGAAGGGGGACGTGCCGAGCCCCATCAATCCGCCGAGCGGGTGCCGGTTCCACACGCGGTGCCCGTATGTGTTCGACCGGTGCCGGATCGACGAGCCGGTTCTGCGGGAGATGCCGGCAGGCGGGCCGGGGCAGCGGGCGGCGTGCCACCTGGACGAGTTGCCGGAGCTGCATGCGGTGCCTGTGGCGGCTTAGCGGTTTGGGGATGGCGATCCCGGTCCCGGGATCGATGAACGCGCGGACCTGACAATTCCTGACGCGTTGGCATCGAAAAGCGTTATTAATCCATCAACGTTCTTGGTAAGGAGCATTAACGACGGTCATCCACCGTTCGCTGCCGTCAGTATTTGTCAGGAGCCGACCATGGGTTCGACGCTGGTTTCCCCGGAGTTTCGCATCGGCGCCCCCGTTGCCGCGACGCCGCGCCCCCGCAGCTTCGGCATGGTCGTCGCCCTTGGCGCCCCGGCGCTCGTCATCGCCGCACTCTCCGGCCTCGGTCTGTGGTCGCTCGCGGGCCGTGCGCCGATCGACGAGGCGGCCATCCGCACTGCGCAGCTCTCCACACGGTTCACGCGGCTGTACGACAGCGACATGCGGGAGACGCTGTTCCCGGTGATGCAGGGGATCGTCGGGCGCGACGGCGCGCTTCGCGGGCCGGCTGCGTGCGGCCTTGTGGTCACGGGGCTCGATCTTTCGGGCCCGGCGCCGGTGGTGGTGTGGCAGACGTCCCAGGGCACGTGCCCGGCGAGCCGGATCGGCCGCGCGGGCGGGATGCCGACGGTGCCGGCCGGCGCCGCCGCGCTGCGGTCGCCCGCGGTGGTGGCGGTCGAGGTCTCGACCGATCCGCGGGCGGAGGGCGCGCATTACGCCGTGGCGTTCGCGGCGCCGGACGGAAAGGCGTTGCCGCTGCTGGTCGGCGGGTCCCGCAACTAGCAGGATAATCGCTCGAACGCCCGGCAACCGCTCCGCGCAACGAGCTGCGGCTTGACCCTTCCGGCTCCCCGCCCGCACACTAGGCTCAACGCCAAGCCACGGGACCAAGGGGAGCTTCGATGCCGCAGGTATCGCTGACAGTGAACGGCACGCACCATACCGCCGAGATCGAGGGGCGGACGCTGCTCGTGGAGCTTATCCGCGAGACGCTGCACCTGACAGGCACGCATGTCGGGTGCGACACCAGCCAGTGCGGCGCGTGCGTCGTGCATGTGGACGGGAAGTCGGTGAAGGCGTGCACGATGCTCGCCATGCAGGCGAACGGGACGCATGTCACGACGATCGAGGGGATTGCGGCGGCGGACGGCACGCTGCACCCGATGCAGGAGATGTTCCGCGAGCATCATGCGTTGCAGTGCGGGTTCTGCACGCCGGGGATGGTGATGTCGGCGATCGACCTCGTGAACCTGCATCCGCAGGGGCTGACGGAGGACGAGATCCGGCATGGGCTTGAGGGCAATCTGTGCCGTTGCACGGGGTATCACAACATCGTCAAGGCGATCGCCGCGGCGGCGCCGCTGATGCACGGCACGCAGAAGGCCGCCTGAACCGGCACATAAGCCGGCGGGCCAGGGGGGTAGCAGCATGGGCTTCGAGGGCATCGGCGCGTCCATGCGCCGCAAGGAAGACCACCGTTTCCTGAACGGGCGCGGGAACTACACGGACGACATCAACGCGGCCGGGCAGTTGCATGCGGTGATCGTGCGGTCGGACCGGCCGCATGCGCGGCTGCTGGGGGTCGATGCGTCGGCCGCGGCGGCGGCGCCGGGCGTCGTCGCGGTGTATACCGGGGCGGACCTCGAGGCGGACGGCATCGGGGGCGTGCCCTGCGGGTGGCAGATCCACAACAAGGACGGTTCGGCGATGGCCGAGCCGAAGCACCCGGTGCTGGCCGTGGGCAAGGTGCGGCATGTCGGCGACCCCGTGGCGGTCGTGATCGGGGCGACGCGGCAGCAGGCGCGCAACGCGGCCGAGCTGATGCGGATCGACTACGAGGATCTGCCGGCGATCGCGAGCGTGCGGGATGCCGTCGCGCCGGGGGCCGCGGCGGTGCATGACGATGCGCCGGGCAACCAGTGCTACGACTGGCACATCGGCGACAAGGCGATCGTCGACGCCGCGTTCGCGCAGGCGGCGCATGTCGTGCGGCTGGATCTGCTGAACAACCGGCTGGTGCCGAACGCGATGGAGCCGCGTGCGGCCTTGGGGCAGTTCGACGCGTCGTCGGGCGAGTATACCCTGACGACCACCAGCCAGAACCCGCACGTGATCCGGCTGCTGATGGGCGCCTTCGTGCTGCATATCCCCGAGCACAAGCTGCGGGTGATCGCGCCGGACGTGGGCGGCGGGTTCGGCAGCAAGATCTACCACTATGCCGAGGAGGCGATCGTCACCTGGGCGGCGGGGAAGCTGAAGCGTCCGGTGAAGTGGACGTGCGACCGGAGCGAGGCGTTCCTGTCGGACGCGCACGGGCGGGACCATGACAGCACGGCGGAGATGGCGCTGGACAAGGAGGGGACGTTCCTCGCCTTGCGGGTGCGGACGCTGTGCAACATGGGGGCGTATCTCAGCACGTTCGGGCCGGCGGTGCCGACCTACCTGTACGCGACGCTGCTGGCGGGTTGCTACAAGACGCCCGCGATCTACGCGGAGGTGAAGGCGGTCTTCACCAACACCGTGCCGGTGGACGCGTATCGGGGCGCGGGGCGGCCGGAGGCGACGTTCCTGCTGGAGCGGCTGCTGGACGTGATCGCGCATGACACCGGGCTGGACCGGGTGGCGATCCGGCGGCGGAACTTCATTCCGCGGGACGCCTTCCCGTATCAGACCCCGGTGGCGCTGCAGTACGACAGCGGGGATTATCTCGGCACGCTGGAGCCGGCGTTGAAGGCGGCGGACTGGGACGGGTTTGCGGCGCGGCGGGCGGCCGCGGCGGCGCGGGGCAAGCTGCGGGGCATCGGGATTTCGACCTATGTCGAGGCGTGCGGGATTGCGCCGAGCAAGGTCGTGGGATCGTTGGGCGCGCGGGCCGGGCTGTACGAGGTGGCGGAGGTGCGGGTGCATCCGACGGGCAGCGTGACGGTGTTCACGGGCACGCACAGCCATGGGCAGGGGCACGAGACGACGTTCGCGCAGCTGGTGACCGACCAGTTGGGTGTGCCGTTCGACCAGGTGGACGTCGTGCATGGCGACACCGGCAAGATCCCGTTCGGGATGGGCACGTATGGCAGCCGCAGCCTGGCTGTGGGCGGGTCGGCGATGGTGAAGGCGATGGACAAGGTGATCGCCAAGGGGAAGAAGATCGCGGCGCACCTGATGGAGGCGTCGCTCGAGGATATCGAGTTCAAGGACGGACGGTTCAGCGTCGCGGGGACGGACAAGTCGAAGTCCCTGACCGACATCTCGTTGGCGGCGTACGTGCCGCACAACTACCCGATCGAGGAGCTTGAGCCGGGTCTCGACGAGACCGCGTTCTATGACCCGAAGAACTTCACGTATCCCGGCGGGTGCCATATCTGCGAGGTGGAGATCGACCGGGATACCGGCACGGTGCAGGTGGTGGGGTTCACGGCGGTGGACGACGTGGGGCGGGTGA
>CAXTPG010000196.1:0-4411 GCA_964246015.1 uncultured Acetobacteraceae bacterium
TCGACGGGATCATGACGTCGCCGGGCTACGCGTATGAGCGGGCGCCGGACCAGAAGCACTTCCTGTCGCGGCAGAAGACGAAGCAGCTGTTCCGCGACATCCTGGCGCGGGGCAAGGGCAAGGGCTGGAAGTTCACGCAGAGCCCGCTGTTCATGAGCTTTCTGACGGGCAACGAGACGTATGCCTGCACGCCCTGGGGCAAGCCGACGCGCAACGTGTTCGGCTGGCAGCGGCCCTGCTACCTGCTGGGCGAGGGGTATGCCAAGAGCTTCACGGAGCTGATGGCGACGACGGACTGGGACAAGTACGGGACCGGCAACTACGAGAAGTGCGCGGACTGCATGGTCCACTCGGGGTATGAGAGCACGGCGGTGATGGACGCGGTGAAGTCGCCGCTGAAGACGATGATGACGGCGTTGCGGGGCCCGAAGCTGGATGGGCCGATGGCGCCCGAGATCGATCTGTCGAAGCAGCGGCCGGCGGAGTACGTGTTCAGCAAGCACGTGCAGGACAAGATGGCGGAGCTGAAGCACAAGAAGCCGGCGAAGGAGCAGGTGGCGGACGCGGCGGACTGAACTGCGCCGCCGGCACGGGTCAGCCGGGTAGGCGGGCCACCCGCGCCGCCGCGACGACGCATAGCACCTCGAACAGGATCGAGGCCCCGTGGAACGCGGTGAGGCCTGAATGGTCGAAGGGGGGGCTGACCTCCACGAGGTCCGCGGCCACGATGTCCAGGCCCATGAGGCCGCGGACGATCCGCTGCGCCTCGATCATGGTCAGGCCGCCTGCTTCCGGGGTGCCGGTTCCCGGGGCGAAGACCGGGTCCAGGCTGTCGATGTCGAAGCTGAGATAGGCGGGGCCGGCGCCCACGACCCGGCGCGCTTCCTCCACGGCCCAGCGCCAGCCGCGGTCGTGGACCTCGTCCATCGGCATCACGCGCATGCCGCTCTGTTCGCTGAACGCCCACAGGCTGCCGCGGACGGTGCTGGTGCCGCGGAGGCCGATCTGGATGACGCGGGCGGGGTCCAGCAGCCCGTCTTCCACGGCGCGGCGGAAGGGGGCGCCGTGGTGGAAGCGGCTGCCCATGTAGTCGTCGCCGGTGTCGCCGTGGGCATCGATGTGCACCATGCCGACGGGACCGTTCTTGGCCACGGCGCGCAGGATGGGCCAGGCGATGGAGTGGTCGCCGCCCACGGTCACGGGGGTCACGCCGGCGTCGACGATGCGGTGGAAGTAGGCCTCGATCTCGGTCAGGGCGCCGTCGAGGGCGTAGGGGCGTTCGATCCAGCAATCGCCGAGGTCGCGGATGCGCAGCGCGCCGAAGGGGGCCTGGTCGGTGGCGGTGTTGACGGGGCGGAGGAGGCTGGACTGGTTGCGGACCTCGCGGGGGCCGTGCCGGGCGCCGGGGCGGTTGGTGACGCCGCCGTCGAAGGGGACGCCGACGAGGCCGATGTCGCAGTCGGCCAGGTCCTGCGTGTGGGGGGCGCGGAAGAAGGTGGGGATGCCGACGTAGCGGGGCTGCGCCTGCGGGTCGGCCATCGCGGGGTAGTGTTCTGCGGGCTTCAGGGTCATGCGCCGATCCCTAGCGTGTTTGCGGCCCCAGGCCGAGATGCTTTGCCATGAACAGGCTGTGGGGATCGTCGACGTAGGGCCCGAATGGTGCGCGATCGACGTACCCCAGGCGGCGATAGAGGCGGATTGCGGAGGTGGCGCGGGCGCCGGTTTCCAGCCGCATGGCGGCGAACCGTTCGTTGGCGGCGAGGGCTTCGGCTGCCAGCACCAGGTCGCGGCCGATCGATTGGCCACGGGCTGCCGGATCGACGAACACGCGCTTCAGTTCCGCCCAACCGGCGTCCCCGGGGGCGAACCCGGCGCACCCGGCCGCTGCGCCGTCGATGCGGGCGACGAAGAAGCGGGTTGCGACCGCGATCAGGGATGCGGCGGTCGGCCCGGCGCGGTCCTGCCCGGGATAAAGCTGGGCGGCACCGGCGTCGGCGGCCTTGAACAGGCGCTCCACGTCGGGCTGGTCGATGATCTCCTGTTCGATCCGGATCATAGGACGAGGCAGAGGCGAGGCGTCGCGCCGATGCGACCGACGAGCGCGTGGCGGGCTTCGGCGGCGTCGCGGGCCAGCGCCAGCAGGGCCGGTATCTCGCCGGGGCGGGACAGGGCGGCGGCGACGACGCGCCACGGCCCGACCCGGCCGGACGGGTCCAGCGCCACCAGCGCGGCCCGGGGCAGGGCGCGGCCGGCGCCGTCGCAGACCGCGCGCAATGCGGCGAAGGGGAGGCCGTGGCGGGCGGCGGCGCGGGCGACGGCGGCGCTTTCCAGGTCGACGGCGTCGGCGCCGGTGGCGGCGCGGGCGGCGCGCTTCTGGTCGACCGTCGCCAGCACCGTGCCGCCACCCAGCAGCACGTGGCCGGTGCCGCCGCCCAGGGCGCGGACGAGGGTGGGGTCGGCGTCCCAGGAGTCGGGGCCGTCGATGACGCGAATGGGGACGAGGAGGGCGCCGGGGCGGAGCGCGGGGTCGAGGCCGCCGGCGAGGCCGAAGCTGACGAGGGCGCGGACGGTGGGGGCCAGGCGGTCGGCGGCGCGGGTGGCTCCGGCGGCGGTGCCGCCGCCGATGGCGACGGGGACGCCCCAGCGGCGGGCGAGTTTGGCTTCGGCCTCGAGGCCTACGACGATGCCGATCATGGGGCTGGCCGGCGGGACGCCGGCGCTACGATGGATGGGCGGTGGGGACGGTCACGCCGATCATGTCGCCTTCGCGGACCAGGGTGGCGAGGCGGGGTTCGTCCCAGCCTTCGGTTCCGGCGGGGCGCACAGGGAGGACCATCCAGCGGTAGTCGGCCGTGCTGTCGACGACGCGGATGCGGGTGCCGGGCGCCAGCGTCGTGCCCCATTCCGCGAGCACGCCGGCGGGGTCGCGGATGGCGCGGGCGCGGTAGGCCGGGGATTTGAACCAGAAGGGTGGGTAGCCCAGGACGCCGCGCGGGTAGCAACTGCACAGGGTGCAGACGACGAGGTGGTGGGTGTCCGGCGTGTTCTCCAGCACGCCGAGGGGGGGCAGGCCGCGCATGGGAATGCCCATCGATTCCGCGGCGGCGGCGCCGTCGGCGACCATGGCGGCGCGGAAGGCCGGGTCGGTCCAGGCGCGGGCGACCATGCGGGCGCCCTGGGCGGGGCTGGCCTTGTCGGTGTGGGCGATGCGGTCGGCGATCTCCTCGGGCGTTGCGATGCCCTTCTGGTGCAGGAGGGCGCGGACGGCGGCGAGCAGGCGGTCGCTCGGGGCTTCCAGGACGGTCATGCGGCGGCTCCTGCCGGTTCCAGCCAGGGTTCGTAGATTTCGACGAGCACCTCGTCCCCGCCGGCGTCGGGCCAGAGGGAACGGGGGTCGAAGGCGATGTGGTACAGGTCGAGCGTGGGGGCCGGGCGGGCGAAGGCCAGGTCCTCGGGGTTGGGGAAGCGGCCGAGGTGGCGCACGACGGTGCCCCGGCGCCCGCGCAGGTAGTGGGGTGTGCGGATGTGGCAGGGGCCGCGGGTCTCCGGCCAGTCGTCGCGGACGCGGACGGGGGTTCCGGGGGTCAGCATCGTTGCAGGGCCTCGGCCAGTTCGGCCTCCGTCACCACGCCGCGGGCGACGAGGTTGTCGGCGATCGAGCGGATCCATTTCTGATAGTAGGTGAGGCGGAGGTAGTCGGCTTCCGGGATGGCCTCGATGCCGCGGCGCAGCTCGTCGACGCTCATGACGCCCTTCATGCCGAGGATGCCGCGGATAGCGTCCACCTCGCGGTCGAAGTCGGTGAGCGTGTGGTCGGCGGTGTCGATGGGTTCGCAGAGGAACTTGGGGATGCCGCCCATGTCGTGATGGGCCCTGGATTCGCTCATTGGATCGCTTCCCCGGGCATCATGCCCCAGACGTCGCTGCGTTTGATCCAGCCACGATAATCCTGGATGCCGGCCTGGCACCAGTCCGCGTTGGCCTCGCAACTGCGGATGCGGAGGATGACGCCGGGTTTGAGGCGGGCGACGGGGGTTGCGTCGTCCTTCGGGTCGTGGCGCAGGACGTGTTCGGCGCCGACGACGACGGCGGTGCGGCGGGGGGCGAGGGTGGCCTGGTGGACCCAGCCCTTCACGCCTTCCTGGTCGCGGATGAGTCGCCAGACCTCGAACTCGCGTTCGATCTGCACGGGGAGGTCCCGGCGCTTGTAGATCCATTCGATGGGGTAGCGGGTGCCGGGTCCGGTGCGGAGGTTCACCTCGTCGGAGCGGAGGGTGGCGAAGCGGGGGAGGGGCTGGCCGGTGGCGCTGCCCTTGCCGGGTTCGGCGGGTTTTTCCGGTTCCGGCGGGGGGGCGGGGGCGGGGAGGGGAACCGGGACGACGGCCGGGACGGGGGCGGCGGGGCGGGCGCC
>CAXTPG010000197.1:0-4401 GCA_964246015.1 uncultured Acetobacteraceae bacterium
CGGGGGGGCTGGCGCCGGTGGAGCTGGGGTTCGGGGGGGTGTTCGACCTGGTGACGCGGGTGCGGCTGGGGCAGCGGCTGCGAGCGTTCGGGCCGGCGCTGGTGATGGCGTGGATGAGCCGGGCGGCTGCGATGACGCCGCGGGGGGACTGGGTGCTGGCGGGGCGGCTGGGGGGGTATTACGACCTGCGGCGGTTCCGGCGGTGCGACCACCTGGTTGGAAATACGCGGGGGATCGTCGCTTGGGTGGAGGGGCAGGGGTGGCCCGTGGGGCGGGTGCATCATCTGCCGAACTTCGTGCCGGATCTGGGGGGTGCGGCGGCGGCCCTGTTGCCGGTGCCGGCGGGGGCGCCGGTGGTGCTGGCGTTGGGGCGGCTGCATGCGAACAAGGCGTTCGACGTGCTGGTTCGGGCGTTGCCTCGGCTGCCGGGGGTGCATGCCGTGATCGCGGGGGAGGGGCCGGAGCGGGAGGCGCTGCTGCGGCTGGCGGCCAGGGAGGGGGTGGGGGAGCGGCTGCACCTGGTGGGGTGGCGCCGGGACCAGGGCGCGCTGCTGGCGGCGGCGGACGTGCTGGCGTGCCCGAGCCGGCACGAGCCGCTGGGGAACGTGGTGCTGGAGGGGTTTTCGGCCGGGGTGCCGGTGGTGGCGGCGGCGGCGGATGGGCCCGTCGAGCTGATCCGGGACGGGGAGACGGGGGTGCTGGTGCCGACGGAGGACCCGGTGGCCCTGGCGGAGGCGTTGGGGACGGTGATCGGGGACCGGGCGATGGCGCGGCGGCTGGGGGCGGCGGGGCGGGCGGAGTATGTGGCCGCGCATGCGGAAGGGCCGGTGCTGGCGCGGTGGCAGACAGTGCTGCGGGGGCTGTGTCAGAGTAGGGGATGACCCTTGCCGTCGCTGCCGCCCAGCTTGGTCCCATCGCGCGCTCGGCCACCCGGGCGGAGGTGGTGGCCCGGCTGATCGCGCTGCTGGAGCAGGCGGCGGGGCAGGGCGTCACGCTGGTGGTGTTCCCGGAGATGGCGCTGACGACGTTCTTCCCGCGGTGGCTGATCGCGCCCGGGGAGGAGCTGGATTCGTATTTCGAGGCTTCGATGCCGGGCCCGTCGACGCAGCCCCTGTTCGATGCGGCGCGGCGGCTGGGGGTCGGGTTCTACCTCGGGTATTGCGAGCGTGCGGTGGATGGCGGCCATTACAACAGCAGCGTGCTGGTGGAGCGGGACGGGCGGATCGTCGGGCATTACCGGAAGGTGCATGTTCCGGGGACGAGCGAGGTGGTGCCGGGCATTCCGTTCCAGCACCTGGAGAAGCGGTATTTCCGGGACGGGGATCTGGGGTTCCCGGTGTGGGAGGGGTTCGGCGGCCGGGTGGGCATGGCGATCTGCAACGACCGGCGGTGGCCGGAGACGTATCGGGTGATGGCGCTACAGGGGGCGGACCTGGTCGTGCTGGGTTACAACTCCCCGGCACAGTTGCCGGACTGGCCGGAGCAGAACGAGCACCGGGCGATGCACCACCTGATCCCGATGCAGGCGGCGGCGTACCAGAACGGGCTGTGGATCGTCGCGACGGCGAAGGCGGGGCGGGAGGAGGGGGTGGATATGCTGGGGCATAGCTGCATCATCGCGCCGACCGGGAGCATCGTCGCGCAGTCGTACGGGTTCGGGGACGAGCTGGTGTCGGCGCGGATCGAGCTGTCGCTGGCGGGCTATTTCAAGTCGTTCCACGGACTCTTCACAAATAGGCGACCAGCGCACTATGGCGCGATAGTTGCACCGTCCCCACCCACCTGACCCCGGAGCCGATGCCATGACCGACACTGTGCCCCATCCCGGACTGCCGAAGCTGCACGAGGAGATGGAGCGGGGGCGGCTGCATCGGCGGGAGTTCCTGCGGATGGCGACGCTGCTGGGGATGGGGGCGACCGCCGCGTATGCCGCGGCCGGGCTGCCGGCTCCGGCCGCGGCGCAGGCGATGCCGAAGGGCGGGCGGCTGCGGATCGGGATGCGGGTGCACGAGATCAAGGACCCGATGACGGTGGCGTGGGTCGAGGCGAGCAACCTGGCGCGGCAGACCAATGATTTCCTTGTGCGGACCGAGCAGGACAACGTCACGCGCGGCGTGCTGGTCAAGACTTGGGCGGCAAGCCCGGACCTGAAGTCGTGGACGTTCAACCTCGACCCTGCGGCGAAGTGGCGGTCGGGGCGGCCTTTCCTGGCGGCGGACGCGGCGTGGAACATCAAGCGGGCGCTGGACCCGAAGATCGGGTCTTCGATCCTGGGGCTGATGAAGTCGTACATGATCACGGAGACTCCGACCGGGGAGACGAAGGACGGCAAGCCGGTGCTGGCGTCGTCGCTGTGGGACGCGAACGCGGTCGAGATCGTGGACGAGCGGACGCTGCGGCTGAACCTGAAACTGCCGCAGCTCGCGGTGCCGGAGCACCTGTTCCACTACCCGTTCGTGATGCTGGACCCCGAGCAGAACGGGAGTTTCGCGGTGGGGATGAACGGGACCGGGCCGTTCGAGCTGATGGCGTACGAGCCGGGTCGGCGCGCGACGCTGCGGGGCCGGAAGGATTATTGGCGGGGTGCGCCGAACCTCGACACGCTGGAGTTCATCGACCTGGGCAACGACACGGGCGCGCTGATCGCGGCGCTGGCGTCCAAGCAGATCGACGGGTTGTACGAGGTGGATATCGCGCAGCTGGACGCGATCAAGGCGTTGCCGAACATCGCGCTGTATCCGGTGACGACGGCGCAGACGGGGGTGGCGCGGGGCCGGGTGACGGAGAAGCCGTTCGACGACAAGCGGGTCCGGCTGGCGCTGAAGCTGGCGATCGACAGCCAGAAGGTGGCCGACATCGTGTTCCGGGGGAATGCGACGGCGGCGGAGCACACGCACATCGCGCCGGTCTATCCGGACTACCATCCCATTCCGTTCATGAAGCCGGATCCGGCGCGGGCGCGCGCCCTGCTGACGGAAGCCGGGTATCCGAACGGGATCGACGTGGAGATCGCGTGCAAGAACCAGCCGGCCTGGGAGAGTGCGGTCACGACGGTGATGGCGGAGATGTGGAAGGAGGTCGGCATCCGGGTGAAGATCAACGTGATGCCTTCCAGCGCCTATTGGGATGTGTGGATGAAGATCCCGTTCGGGTTCACGACGTGGACGCATCGGCCCTTGGCGGTGATGACGCTGGGGTTGGCGTACCGGACGGGGGGCGCGTTCAACGAGAGCGGGTATTCGAACGCGGAGTTCGACACCCTGCTGGCGCAGGCGGAGGGGACGCTGGACGTCGACAAGCGGCGGGAGATCATGGGGAAGATCGAGGTCATCATGCAGGAGGATGGGCCGATCGTGCAGCCGCTGTGGCGGAAGGTTCAGACGGGGTACGACAAGAAGGTGAAGGGGTTCCGGATGCACCCTTCGCAGTACATCTTCGCGGAGCAGTTGGCCGTCGAGGCCTAGGGGCTGTTGCTGCGTTCGGCGTTTCCGCTGGGACGAGGTCCCCGGGTCAAGCCCGGGGATGACGTACTGTAGGGATGCTCGCGACCATTGCGCGGCGGTTGGGATTCTTGGCGGCGACGATGCTGGCGGCGTCGTTGCTGCTGTTCCTGCTGTTCGAGTTGTTGCCGGGGGACGTGGCCATCAGTGCGCTCGGGGCCTATGCCACCGAGGAGCAGCGGCGGGTGTGGCTGACGTTGAACGGGTATGACCGGCCGGCGGCGGTGCGGTATCTGGAGTGGCTGGGGCGGTTCGTCACCGGGGATTGGGGGACGTCGCGGCTGTTGCGGGGACCGGTGATCCGGATCGTGGGCGACCGGCTGGGGAACACGGCGATCCTGGCGGGGTGCTTCTTCGCGGTGCTGACGCCGCTGGCGCTGGGATTGGGCGTGCTGGCGGGGATGCGGGAGCGAAGCCCGGTGGACCGGGTGGTTTCGGCGGTGTGCATCGTGACCGCGTCCGTTCCGCCGTTCGCGAGCACGGTGCTGCTGTCGGCGGTGTTCGTGTTCGGGCTGCACTGGCTGCCGGGGACGAGTGCTGCCATCGACGGGTTTTCATGGGCCGAGCTGGTGATGCCGGTGATGGTGCTGGTGCTCTATGATTTCGGGTATGTGGCGCGGATCACCCGGACGTCGATGGCGGAGGCGATGACGGCGCCGTACGTGCGGCTGGCGACGCTGCGGGGGATCCCGTATGCGCGGGTGGTGCTGCGGCATGCGCTGCGGAACGCGCTGGTTGCGCCGGTGACGGTGCTGCTGCTGCACGTGAACTGGCTGGTGTCGGGCGTCATCGTCGTCGAGTATTTCTTTGCGTACAAGGGGTTCGGGTCGCTGATCCTCGAGGCGTCGCTGGGCAAGGACCTGTTCCTGCTGGAGGCGTGCACGATGGTGACGGTGGCCGT
>CAXTPG010000198.1:0-4359 GCA_964246015.1 uncultured Acetobacteraceae bacterium
CGGCTGCGGCAGGCGCCCCAGGGCTTGATGCTGCGGACGCCGCGGTCGTCGATCAGCACGATCTCGCCGGGATCGACATCGCGGACGAACTCGGCGCCGACGATGTCGAGGGCGCAGGTCTCGCTGGCGAGGACCCAGCCGCCGGTGCCGGAGTTGCCGATGCGCCCGAGGATGAGGGGGCGGACGCCCATGGGGTCGCGGACGCCGATCAGCGCCTCGTTGGACAGCGCGACGAGGGAGTAGGCGCCGACGACCTGCTTCAAGGCGTCGATCAGGCGATCGACGACGGTTGAGTAGAGGCTGATGGCGATGAGATGGATGAACACCTCGCTGTCCGTCGTGCTCTGGAACAGGCAGCCGCGGCGGACGAGCTGCTTGTGGAGGGCGTTGGCGTTGGTGAGGTTGCCGTTGTGGGCAACGGCGAAGCCGCCGAAGACGAAGTCGGCATACAGCGGCTGGACGTTGCGGAGGATGGTCTCGCCGGTGGTCGCGTAGCGGTTGTGGCCAACCGCGTTGTGGCCGGGAAGGGAGGCGATGACCTTGGCCTGGCCGAAATTGTCGCCGACGAGGCCGAGGCCGCGATGGGAGTGGAAGCGGGCGCCGTCGTAGCTGACGATGCCGGTCGCCTCCTGTCCACGGTGCTGCAAGGCGTGCAGGCCAAGGGCGGTGACGGCGGCGGCGTCGGAGACGCCCCAGACGCCGAAGACGCCGCATTCCTCGTGAAGGGAGTCGTCGTCGCCGGTGTCGGCGCGCCCCTCATCGTCGATCTCGGTCGGGATGCGTTCCATGCGGACTCCTACTCCCGCGCCGGGCGGGCGCCTAATGCGCGCCCGGTCGGGCTGGATTGCAGCAGCGATGCGGCGGTGGTGGGCCGGCCGGCGGGCAGGTCCGGGACGGCGGGGCGGTAGGCGGGGGGGACCTGGTCGACAAGCCAGATCGCGGCGCTGCGGATCAGCGGCATCGACCGCGCCTCGGTGACCGGCTCCGGCCATTGCGCGATGGGGACGAACTTGCCCGCGAGCACATAGAGGGCGGCGACGAGGACGGCGCCGCGCACGAGGCCGAAGACGAAGCCGAGCGTGCGGTCCAGCCCGCCCAGGACCGACCCACGGATGGCGTTGCCGATGGCGCTCGCGACGATCCAGAAGATGACGAGCATCGCAAGGAAGACGGCGGCGATGGCGACGACGTCGGCGATGGTGGGGTCGGAGATGTGCTGACGCGCGAAGGGCTGCACGTAGGGGAAGGCGCCGTAAGGGCTGGCGACGAGGGCGGCGCCGACCCAGGCGCCGACGCCCAGCACCTCCCGCACCAGGCCGCGCATCAGCGCAAGCAGGCCCGACAGCGCGAGGACTGCCAGGACGACGAGGTCCACCCAGTTCATTCAGCGTGCCGGCTCATAGGCGCGGGATATAGGGCCGGGGGGCGTCCGGGTAAACCGCGTCCACCCTGCGGCCATGAAGAATGGACGCATGGCCGCCCCGCAACCCCATGAGCCCGTCTATTCGTCGACGGCTTTGCGACCGGAGAACATCGCGACGAGGTCGGCGACGTGGCCGATCTCATTCAGGCGGATGCCATCGGGGGCCGGGACGCGGCGGCCGGCGCGGGCCTGGCGCGGGGGGAGGCACGCGGCCGCGAAGCCCAGCTTCTGCGCCTCCTTCAGGCGGGCGTCGGCTTGCGCCACCTGGCGGACTTCGCCGGACAGGCCGACTTCGCCGAAATACACCATCCCGGCGCTGGTGGGGGTCTCGGTCGCGGCGGAGGCGAGGGCGGCCGCGACAGCGAGGTCCGCCGCGGGTTCGGTGACGCGCAGGCCGCCGGCGACGTTGAGGTACACGTCGGACGCGCCGAGTCGCAGCCCGGCGCGGCTGTCGAGCACGGCGAGCAGCATGGACAGGCGCCCGCTGTCCCAGCCGACGACGGAGCGGCGGGGGGAGCCGCCGCTGTTGGGGGAGAGCAGGGCCTGCACCTCCAGCAGCACGGGGCGGGTGCCCTCCAGCCCGGCGAACACGGCGGATCCCGCGATGTTGCCGCGGCGTTCGGCGAGGAACAGGGCGGAGGGGTTCGGGACCTCGGCCAGGCCCGCGCCCGTCATCTCGAACACGCCGATCTCGTCCGTGGCGCCGAAGCGGTTCTTCACGGCGCGGAGGATGCGGAACTGATGGCCGCGGTCGCCCTCGAAATACAGGACGGCGTCGACCATGTGTTCGAGCACGCGGGGACCGGCCAGCGCGCCTTCCTTGGTGACGTGGCCGACGAGCACGAGGGCGAAGCCGCGGGCCTTGGCGAGGCGGATCAGCTCGAAGCTGGTGGCGCGGACCTGGCCGACGGTGCCGGGCGCGCTTTCGATGGTGTCGAGCCACATGGTCTGGATGGAGTCGACGACGACGAGGGCGAGGTCCTTCTCGGCTTCGAGGGTAGCGGCGATATCACGGACGTTGATGGCGGCGGCGAGCTGCATGGGGGCGTCGGCGAGGCCGAGGCGCTGGGCGCGCATGCGGACCTGGTCGATCGACTCCTCGCCCGACACGTACATGACGCGGCGGCCGGTGCGGGCGAGGGTTGCGGCGGCCTGGAGCATGAGGGTGGACTTGCCGATGCCGGGGTCGCCGCCGACGAGGACGACGGAGGCGGGGACGAAGCCGCCGCCGAGCACGCGGTCGAGTTCCGCGATGCCGGCGGGCGCGCGGGGGGGCGGTGCGGCGCTGCCCTGGAGGCCGACGAACTGGATTCGGGCCTTGCCGGGGGTGCGGGGGGCGCCGGGGCGGGCTTCGGTGGCTTCCTCGACGAGGGTGTTCCACTCGGCGCAGGCGTCGCAGCGGCCGGCCCATTTGGGGTAGACGGCGCCGCAGGCCTGGCAGACGTAGCGGGCGGCGGGTTTAGCCACGGCGGGTCCAGCGGTCGTGCATGATGACGGCGACCAAAAAGGTCCTTGATTCCATTCCAGTCCGGATCGCGGCCCATCGTGCGAGCGCATCCTCCGCCAACAACAGGCAGCCCTGCGCCTGCGTCAGTGACGGGTCGTGCTCGAGAACATAGTCTGCAGCGATCCGTGCGTCCTGGAGTTCGATAAACGCCTTTGCGACTGATGTAAGGCCTGGTGGCGTGGGGCCGACAAGCAGCGCGTCCAAGGGCTTGGACCGCGCAGACGGGCCGGCGCCTATCGCCTCGCACACACGGCGGACGCTCCGGTGTTCCGCAGACCGGCGGATCAGGTCTGGCAGCGCCGCCGCTGAACCCGCGCCGATCTGCTCGGCTGCGTCGATAGTCAGGCGATGGAACACCGCATAGTAGGTTGCGGATATCGAACGGCGCACGTCTGTGGTCGTGGGGCTTCCGTTCAGCAAACGATGTGCGTGATCGAGAAGCGAGTCGGGCAGGGAGAGCACGGTCACTCGGCAGCGGCGGCCCTGAACTCCACGTAAGGCGAATGGTGGGGCACCAGGGCTCGAGCGTCGTCGGCAAGCGTCATCATAAGGTCGGCGTATTGCCTTGCTTCTGCGTCGCTCAGCCGCCTGGTTGCGGGAACGAACAGTGAGATCCTGACCCCTGGATCGCCATACCAGGTGTCTTCGAACGCCACATCATAGCCGCTTACCGCCTCGGGCAAGGTGTGTCGCGCGACCATGTCGCGAAGGCTCTGCGTCAGGCTGTCTTCGTCCTGGTGAACGTTCATGTCCATGTCGGAAACATGGTGCAGGGTGGGATCGCTTGCAACGCCGATCACCGCCGCAACTCCATCTCGATCGGGCCTTCCCGCCGTCCGTGGGTGAACTGGTCCACCATCGGGTTGCCGCTGGACAGCAGGTCGGCCGCGGCGCCCTGCCAGACCAGCTTGCCGCGGAACAGCATCGCCGCGCGGTCGCCGATGCGGGTCGCGCTGGCCATGTCGTGGGTGATGGCGATGGCGGTGCTGCCCAGGCGTCTCACGCAATCGACGATAAGGCCGTCGATGACGGCGCCCATGATGGGGTCGAGCCCGGTCGTCGGCTCGTCGAAGAACAGGATGCCGGGTTGGGCGGCGATGGCGCGGGCGAGGCCGACGCGCTTCTGCATGCCGCCGGACAGCTCGGCCGGGGACAGGTCGCCGACGCTGGGGTCCAGCCCCACCTGCGCCAGGACCTCGGCGGCGCGGGCGCGGGCGGTGGCGCGGGTCGCTGTGCGGCGGGCGAGCAGGCCGAAGGCGACGTTCTCCCACACGGGCAGGCTGTCGAACAGCGCGCCGCCCTGGAACAGCATGCCGATGTCGGCGCGGGCGGCCTCGGCCTGCGTACGGTCCAGGGTGAGCACGTCGTGGCCGTCGATCTCGATCGTGCCGGCGTCGGGCTCGATCAGGCCCAGGATGCATTTCAGCAG
>CAXTPG010000199.1:0-4348 GCA_964246015.1 uncultured Acetobacteraceae bacterium
TGAGGACCTGGTTGCCGAGGCGGTGGCCGGGGCGGTAGGCGGCCTGGATGTCGGTGACGCGGGTGCCGTTGACCATGTCGAGCCCGTGTTCGAGGGCGAGGGCGACCATCTGGGGGGCGGCGGCGGCGTCGTAGGTGTCGTCGCCGTCGACGAGGACGTAGAGGTCGGCGTCGATGTCGGCGAACATGCGGCGGATGACGTGGCCCTTGCCCTGCAGCGTCTCCGTCCGGACGGTGGCGCCGGCCGCGCGGGCGGCGGCGACGGTGCCGTCCCGGGAGTTGTTGTCGTAGACGTAGATGGTGGCGTGCGGCAGGGCGGCCTGGAAGTCGGCGACGACCCGGGGGATGGCGACTTCCTCGTTGTAGCAGGGGACGAGGACGGCGATTCGGGGCAGGGTTTCTTGCATGGGCGGGGTTTAGCGGATTCCGGCGGGGCTGCCACGCCCGAAGCGCTGGCGCCGGGCGGCGGACCGTGGTTTGCTTCATGCCACGAGACAAACGGGGGGGATTGCGATGCTGCGTCGGTCGTTCATGGCGGGGAGTGCGGCGGCGTTGGCGGCGCCGTCCCTGGCGCAGGCGCAGGGCAGCCGGGTGCTGCGCTTCATCCCGCAGGCGGATCTCACCGCGCTCGATCCGATGTGGACGACGGCGTATGTGACGCGCAACCACGCATTCCTGATCTATGACACGCTGTTCGGGCAGAACGGGCAGTACCAGCCCAGCCCGCAGATGCTGGATGGGTTCACGACCGAGAGCGACGGGAAGACCTGGACGCTGACGTTGCGCCCGGGCCTCAAGTTCCATGACGGGGAGCCGGTGCGGGCGCGGGATTGCGTGGCGAGCCTGCAACGCTGGGGGAAGCGGGACGCGTTCGGCGGCGCGTTGATGAGCCGGACGGACGAGCTTTCGGCGAAGGACGACCGGACGATCGTGTTCCGGTTGAACAAGCCGTTCGCGTTGCTGCCGGCGGCGCTGGCGAAGACGCCGGGCTTCCTGCCGGTGATCATGCCGGAGCGGATCGCGAAGACGGACCCGTTCACGCAGGTGACGGAGATGATCGGCAGCGGGCCGTATCGCTTCAAGGCGGATGAGCGGGTGCCGGGGGCGAAGGTCGTCTACGAGCGGTTCGCGGACTACAAGCCCCGGGAGGGTGGGGCGACCGATTGGACGTCCGGGCCGAAGATCGTGAACTTCGACCGGGTGGAGTGGACGACGATCCCCGACCCGACGACGGCGGCGCAGGCGATCATCACGGGCGAGCAGGATTGGTGGGACTATGCTTCGGTGGACCTGATGGGGCTGCTGGAGAAGAGCCGCGGCGTGAAGGTCGTGGTGCAGGAGCCTTCGGGGCAGATCAGCATCCTGCGGATGAACCACCTGCAGCCGCCGTTCAACAACCCGGCCATCCGGCGCGCGCTGATCGGCGCCGTGAGCCAGGAGGACGTCGTCACCGCCATTGCGGGGACCGACAAGAAGATGTGGAAGACCGGCGTGGGGTTCTTCTGCCCGGACACCCCGATGGCAAGCCAGGTGGGGATGGAGGCGCTGAACTCGCCGCGGGACATGAACAAGGTGAAGGCGGAGATGAAGGCGGCCGGGTACAACAACGAGAAGGTCGTGATCATGTCCGCGACGGACTTCCCGGTGCTGAAGGCGATGGCGGACGTGACGGCGGACATGCTGGCGCGGGCGGGGATGAACGTGGACTACGTGGCGACGGATTGGGGCAGCGTGATCGCGCGCCGGGCCAAGAAGGATCCGCCGACGCAGGGGGGGTGGAACATCTTCTGCACCGCCTGGGCCGGGACCGATCACCTGAACCCGGCCGGACATCTCTCGATCCGCGCGAACGGGGATGCGGCGTGGCCGGGCTGGCCCACGGACCCGAAGCTGGAGGCGCTGCGGGATGCGTGGTTCGAGGCGCCCGACGTGCCGGCACAGGCGAAGATCTGCGCCGACATGCAGCGCCAGGCGTTCGAGAGCGTGCCGTATATCCCGATGGGCCAATACGTGCAGCCGACGGCGTATCGGAGCAACCTGGAGGGCGTGTTGCAGGGCTTCGCGCTGTTCTGGAACGTGAAGAAGGCATGATCGGGCGGCGGGCTGCCATCGGGTCGGGGGTTGCGGCGGCGGCGCTGCCGCGGGTGGCGCTGGGGCAGGGCGCGCGGGTGCTGCGGATGGTGCCGCAGGCGAACCTGACGTCCCTGGACCCGATCTGGTCGACGGCGAACATCACCCGCAATCACGGGTTCATGGTGTATGACACGCTGTACGGCATGACGTCGGCGTTGCAGCCCACGCCGCAGATGGCGGCGGGGCATGTGGTCGAGGAGGATGGGCGCCGGGTCACGATCACGCTGCGGGATGGGCTCGCATTCCATGACGGCGCGCCGGTGCGGGGCGTGGATGCGGTGGCGAGCCTGAAGCGGTGGATGGCGCGCAACCCGTTCGGGCAGAAGCTTGCGACCGTCGTCGACGAGGTTGCGGCGCCGGACGACAAGACGGTCGTGTTCCGGCTGAAGAAGCCGTTTCCGCTGATCTTCCATGCGCTGGCCAGCATCAGCCAGGCGGCGTTCATCATGCCGGAGCGGGTGGCGCAGACGGATGCGTTCAAGCAGATCGAGGATCCGACCGGGTCCGGTCCGTTCCGGTTCAAGCGGGATGAGTTCAACTCGGGCAGCCGGATGGTGTACGAGCGGAACGCGGCGTACCGGCCGGGAACGGGGGCGGCGAGCCTGACTGCGGGCGGCAAGGTCGCGCATTTCGACCGGATCGAGTGGCAGATCATCCCGGATGCCGCGACGGCCTCGGCCGCGTTGCAGCAGGGGGAGGTCGATTGGTACGAGCAGCCGCCGCCGGAGCTGCAGGTGCTGCTGCGCCGGAACCGGGCGATCAAGATCGTCGCGATCGATCCTTTGCCGCTGACGGGGATCTTGCGGCTGAACCACCTGCACGCGCCGTTCGACAACAAGGCGCTGCGGCAGGCGATCCTGCCGGCGATCGTGCAGGCGGATTTCATGACCGCGATCGTCGGCACGGAGCCGGGGATGATCCGGGAGGGCGTGGGCGTGTACACGCCGGGGACGCCCTATGCGACCGAGGCGGGGATGGAGGGGCTGCTGTCCGCGCGCAGCGTCGAGCGGGCGAAGGCGCTGATGGCGGCGGCGGGGTATTCCAACCAGCCGATGCGGCTGATCGGGCCCACGGACATCTTGGCGCCGTCGGCAATGACGCAGGTGGCGGGGGATCTGTTCCGCCGGCTGGGGTTCAACCTGGATTTCGCGCTGTCGGACTGGGGGACGGTGATCCAACGGCGGGCGAGCCGGGAGCCTCTGGACAAGGGCGGCTGGTCGGCGCTGCTGACGAGCTTCACGTCGTACGACTTCGTCGACCCGGCGCTGCATCCGCTGATCCGCGGCAACGGCGTGCAGGGGTGGCCGGGGTGGCCGACGATTCCCCGGCTGGAGGCGTTGCGGGACCAGTGGTTCGAGGCGCCGGACGATGCGGGCCGGAAGGCGATCGCGGTCGATATCCAGCGGACGGTGCTGGACGAGGTGGCGTATATCCCCGTGGGGGGTTACCAATCGATGACGGCCTTGCGGGCGAACCTGGCGGACCGGGTCGACGGGTTCGCGATCTATTGGGGGCTGCGGCGGGTCTGACGACTGCCGTGGCCCGGAATGTGCTTTAACGTCGTGACCGAACGTACAGGGGACCGCCATACATGAAGCGCCGTGATTTGCTGCTGGCCGGAAGTGCCGCTGCCGTGGGCAGCCTGGCGATGCCCCGCCTTTCGCTCGCGCAAAACAGCCGGGTGCTGAAGTTCGTGCCGCAGGCCAATCTGTCGTCGCTGGATTCGGTGGCGGGGACGCAGTACGTGGTCCGCAACGCAAGCCTGATGGTGTGGGAGACGCTGTACGGGATTGACAGCAGCATCACGCCGAAGCCGCAGATGTGCGAGGGGCACACGGTGTCCGCCGACTTCAAGGACTGGACGTTCACGCTGCGCCCGGGCCTGAAGTTCCATGATGGCGAGCCGGTGCTGGCGAAGGATGTGGTGGCGAGCCTGACGCGGTGGATGTTCCGCGACACGATGGGGCAGCGGATCAAGGCGACGCTGGACGAGATGGTCGCGGTCGACGACCGGACGACGCGGATCAAGCTGAACAAGCCGTTCCCGAAGATGCTGTTCGCGCTGGGCAAGAACAACGCGCCGCTTGCGCTGATCATGCCGGAGCGGATCGCGAAGACGGACGCGTTCCAGTTGATCACGGAGTATGTCGGCTCGGGCCCCATGAAGTTCAACAAGAACGAGTGGGTGCCGGGGTCGAAGGCGGTGTTCGAGCGGT
>CAXTPG010000200.1:0-4212 GCA_964246015.1 uncultured Acetobacteraceae bacterium
GTGGCGCCGTGGATGCCGTCGCGGCCGGTCTTGGCGCCGACGTAGATGACGGGGTTGCCGATGCCGGCGGCGGCGCTGAGGAAGATGCGATCGGCCGGCGCGATGCCGACGGTCATCGCGTTGACGAGGGGGTTGCCGTTGTACGCGGGATGGAAGTTGACCTCGCCGCCCACGGTCGGCACGCCGACGCAGTTGCCGTAGCCGCCGATGCCGCGCACGACGCCGTCGACGATGCGTTTGGTGCGGGGGTCCTTCGGGTCGCCGAAGCGGAGCGCGTTGAGGTTGGCTAGGGGGCGGGCGCCCATGGTGAAGACGTCCCGCAGGATGCCGCCGACCCCGGTGGCTGCACCCTGGTACGGCTCGATGAAGCTCGGGTGGTTATGGGATTCCATCTTGAAGATGGCCGCCAGGTTGTCGCCGATGGCGACGACGCCGGCGTTCTCGCCGGGTCCGTGGATGACCCAGGGGGCCGTGGTGGGCAAGGTCTTCAGGTGGACGCGGCTCGATTTGTAGGAGCAGTGCTCGGACCACATGACGCTGAAGATGCCGAGTTCGGTGAGGCTGGGCGTGCGGCCCATGATGGCCAGCACGCGCGCGTATTCGTCCGCGCTGAGGCCGAACTGGCGGGCGAGGGCCTGGTTGGGTTCGAGCGGAAGGGTCACGCTGCCAGCGCCTCGGTGATGCCCTGGAACAGCGGCAGCCCGTCCGTGCCCCCCATCAGCGGATCGACGAGGTCCTCCGGGTGCGGCATCAGCCCCATGACGCGGCCGTTCGGCGAAAGGATGCCCGCGATGTGCCGCTGCGACCCGTTCGGGTTCGACGCGTCCGTAAGCTCGCCCTGGGGGGTGCAGTAGCGCAGCGCGACGAGGTTCTCCCCCTCCAGCCGGTCCAACGTCCCGGCGTCCGCGAAATAGTTGCCGTCCCCATGGGCCATCGGCGCGCGGAACACCTCGTTTTGCTGGTAATGGCGGGTATAGGCCGTGTCGCTGCGCTCGACCCGCAGGTGGCAGTCCTGGCTCAGGAACCGCAGCGCCGCATTCCGCAGCAACGCCCCCGGCAGCAGCCCGGCCTCCGTCAGGATCTGGAACCCGTTGCACACCCCCAGCACATGGCCGCCCCGGTCCGCAAAGGCGCGGACGGCGTCCATGACCGGGCTGCGCGCCGCCATGGCCCCGCACCGCAGATAGTCGCCGTGGGAGAAGCCGCCGGGCAGCACGACCAGGTCGAGCCCGTCGAGGCTCGTCTCATGGTGCCAGACCATCCGGGGCTTGTGGCCGGTCGCGCGGTGGAGCGCGATCGCCATGTCCCGCTCGCGGTTGGTGCCGGGGAAGACGACGATGCCGGCTTTCATGGTTGCGGGGCCAGTCGGCGTTGCTCCCCGGGGCAAAGGAACGTCTCGTCCAGCGCCCGCAGCACGATCCCGCTCGCCTGCTTCTGCCCCTGGTCCGGATGCTTCTTGAACCAGTCGATGACGGCCTGGCGAAGCTGCACGCCGGTGGTGGTGGCCGGGATGCAGATGTAGCCCGGCAGGGGCGCACCCTTGCTGCCGTTGCCGGGCCGCAGCGTCTGGTAGAAGGCCGACGTGTCCGCGATCCCGTCGATATAGGCGGTGCAGCCCTCGACGGCGCGGGCGTCGCGACTGGTGCAGAGCTGGACAAGCTTCTCGCCCGACAGGTTCGAGAAGCGCTGGGCCTGCGCAGCGCCCCCGGCGCAGAGCAGGGCCAGGGCGATCAGCAGCGTCTTCATGGCGCGACCTCCACATGGAAGCGTTCGATGACGGTGTTGGCGAGCAGGCGCCGGGCCATGGCTTCGGCCTGGGCGCGGGCCTCGTCCGGCGTGGCGGCGTCGAGTTCCAGTTCGATCACCTTGCCGGCCCGAACCTCACCCACGCCGCCGAAGCCGAGGTTGCCGAGCGCCTGCCCGATCGCCCGTCCCTGCGGGTCCAGCACGCCCGGCTTCAGCATGACGGTCACCACAGCCTTCATCGCATGAGCTCCGATTGCGAAGCACCGCTCATTGCATAAGCTCCGATTCCAAGGCACCGCTCATTGCATGAGCTCCGATTGCGAAGGACCGCTCACTGCATGAGCTCCGGGCCCTTCAGATCGTTGTTCCCGGCCTCCGGCAGGATACCGAGGCGCCGTGCCACCTCCTGATACCCCTCCTCGACCCGGCCCAGGTCGCGGCGGAACCGGTCCTTGTCCATCTTCTCGCTCGTCTTGCTGTCCCACAGGCGGCAATTGTCCGGACTGATCTCGTCGGCGAGAACGATCCGCATGTCGTCCTCCTCCCACAGCCGTCCGAATTCCAGCCGGAAGTCCACGAGCGTGATGCCGACACCCAGGAACAGCCCGGTCAGGAAGTCGTTGACCCGCAGTGTCAGCGCGACGATGTCGTCCATGTCCTGCGTCGCCGCCCAGCCGAACGCGGTGATGTGCTCCTCGGCGACCATCGGGTCCTTCAGTGCGTCGTTCTTGTAGTAGTATTCGATGATGCTGCGCGGCAGGCGCGTGCCTTCGGGGATGCCCAGGCGGGTGCTCAGCGACCCCGCCGCGATGTTGCGGACGGCGACGACGAGGGGGATGATCTCCACCTCGCGGATCAACTGCTCGCGCATGTTCAGGCGGCGGACGAAGTGGGTGGGCACGCCGATCTCGGACAGCCGCATCATCAGGTATTCGCTGATGCGGTTGTTCAGCACGCCCTTGCCCGTGATCGTGCCCGTCTTGTCCCCGTTGGCTGCGGAGGCATCGTCCTTGAAGTGCTGGACGAGGGTGCCGGGTTCCGGCCCCTCGAACAGGACCTTCGCCCTGCCCTCGTAGAGTTGTCGGCGGCGCGCCATGACCCGATCCCTGTCTTAGCCCGGAGCGGGCGTTCCCGGGCGGTATAGCAGGGGGGTGGCGGGGTTGCCACTTGCCGATGGACAGGTCTGGTGCCCATTGGAGCGCGACGATAGGATGCGCCGCGGCAGGAGGGCTGGATGGCGGCAGGAAACGGGGTGGATCTGGGTCAGATCGTATCGATGCTGGTGAACCTGACGACCCAGGTCGGGACCCTTCAGGCCGAAGTCGGCGCCCTTCGTGCCGAGGTCGGCACGCTTCGCGCCGAGATCGGCACACTTCGCGCCGATGTCGGCACTCTTCGTGCCGACCTGGATAGCTTCCGTCGAGAGACGAAGGCCGAACTCGCCGGACTCCGGCAAACGATCGAACTCTATCATGGCTCGGTCGTCGGACACGGAATCGCGATCACCGAACTGAACGAGCGCCTCGAACGGGTCGAGGATCACCTCGGCTTCAGGCAGACGCCGCAATAGGGAAGCGGCCCGGGGAAGAACGCCCCGGGCCCCCAGCTCACCACCCCCGGTAATACCCGTGATGCCGGTGATGCCGCCATGCCTCGTGCCGGCGCCACCGCTCATGCGATTCGCGGCGGCGCCATTCGCGGTGGCGCCAGTCGTCGTAGTATTGGACCGTCTGCACCTGCGCCGGGGCGTCGAACACCGGCAGCGCGACGGGGCGGGACACAGGGGCGGCGTTGGCCGCGGACGCCGCCGCCACCGTGGCGCCGGCCAGGACAGACAAGCACATCAGCACCTTGCGCATCGCTCGGGCCCTCCTTATCGGCCCATGCGAATGGATACGCGACGCCGCTGGCGAAATCAGGCCGCCTTGATGGCGGCTTCGTGGCGGGGGAATACCCGCGCGAACACGTGATCGACGTGGGCCAGATGCATGTCCGTCGCCATCGCGGCGTCCAAGGCGGACAGCGGCACGCGCGCCGCGACCTCGGGGTCCGCGGCCAGCGTGTCCCGGAACGTAGGGGCGCCCGGCTTGCCCAGCCCGGACCACGTCTCCATCGCGCTGCGCTGCACGATGCGGTACGCGTCCTCCCGCAGGATCCCCGCCCGCGTCAGCACCAGCAGCACCTCGCCGCTGTGCACGACGCCGCCCAGGCTGTCGATGTTGGCCTGCATCCGCTCCGGATACACCGTCAGCGTCTCCATCATCCCCGCCAGCCGCATCAGCGCGAAGTCCAGCGTCACCGTCGCGTCCGGCCCGATCGCCCGTTCGACGCTGCTGTGGCTGATGTCCCGCTCATGCCACAGCGCGACGTTCTCCAGCGCGGGCACGGCACACGCGCGCACCGTCCGCGCCAGGCCCGTCAGGTTCTCGCTCAGCACCGGGTTGCGCTTGTGCGGCATCGCGCTGC
>CAXTPG010000201.1:0-4112 GCA_964246015.1 uncultured Acetobacteraceae bacterium
TGTGGCAGGCCCTCACCCCGGCCCTCTCCCGATGGGAGAGGGAGATGGTGTCTGCGGTCAGGGGCATCAGGGTGTGGGAGGAGTGGGGGGGGCGTGGGGTGGCGCGTGCTTGTTCGTGCGTTCAGCACCCTCACCCCGGCCCTCTCCCAACGGGAGAGGGAGTTGGGGGTCCGTGCTGCTGATGGAGGTTTGTGAGGTTGGGCCTTGGCTTGTTCCGTCCTGGGCGTTTGTCGATGGGGGAGGGAGATACGAGTGCGGGCCGGGGATGGTAGTTTCGGATCCGACGCTGGCGTTGTGTTTGTGGCAGGCCCTCACCCCGGCCCTCTCCCGATGGGAGAGGGAGATGGTGTCTGCTGTCAGGGGCATCGGGGTGTGGGAGTGGTGGGGGGGGCGTGGGGTGGCGCGTGCTTGTTCATGCGTTCAGCACCCTCACCCCGGCCCTCTCCCAACGGGAGAGGGAGTTGCGGGTCCGTGCTGCTGATGGAGGTTTGTGAGGTTGGGCCTTGGCTGGCTCTGGCCCGGCCGTTTGTCGATGGGGGAGGGAGATGCGAGTTCGGGCTGGCGATGGTCGTTTCGGATCCGACGCTGGCGTTGTGTTTGTGGCAGGCCCTCACCTCGGCCCTGTTCCGATGGGCGAGGGAGGGGTTACAGGTAGCGGCCTCGTTCCATTATTTCGAGGGTGTAGGCGCGGTAGGTGAGGCCGAGTTCTTCGGCGCGGGCGAGGCGGCTTAGGGCGACTTCTCGGGGGACGGACCAGGCTTTCTTCCGGGCGCGCTTCCAGCACCATAGGCGCCAGGATGCGCCTTCCGGCTCGTCCAGCGGTGGGCCGCCGTTGTGGCCTGGGGGGAAGGGGGGCGGGACGTGCATGGGAGCATGTTTCCCGGTGCGGCGTGTGCGGTGCAACAGGGAAATGGCCGCCCCGACTACCGCAGCGTGGCGCCGGTCGCCTTTGTCACCGCGGCGACCACCTTTGCGCAGGCGGCCTCGATCTCGGCGTCGGTGAGGGTGCGTTCTCGGGGCTGGAAGACGACTTCGATGCCCAGGGATTTCTGGCCTTCGGGGAGCGAGCCGCCCTGGAACAGGTCGAAGAGGCGGACCTCGGCGATCAGGGTGCGTTCGGCGCCGCGGGCGGCGCGAAGGAGGGATTCGGCCGGGGTCGTGGCGGGGGCGAGGAAGGCGAAGTCGCGGCGGAGGGGTTGGAAGGGGGGAAGGTCGGGGGCGGCGCGCTTGCGGCGTTTCGGTTCGGGGACGCGGTCGAGGAAGACCTCGAAGGCGGCGGCGGGGGCGGACACGGCGAGGCCTTCGGCGACGGTGGGATGGAGGGCGCCGAAGGTGGCGAGGACGAGTTTCGGGCCCTGGCGGACGACTCCGGATTGGCCGGGGTGATACCAGGCGGGGGCGTCCGGGGTGACGGAGAGGCTTTCCATGGGGAGGCCCAGGGCGGCGAGGGCGGCCATGGCGGCGGATTTGGCGTCCATGGCGCCCTGGGGGCGGGCGCGTTCGCCGGGGCGGCGGGGGGTGTGGCCGGTGAGGACGCCGGCGGCGACGACTTCCTGGCCGTCCGGGCGGAAGGCGGGACCGACTTCGAAGAGGAGGGCGTCGGGGAGGCCGCGGGCCTCGTTGCGGGCGGCGGCCAGGGCCAGGGTGGCGACGGGGGTGGGGCGCATCTGATCGAGGTCGGAGGCGATGGGGTTGGTGACGCGGAGGGCCGGGGTTTCGGCGCCGAAGAGGGCGGCGTGGCGGTGGTCCATGAAGCTGAAGGTGACGCATTCCAGCAGGCCGGCGGAGGCCAGGGTGCGGCGGGCGAGGGCGGTGCGGACCTGGCGGGGGGTGAGCGTCGCGGCGGGGACGGTGGCGGCGACGGGGAGGGAGACGGGGGGGATGGTGTCGAGGCCGCGGAGGCGGAGGACTTCCTCGATGAGGTCGGCTTCGGGTTCGGCTTCGGCGCAGCCCTGGTGCAGGACGTCGACGCGCTGGGGCGAGAGGGTGGGGCTGGGGTCAAGCACGATGGGGGCGGCGATGTCGTTGCGCCAGGAGGGGACGGCGACGGTGATGCTTGAGGCGTCGCGAGAATGGGTCACAAATCCCAGGCGTTCCAGGGCGGCGACGGCTTCTTCGGGCGGGATTTCGGCGCCGCCGAGGGTGCGGAGGCGGTCGAAGCGCATGGTGGCGGTGCGCTGCCAGGCGGGTTCGGCGCCGGCGGAGACGACGTGGCTCGGCTCGCCGCCGCAGAGAGTTTGGATGAGGTGGGTTGCGGCGTCGAGGGCGGCGGGGAGGAGGGCCGGGTCGATGCCGCGTTCGAAGCGCTGGCGGGCGTCGCTGGTGATGGCGTGGCGGCGGCCGGTGAGGGCCACGGCGACGGGGTCGAACAGGGCGCATTCGATGAAGACGGTGGTGGTGGCCTCGGTGCAGCCGGTGGCCTCGCCGCCCATGACGCCGGCGAGGGAGTGGACGCCGGCCGTGTCGGCGATGACGCAGTCGTCGGGGGTGGCGATGTAGTCGCGGCCGTTGAGGGCGCGGAAGGTCTCGTGGGCGCCGGGCCGGATGGTGAGGCGGGGGCCGGCGATGCGGTCGGCGTCGAAGACGTGGAGGGGGCGGCCGAGGTCGAAGCAGAAGAGGTTGGTGACGTCGACGAGGGCGTTGATGGGGCGGAGGCCGATGCCGAGGAGGCGCTTCTGCAGCCAGTCGGGGCTGGGGCCGTTGCGGAGGCCGCGGATGGTGCGGCCGAGGACCCAGGGGCAGGCGGCGGTGTTGTCGATGGCCCAGGCGATGGGGCTTTCGAAGCTGCCGGGGATGGGGGCGGGGGCGAAGGGGCGGAGGGTGCCGAGGCCGGAGGCGGCGAGGTCGCGGGCGACGCCGCGGACGCCGAGGGCGTCGCCGCGGTTGGGGGTGACGGAGATCTCGATGAGGGGGTCGGTGATCCCCGCGTATTCGGGGTAGGGGACGCCGATGGGGGCGTCGTCCGGCAGTTCGACGATGCCGTCATGGCTTTCGCCCAGGCCCATCTCGCGGAGGGAGAGCAGCATTCCGGCGCTGGTGACGCCGCGGATTTCGCCGATCTTGAGGGTGGTTCCGGTGCCGGGGATGTGGCTGCCGGGGGGTGCGAAGACGGCCTTCATGCCGGTGCGGGCGTTGGGGGCGCCGCAGACGACGCTTACGGGTCCGTCGCCGGCGTCGACCATGCAGGCGCGGAGGCGGTCGGCGTTCGGGTGCTGGACGGCGCTTATGACGTGCGCGACGCGGAAGGGGGCGAGGGCGGCGCCGGGGTCGGTGACGGATTCGAGTTCGAGGCCGATGCCGGTGAGGCGGTCGGTGATGGCGGCGAGGCCGGCCTCGGTGTCGAGGTGGGTGCGGAGCCAGCCGAGGGTGAACTTCATGACAGGCCCTCGTGCAGGATGGCGGGGGCGAGGGGGTCGGCGCCGTAGTGGCGGAGCCAGCGGAGGTCGCTTTCGTAGAAGGGTCGGAGGTCGGGGATGCCGTGCTTGAGCATGGTCACGCGCTCGACGCCCATGCCGAAGGCGAAGCCCTGCCACTCGCGCGGGTCGAGGCCGCAATTGGCGAGGACGCGGGGGTGGACCATGCCGCTGCCGAGGATTTCGAGCCAGTCGGACCCGCCGCCGATCTCGCCGGTGCGGCGGGACCAGCCGATGTCGACCTCCATGGAGGGTTCGGTGAAGGGGAAGTAGCTGCTGCGGAAGCGGACGGGGAGGGTGGCGATGCCGAAGAAGGCGCGGAGGAAGTCGGTGAGGCAGCCCTTGAGGTGGGCGAGGGTGATGCCGCGGTCGATGACCAGGCCCTCGCACTGGTGGAACATGGGGGAGTGGGTGGCGTCGTGGTCGGCGCGGTAGGTTCGGCCGGGGGCGATGATGCGGAGCGGCGGGGGTTCGTTCAGCATCGAGATGATCTGGACGTCGCTGGTCTGCGTGCGGAGGAGGAGGGGGCGGCCGTCCCTGGTGCCGGGGAGGTAGAAGGTGTCGTGGTCGGCGCGGGCGGGATGGTGGGCGGGGATGTTGAGGGCGCCGAAGTTGAACCAGTCGGTCTGGATGTCGAGGCCCTCGCCGACGCGGAAGCCCATGGCGCCGAAGATGGCGGCCATTTCCTCCATGGTGCGG
>CAXTPG010000202.1:0-4094 GCA_964246015.1 uncultured Acetobacteraceae bacterium
GTCGCCGACGACTTCCGCATCTTCACCAACGTCGACAGCGCCGTCGTCGACCCCAAGCAGTTCAGCCCCGACAGCTTCGTCACCCGCCGCGGCCCGGCCTGCATCATCCCCCCCAACTCCTTCGCCCTCGCCCACACCGTCGAATACTTCCGCATCCCCCGCGACATCCTCGTCATCTGCCTCGGCAAAAGCACCTACGCCCGCTGCGGCATCATCGTGAACGTCACCCCCCTGGAACCCGAATGGGAAGGCCAGGTCACCATCGAGATCAGCAACACCACCCCCCTCCCCGCCCGCATCTACGCGCATGAAGGCATCTGCCAGTTCCTGTTCCTCAAAGGCGACTCGGAACCCGAGGTCAGCTATGCCGACAAGGCCGGCAAATACATGCGCCAGACCGGCGTCGCACTGCCCAGGATGTGACCATGGACCGTATCCGAATCCGCGGCGGCAAGCCCCTCCACGGCGACATTCCCATCGGCGGCGCAAAGAACGCAGCCCTCCCCCTCATGGCCGCCGGAATGCTCACCGACGACCGCCTGCTGCTCCAGAACGTCCCCCGCCTCGCCGACATCGCCACCATGACCGCCCTCGTCGCCCAGCACGGCTGCGACGTCACCCCCCAAGGCCGAACCCTCAGCATCGGCGGCCCCATCACCAACACCGAGGCCCCCTACGACATCGTCCGCAAGATGCGCGCCTCCATCCTCGTCCTCGGCCCCCTCCTCGCCCGCGTCCGCGAGGCCCGCGTCTCCCTCCCCGGCGGCTGCGCCATCGGCACCCGCCCCGTCGACCTCCACCTCAAGGGACTCGAGCAGATGGGCGCGACCATCAAGCTCGAATCCGGCTACATCCACGCCACCGCCCCCAACGGCCTCCGCGGCGCACACATCGTCCTCCCCTTCGCAAGCGTCGGCGCCACCGAGAACCTCCTCATGGCCGCAACCCTCGCCGACGGCCAGACCATCCTCGCCAACGCCGCCCGCGAGCCCGAGATCGGCGACCTCGCCGCCTGCCTCATCGCCATGGGCGCCCGCATCCAGGGCGCAGGCTCCGACCGCCTCGTCATCGACGGCATCCCCGCCCTCCACGGCGCCACCCACCCCATCGTCGCCGACCGGATCGAAACCGGCACCTACCTGTGCGCCGTCGCCATCACCGGCGGCGAAGCCCGGCTGCAGGGCGCGAACCTCGCCCACCTCGGCGCCCTCGCCCACGCCCTCACCGAAGCCGGCGCCGAAATCACCGAGCAGGACGGCGCCGTCCACGTCCGCCGCATGGACGGCCTCCGCGGCATCGACGCGATGACCGAACCCTACCCCGGCTTCCCCACCGACATGCAGGCCCAGTTCATGGCCGTCATGGCCGTCGCCGAAGGCGCCGCGATGGTCACCGAAACCATCTTCGAGAACCGCTTCATGCACGTCCCCGAACTCAACCGCATGGGCGCCCGCATCAACGTCCACGGCTCATCCGCCATCATCCGCGGCGTCAGCTCGCTCTCCGGCGCCCCCGTCATGGCCACCGACCTCCGCGCCAGCGTCTCCCTCGTCCTCGCCGGCCTCGCCGCCCGCGGCGAAACCATCGTCAACCGCGTCTACCACCTCGACCGCGGCTACGAAGGCCTCGAAGCCAAACTCGCCGCCTGCGGCGCGTCAATAGAACGCATGACCAACTAACCTTCTCCCTCTCCCATCGGGAGAGGGTCGGGGTGAGGGCCTGCAACCACTCCGACGCAGAATGGCCTGCACGAGGCCGTCAGCCCCGCACCCCCAACCCTTCCCCCCACACCCACCCCAGTGCTATCCCCCGCCGAAGCAACGCCCAGGAACCCCCATGTCCGCCCCCTTCCCGGCAGCCTCCCTCGCGCCGGAGATCGATACCCCCCTCATCCTCGCCCTCCCCAAGGGCCGAATCCTCGACGAATGCCGCCCCCTCCTCGCCCGCGCCGGAATCGACCCGGCCCCCGACTTCGTCGACGAGGACAGCCGCCGCCTCCGCTTCCCAACCAACCACCAGGGCCTCGACGTCGTCCGCGTCCGACCCTTCGACGTCGCGACCTTCGTCGCCTTCGGCGCAGCCCACATCGGCATCTGCGGCGCCGACGTCCTCATGGAGTTCGACTACAGCGAAATCTACGCCCCCCTCGACCTCAACATCGGACAATGCCGCGTAAGCGTCGCCGAACCCGCGGGAACCGCCGGGCAGGACGACCCCGGCACATGGTCCCGCGTCCGCGTCGCCACCAAATACCCCAACATCGCCCGCCGCCACTTCGCCGCCCGCGGCATCCAGGCCGAGATCGTCCACCTCAACGGCGCCATGGAACTCGCCCCCGGCCTCGGCCTCTCCCGCCTCATCGTCGACCTCGTCCAGACCGGCAGCACCCTCCGCGCCAACGGACTCGAGGAAACCGAGATCATCGCCCACGTCACCAGCCGCCTCATCGTCAACCGCACCGCCCTCAAAACCCGCCCCGAAGCCGTCGGCGCCTGGATCGCCCGCTTCCGCCAGGCCACCCAGGAAGCCCTCTCCCCTCGGGAGAGGGTTGGGTGAGGGCCTGCCACACACTCCGGCGTCAGCCCCGTCCGCCCGGAGTGGCCAGCCCGGGCGGAACACGGCACACTCCATGATCCGCCTCGACACCACCGCCCCCACCTTCGAGCCCGCCTTCCAGGCCCTCCTCGACGACGCCCGCAACACCACCGCCCGCGTCGACGCTCCCGTCGCCGCCCTCATCGCCGACGTCCGCGTCCGCGGCGACCAGGCCCTCATCGAAGCCACCGCCCGCTTCGACCGCCTCACCCTCACCCCCGAAACCCTCCGCGTCACCCCCGCCGAAATCGAAGCCGCCGTCGCCTCCATCCCCACCCCCCTCGCCGAAGCGCTCGACCTCGCCGCCACCCGCATCGAGCGCTTCCACCAGGCCCAGCGCCCCCACGACATCCTGGTCCCCGACGACGCCGGCCTCACCCTCGGCCTCCGCTGGACCCCCCTCGACGCCGTCGGCCTCTACGTCCCCGGCGGCAAGGCGGCCTACCCCTCCTCCGTCCTCATGAACGCCCTCCCCGCCCGCGTCGCCGGCGTCCCCCGCATCGCCATGGTCGTCCCCTGCCCCGACGGCCGCCTCGAACCCCTCGTCCTCGCCGCCGCCCGCCGCGCCGGGGTCACCGAAATCTACCGCGTCGGCGGCGCGCAGGCCGTCGCCGCCCTCGCCTACGGCACCGCCACCATCGCCCCCGTCGACCGCATCGTCGGCCCCGGCAACGCCTACGTCGCGGAAGCCAAGCGCCAGGTCTTCGGCCAGGTCGGCATCGACGGCATCGCCGGCCCCTCCGAGGTCGTCATCCTCGCCGACGAGAACCAGGACCCCGACGACGTCGCCATGGACCTCCTCGCCCAGGCCGAGCACGACGAAAGCGCCCAATCCATCCTCATCACCACCAGCGCCGATTTCGCCGCACGCGTCGCCCGGGCCGTCGAACGCGCCCTCCCCACCCTCCCCCGCGAACCCATCGCCCGCGCAAGCTGGCTCGCCCACGGCGCGATCATCCTCGCCCGCGACTGGACCGAGGCCGCCGCCCTCACCGACCGCCTCGCCCCCGAACACCTCCAGATCATGACCCGGGACCCCGCCGACCTCTTCGCCCGCATCCGTCACGCCGGCGCCGCCTTCCTCGGTCCCTGGTGCCCCGAAGCCGTCGGCGACTACGTGGCCGGCCCCAACCACGTCCTCCCCACCGCACGCACCGCCCGCTTCGCCTCCGGCCTCTCCGTCTACGACTTCCTCAAGCGCACCACCTGGGCCGAAGCCGATCAGGCATCCCTCGCCCGCGTCGGCCCCGCCGCAATCCTCCTCGCCGAAGCCGAAGGCCTCCACGCCCACGCAAGAAGCATCGCCCGCCGCCTGTCCCGAAACGCCCCCTCGTAGCGCCGGCGTCCCGCCGGCCCCTCCCCCAACCACCCCGGAAACCCGTTCTGCTTGACCGAACGCCCCCGCATCATCACATTCCGCCCCACAAACCAGCCCACCCGGCAACAAGGAACCTGATGTCAAAAGAAGACATGATCGAATTCAGCGGCACCGTCCTGGA
>CAXTPG010000203.1:0-3973 GCA_964246015.1 uncultured Acetobacteraceae bacterium
CCTTGCTCCGCAGCGTCCGCGGCCGGGGCTCCAGCAGCCGCGCCGCCTGCATCGCCAGCGTCGACCCGCCCGAAACCACACGTCCCGCCCGCACCCACTGCACCGCCGCCCGCGCCGCGGCGATCGGATCCACCCCGGGATGGGACCAGAACCGCCTATCCTCCGTCCGGATCAACAGATCGAGGAACGGCCGCGACACGTCGTCGACACCGGTCCGCAACCGCCACACGCCCCCCGGCGCCGGCAGCAGCGCCAGCAGACGGTTGTTGCGGTCGAGCACCTCGGTCCCCACCGCTTCGACGCGGGCCAGGTTGGGCGGAAAGGCGCGGTCCAGCGTCCAGGCGGTGGCCGCCGCGACAACGACCACAGCGCACGCCAGAGACACGAGCGTCACGCGTCTCAAGGCCGCGCCCCACGCCCCTTCATATCATTCCGGCGCCAGCACCTTCACCCGCCCCGTATTCTGGCGCGCGAAGATCGCCGGCCGGTACATGTCCGAAAGCTGCGCCCCCGGCAGCTCGTACGACCCGGGCGTCACCGCCCGCAGCCGCACCGCAACCCGGAAGCTCGGCTTCTCCCCGGACAGCAGGATCGTCGCCGCGAACCGGTCATCCGCGGCCGGCTGCGATTCCACCTCGGACAGTTCGCCCAGCCACGGCATGCCCGACGTCTTGCCCGCCGCCAGCCGCCCCGCGACCTCCCACCCCGCCGGCAATCCTTGCAGCAGCATCGCCCGATGCTCCTGCGCGTCGTCCGAACGGCCCTCCACCAGCAGCACGAACACCGTGTTCTGCTTGAGGGTGTCGAGGTTCAACGGCTCCCCCGCCAGCGTGAAGAACTGGCGCGTCACCCGCATCAGGTTCCGCGCCGCCGGCGCCGGCTCGATCGTGACGCCCGTCGTCGACACGGTCTGCCACACCGGCCGGTCATCGAGGTTCCGCACCGTCGCCGGCCCGGTCAGCGCGACCGTCAACACCGGGCCCGGCGCGATGTCCCGCCCATCGACGGCCACGCGCGCGGGCCGGCCATCGCGGCCCAGCACGGCGGCGGCCGCGGCCGTCCACGCCTGCTCCTGCGTGTTCAGCATCTCCGCCCGCAGGTCGGCCCCCGGCAGCGCCGCCAGCAACGCGGGCAACCGGTCCGGCAACAGCCCGCTCTCCTTCAGCAGCACGGCGATGGCCGCCTGGTCCCGCAGCGCGCTGCCGCGGTCGACGTCCCAGTCGCGCCGGGCCGGGGCGCGCAGGGCCGCGGTGAACGCCGCCTCCGCCCGCGGCCGGTCGTTGGACAGCGCCAGCGCCGCGCCCAACTGCGCCCGGGACAGCGGCGTCGGCAGCTTGTCGATGTCTTCCAGCATCAGCCGGTTCGCCCCGGCCCGCGGCTGACCGGCCATCGCCAGCACATACAGGTCATACGCCTGCACCGCCTTTGACGTCGGATCGCCGCCCCCGTTCTCCAGCGCATCGCCCATGAACTTCAGCGCATCCCGAATCGCGCCATCCGGCACCGGCGCGCCGGCCGTCCGCGCCCGCAGCAGGAACTCGGTGGCATAGGCCGACAGCCATCCCTCCGCCTCCCCGCTCGCGGACCACAGCCCGAACCCGCCATCGTACCGCTGACGGTCCAGCACGCTCGCCACCGCCGCCTGCAGCCGCGCGCCCCGGCTCTCCCCCGCCAGCGTCCCGTCCGGGAACAGCGCCAGGGGCAATCCGCGGCTGCTCACCTGCTCCAGGCAGCTCAGCGGATACTCGTTCAACGCCCGCAGGATCGCCGCCGCGTCGTACCGCACCGGACCCCCGAACCCGGCCTGCGCCGACCCCGTCCCGGCGATCATCCGCGACAGCACCGGCGTCATCCGCGCCTCGGCCCTCGGCCCCAGCTCGCTCGCCGCCACGACGCTCACCGGCGCCCGCGACGGCCGCACCAGGATCGCCGCCTCCCGCTGCACCGCAAAGCCGCCAGGCCCCGTCACCGCCAGACGGATGATCCCCCGCCCCGCCCCGGTCGCCCGCAGCGTGGTCGTGCGCACCACCTGCGCGTTCGGCGCCAGCATCGCAGCCAGCCGCGTCTCGCCGACGATCTCCAGCGGACCCTCGACGCTGACGCTCGCCACCGCCTCGCCCGAAGGCAGATCGAGGTTCTGCATCAGCACCGCGAACCGCGCCTCGTCGCCGGGCGCCAGGAACCGCGGCAGCAGCGGTTCCGCGATCAACGGATCCCGCACGTACATGGTGGTGCTGGCCGCGCCGATCAGCGTGCCCTGCCACGCGACCACCATCAGCCGCACCTGCCCGTTGAAGTCCGGCAGATCGAGCGGAACCTCCGCCACCCCGTCCGGCCCGGCCTGCACCGGGGGCGTGAACAGCGCCACCACCTTCTGCGGGATCTCCGGCAGCGCGCTCGCCCCGTCGTCGCCGCCCTGCCGCAGCGTCGTCGCCTCGCCCTCGGCGGGCGCGATCAACCGCCCCCAATCGTCGCGGATATCGATCCCCAGCGTGCGCCGCCCCAGGAAATGCGCCATCGGGTTCGGCGAGACGAACTTCGTCAGCCGCAGCACCCCCTCGTCCACCGCCGCAAGCGTGATCCACGCCCCCGGCGCCGTCCGCACCGGAATGCTCACCCGCCCCCGCGGCGCCACCTTCTCCGGCGCCGCCACCGTCACCGCCAGCGTCCGCGCGGCCGGGTCGACACCCACCCACGCAAGCCCGATCGCCCGCGCCGGCCGATCCGTGCCCGAAGGCCCGCGGAACACATGCACCGTCGCGTACGCCCCCGGCCCCCAGGCCGCATCGACCGGCACCTCGATGTCCGACCCGCCTGCCGCGATCTCGACATCCCGCAGCGTATGCACGCGGTCCGTCAGCATCAGCACCGTCGCCTGTCCGGCAAACGGCGAGACGATGCGGATCTTCGCCGTCTCCCCAGGCTTGTACAGCTTCCGGTCGGTGGACACGTCCACCTTGTCCGGCGTGTCCGGGCTGTCAGAGGCAATCCACCCGGCACGGAACCGGACCGACGTCGCCGCAAGCCCCCCACGCTCCGCCAGCTCCAGCCGATACCGCCCGAAATCGAGCCGCTTCGCATACCGGAACGCCTCGCCCGCGCCCAACTGGACATCCGCCTGCTCGATCGGCTCGTCCCGATATACGGTCTCATATCGGGCAAGCTGGCCGCGGCGGACCAACCGCCAATCCGGCCGCTCCCGCACCAGCTTCATCCGCGCGGGGATCGCGATGCGCGCGCCGTCCGCGTTCACGGCCGCCAGCTCGAACACCGCCTCCCCGCCCGCGTCGACCGCGCCCTCGAACCCCGGCTTGATGCCCAGCAGGTTGCCCGCCGGCCGCACCGGGATGCTCGCCGTCGCATGGCTGGCCCGGCCCGAGGGATCGTCGACGCCCACGTCCAGCTCCGCCCTCACCGGCCGCGTCGTGTCCGGGGCGGTCTTCAGCAGGATCGGCAGCGTGGCCCGGCCCTGCGCATCCGTGCTCGGCAGGTCGATCTCCTGCTGCTCCGGCGCGAACTGCTCGCCATCGAGGCCGATCCTGTACCCCGCCAGCGCCGCCGGCGGGCTGGGATCGGCCACCAGCCGCAGCGTGGCCTTCCCCGACAGATTCGCCGCCGGGGCGCCGTACAGGAACCGCGCCACCACCGGCACCTGATACGGCCGCCCCGGCACGATCGGCCCCTGCGGCGAGATCTCGACCGCCATCCGGTCCGGCACGAACGCATCGACCCGGAACCGCGTCCGCCCCACGGCCGGCCGCTTCGAGTCGCCCAGGATCTCGACCGTCCACTCCCCCGCCGGCGCCGACAGCGACAACGAGACCGGAAGATGGATCGACGCATCCGCACGCCGCGGCGGCACCTGGTCCAGGAACACCTGCCCGTTCGGGCGCTTCACCACCACATGCGCCGGCACGTCCTGCGGCACCCCCGCCGCGTCCCGCAGCAGCGCCATCAACTGCACCGTCTCGCC
>CAXTPG010000204.1:0-3866 GCA_964246015.1 uncultured Acetobacteraceae bacterium
ACGCTATGCCCCGGCCGCTTCACCTCCACCGCCGGCGCCACCTCCCGGCACAGATCCGTCGCACTCAGGCACCGCCCGGCAAACGCGCATCCCACGATCGGCTTCCGCAAGGACGGCACCAGCCCCGGGATCTCCGCCAGCTTCGTCCGCCCCGAAAGCGTCAATGACGACCCCAGCTTCGGCACCGCCCCGAGCAGCCCCCGCGTGTACGGATGCTGCGGGTTGGCGAAGATCTCCTCGACCGGAGCCTCCTCCACCTTTCGTCCCGCGTACATCACCACCACACGCTGCGCCATCTCCGCCACCACGCCCAGATCATGCGTGATCAGCATGATGGCGGACCCCAGCCGGGTCTTCAGATCCCGCATCAGGTCCAGGATCTGCGCCTGGATGGTGACGTCCAGCGCCGTCGTCGGCTCGTCCGCGATCAGCAGCTTCGGGTTGCACGCCAGCGCCATCGCGATCATCACGCGCTGCCGCATCCCGCCCGACAACTGGTGCGGATACTCCCGCACCCGCCGCCCCGGCGCCGGGATCCCCACCAGCGTCAGCATGTCGACCGCACGCGCCTCCGCCTGTCGCGCGCTCATTCCCTGGTGCAGCCGCAGCGTCTCGCCGATCTGCCGCCCGATCGTCAGCACCGGGTTCAGGCTCGTCATCGGCTCCTGGAAGATCATGCTGATCTCGTTGCCCCGCAGCTTCCGCATCTCCGCCTCGGAAACCGTCAGCAGGTCGCGCCCCATGAACCGGATCGCCCCCGCCATCTTGCCCGGCGGCTCCTGGATCAGCCGCAGGATCGACAGGCTGGTCACGGATTTCCCGCACCCGCTCTCCCCCACGATCGCCAGCGTCTCCCCGGCCTCGATATGGAAACTCAACCCCTCGACGGCGCGCACCACGCCATCGGACGTCCCGAAATGCGTCTGCAGACGCTCGACCTCAAGCAGAGCCATCGTCAGATCTTCTTCGCCATGCGGGGGTCCAGCGCGTCCCGAAGGCCGTCGCCGAGCAGGTTCACCGACAGCACCGTGATCGAGAGGAACACCGCCGGGAAGAACACGATATACGGCTTCACCTGCCACAGGGCGCGCCCCTCGGCCATGATGTTGCCCCAACTCGGGATGATCGGCGGCGTGCCGGCGCCGATGAACGACAGGATCGCCTCCGTGATCATCGCCGACGCACAGATATACGTCGCCTGTACCGTGATCGGCGCCAGCGTGTTCGGCAGGATGTGCCGCCAGATGATCTTCGGCACCCGCGTGCCGGACGCCACCGCCGCCTCGACATAGGGTTGTTCACGCAAACTCAGCACGACGCCCCGCACCAGCCTCGAAACACGAGGGATTTCCGCGATCGTGATCGCCGTGATCACGTTCCCCACGCTGCCCCGCGTCAGCGCCATCAGGGCAATCGCCAGCAGGATCGGCGGAATGGACATCAGCCCGTCCATCACGCGCATGATGATGCTGTCGGCCCACCGCACGAAGCCCGAGATCAGCCCGATCGTCATCCCGATGACGCTCGCCAGCGCCGCGACCGAGAAGCCCACGATCAGCGAAACCCGCGCCCCGTACAGCACGCGGGAATACACGTCCCGCCCCAGCATGTCCGTCCCGAACCAGTACTGCGCCGACGGCACCCGCGTCCGCCGGGCCGGCGCCAGCGCGGTCGGGTCGACCGTGAACAGCAACGGCGCCGCGACCGCCATGAACAACACCAGGAACAGCAGCGATCCCCCGATCGCCATCGTCGGATAGCGATGGATGAACATCCGCACCCGCCCCCGCACCTTCACGGGCGGCAGCACGTCCGGCAGCACCGGCGCGGGCGTCACATGCGCGACCGTGCTGGCCGCGACGGGCTCCTCCACATGGTGGCCGTGGAGCGGAAGGGCGGTCGTGCTCAATAGCGGATCCTCGGGTCGAACACGGTGTATAACAGATCGACGCCCAGGTTGATCAGGACGTACATGAAGCTGAACAGCAGCACGACGCCCTGGATCACCGGGTAGTCGCGCCGCAGGATGGCATCGACGACCAGCCGCCCCAGCCCCGGAATGGCGAACACGCTCTCCGTCACCACCGACCCGCCGATCAACAAAGCCACGCCGATCCCGATCACCGTCACGATCGGCACCGCAGCGTTCTTCAGCGCGTGCAGGAACAGGATCGTCCGGCTCCCCACGCCCTTGGCCTTCGCCGTCCGCACGTAGTCCTGGCTCAGCACTTCCAGCATCGTCGCCCGGGTGATCCGCGCGATCAGCGCGATATACACGCCGCCTAGCGCGATCGCCGGCAGAACCAGGTTCGACAGCCATGGCCGGAACCCCGTCGCGAACGGCGTGTAGCCCTGCACCGGGAACCAATCCAGCTCCAGCGCGAACACGTACGCCAGGATATACCCCACGACGAACACCGGCACCGAAAAGCCCAGCACCGCGAACACCATGATCAGCCGGTCGATCCAGCTGCCATGGTTCCACGCCGCCAGCACCCCCATCGGCACCGCGATGCTGATCGACAGCACAAGCGTCAACGACATCAGGCTCAGCGTCGGCTCGATCCGCTGCGCGATCATCCGCGTCACCGGCAGGTTGGTGAAGATCGAAACGCCGAGATCCCCGTTCAGCACGTTCCAGAACCACTCGCCGAAGCGGATCAGGAACGGCCGGTCCAGCCCCAGCCCGGCGCGGATGCGCTCCACGTCGGCCGGCGTCGCCTGGTCCCCGGCGATGATCGCCGCCGGGTCGCCAGGCGCCAGATACAACAGGCTGAACACGAACAGCGCCACGATCGCCATGACCGGGATCGTGGAAAGCACACGCCTGACGAGATATGCGAACATCAGGTCTTCTGCACGCCCCAGAACACCGGGAACGGCGCCTTCACGACCCCGCTCACGTTGCTGCGCCACGCCTGGTACTGCAGGAAGAACCCGGTCGGCGCATAGACCACGTAATCCATCGCCGCCTTGTTCAGCTCCGCCATCGCCGCCTTCTCGGCCGCCGCATCCGGCGCCTCGTACCACTTGGCGATCCCGGCCTGCACCTCGTCCGACTTCGGCCACCCGAACCACGCCTTGTCGCCGCCCGCGTCGAGCGCCGTGTACGGCGCCGGGTTGGTGCAGTCCGCACCCGCATGCCAGGTGAAGAAGATGTTCCAGCCGCCCGCGCTCGGCGGATCCTTCTTGGCCCGGCGCGCACCCACCGTGCCCCAGTCCAAAGCCTGGTAGTCGACGTTCATCCCGATCTTCGCCAGCATGTCCGCCGTCACGTCGCCCTCGGCCTTCGTGATCGCGATGTCGGTCGGCACGCACATGACGATCTTCTCGCCCTTGTACCCCGCCTCGGCCAGCAGCCTCTTCGCCTCGTCATAGCGGCGCGGCCCCTTCAGCAGGTCGCCGCCCGCCTCCGTGTAGCCCGCCGTCCCCGGCGTGAAGTAGCTGGGCAGCATCTTCCACAGCGTCTCGTCGTCGCCGACGACGGCCCGCATGTAGTCCTCCTGGTTCAACGCCATCATCACGGCCCGGCGCGCCCGCACATCGTTGAACGGCGGATGCAGGTGGTTCATCCGCAGTGCGCCGATATTGCCCAGCGGGTCCGCGATATCCAGCCGCAGGTTCCGGTTGCGCTTCAGCAACGGCACCAGGTCGGGGATCGGGTTCTCCCACCAATCCACCTCGCCGTTCTGCAGCGCCGCCGCCTTCGTCGCGTCGTCCGGCAGGATCAGCCACTCGATCCGGTCGAACATCATCCGCTTGCCGCCCGAAAGCCAGTCCGCCGCCTCCTGCCGCGGCACATACCCCTCGAACCGCTCGAACACCGCCTTCGACCCCGGCACCCACTCGTTCTTGTTGAACTTCAT
>CAXTPG010000205.1:0-3852 GCA_964246015.1 uncultured Acetobacteraceae bacterium
TCAACGTCGCCCGCAGCGTCGAGGAAGCCGAGAAGCAGGCCCGCGGCGAGCAGGTGGGCCAGGCCGCCGAGGAAGACATCGAGATCGAGGACGACCTTGAACTCGGCGCAGCCCTCGCCGAAGCCGGCGGCGACCGCGGCTAGCGTCTGCTCCCTGTCCCAGCGGGAGAGGGTCGGGGGTAAGGGCCTGCCGCACGCACGAGGCCAGGGCCGGGACAGAAAAGCCCGGCCCTCCCACGCCACATCCCGTCGCATTCCGCAAACCGCCCCCGACATACATTTTCATCCACAGGCGAAAGCCCCGCGACTCGGCTACACTCCCCGTCGCATGAACAACATCGACACCCCCCTCCTCGGCATCAGCCAGCGCCTGCCCCCCTCCAACGACCGGGCGGAGATGGCGCTGCTCGGCGCGCTGCTGGCCAACAACAAGGCCTACGAGCGCGTCAGCGACTTCCTGGCGCCCGACCACTTCGCCGATCCCGTCCACGGCCGCATCTTCCAGGCCATCGCCCGCCGCGTGGAAGCCGGGCAACTGGCCGACGCGATCACCATGAAGGCGGAGTTCGAGCACTCCGGCGCGCTCGACGAAGTCGGCGGCACCGCCTATTTCGCGCAGCTTCTGACCGCCATGGTCGGCATCATCAACGCCGGCGAATACGGCCGCGCCATCCACGACGCCTATCTCCGCCGCGAGTTGATCGAGGTCGGCGAGACCGTCGTCAACAACGCCTTCGGCGCCGAGCCCGAGATGGACGGCCGCGGCCAGATCGAGTTCGCGGAATCGCAGCTCTTCCACCTCGCCACCAAGGGCGGCACCGAGGGCGGCCTGATCACCTTCGAGCGGGCGCTGACGGACGCGATCCTGGGGGCGGAGCGGGCGTTCAAGCAGGCCGGGCACGTCAGCGGCCTGTCGACCGGCCTGCGCGACCTCGACAAGCGGATCGGCGGCCTTCATCCCTCCGATCTCATGATCCTCGCGGGCCGCCCGGGCATGGGCAAGTCCGCACTTGCGACGAAGATCGCGTTCGGCGCCGCCCGCGCCCTCGTCCGCATGGCGAAGGAGGCAGACCCCAGCGCAGAACCGAAGGGCTCCGTCGCCATCTTCTCCCTGGAAATGAGCGCCGAACAGCTCGCCACCCGCCTGCTCGCCGAAGAATCCCGCGTCTCCGCCGACAAGATCCGCCGGGGCGAGATCGGCCAGCGCGACTTCGACCGCTTCGTCCAGGTCAGCCGCGAGATCGGCAACCTGCCGCTGCACATCGACGACACCGCCGCCCTCAGCCTCTCGGCGCTCCGCACCCGCTGCCGCCGGCTGAAGCGCCAGAAGGGCCTCAGCCTCGTCGTCGTCGACTACCTCCAGCTCATGCGCCCCAGCGTCGGCACCAAGCCCGAAAGCCGCGTGCTCGAAATCAGCCAGATCACCCAGGGCCTGAAGGCGATCGCCAAGGAGATGGAAGTCCCGGTCCTCGCGCTCAGTCAGCTCTCCCGCGCCGTCGAAAGCCGCGAGGACAAGCGACCCCAGCTCTCCGACCTGCGCGAAAGCGGCACGATCGAGCAGGACGCCGACATGGTGATGTTCATCTACCGCGAGGAATACTACCTGCAGCAGCGCATGCCCCAGGAATCCCAGGCCAAGCCCGGCGAATACGACAGCGCCATGAAGGACTGGCAGGCCAAGATGGCCGCCGTCCACAACCAGGCGCAAATCCTCATCGAAAAGCAGCGCCACGGCCCCACCGGCAAGATCGACGTGCTGTTCGAAGGCGAGTTCACCCGCTTCGCCGACCTCGACGTGGTGCATGACGGGGGCCACTGACCTCCGCATCGACCTGGGCGCCGTCACCGCCAACTGGCGCGCCCTGCATGACAGGACGGAAGGCGGCGCCGTCGGCGCGGTCCTGAAGGCCGACGCCTACGGCCTGGGCGCCGCCCACGTCGCCCCCGCCCTGTTCGCCGCCGGCTGCCGCCACGTCTTCGTCGCCCACCTCGACGAAGCCCTCGCCATCCGCGCGCACCTCCCCGGCGCCATGCTCGCCGTCCTCAACGGCCTCTGGCCCGGCACCGAACCCGACTACGTCGCCCACGCCATCCGCCCCGTCCTCGGCTCCCTGCCCGAGATCGACGCCTGGTCCGCCGCCGCCGCCCGCGCCGGACGCCCCCTGCCCGCCCTGCTGCATGTCGAAACCGGCATGAACCGCCTGGGCCTCGGCCCCACGGACCTCGACATCCTTGCGCAGGACCCGGCCCGGCTCCACGGCATCGCCGTCGACTACGTCATGACCCACCTCGTCTCCGCCGAGCGCCCGGACGACCCCCTGAACGACGAACAACGCACGCGCTTCGCCGCCGCCCGCGCCCGCCTGCCCCCCGCCCCGCACAGCCTCGCCAACTCCTCCGGCCTGTTCCTCGGGCCCGCCTTCGCCTCCGACCTCGCGCGGCCCGGTGCCGCCCTGTACGGCGTGAACCCCACGCCCGGCCGCCCGAACCCGATGCGCCCGACCGTCACCCTGCGCGCCCGCATCCTGCAGATCAGGGACGTCCCGGCCGGCGAGAGCGTCGGCTACAACGGCCAATGGCGGGCCACGAAGCCCAGCCGCATCGCCGTCGTTTCCGTCGGCTACGCGGACGGCTACCTGCGCAGCCTGGGCAATCGCGCAACCGCCTGCTTTGACGGACGCCCCGTCCCGCTGGTAGGGCGTGTGTCCATGGACCTGACAACCTTCGACGTGACGGACGCGCCGGCCGCAGACCCCGGCACCTGGTTGGACCTGATCGGCCCGTCGAACCCCGTCGACGCCGTCGCCGAACAGGCGGGAACCAACGGTTACGAGGTACTGACCAGCCTGGGCGGCCGCTACGCCCGGACCTACCTGCCCGCATGATCCACCCGCTGGATGCGGCGGCCGCCCTCGGCCGCGGGACCCTGGGCGCCGTGCGCGGCACCGGCGCCGTGGCGTTGTTCGGCGCGGCCGGGCTGTCGCATCTGGTGCGCCCGCCCTTCTACGGCCGGATGTTCCTGGCCGCCTTCGTCGAGTTCGCGTTCTTCAGCCTGCCCGTCGTGGCGCTGACCGCCGTGTTCTCCGGCATGGTCATCGCGTTGCAGAGCTACACCGGCTTCGCACGCTTCAACGCCTCGGGCGCGACCGCCAGCGTCGTTGTCTTGTCCGTCGTGCGGGAACTGGGTCCGGTGCTGGCCGGGCTGATGGTCGCGGGCCGCGTGGGTGCGGCGATGGCGGCGGAGCTGGGCACGATGCGCGTGACCGACCAGATCGACGCCCTGGGCACGCTATCGACCAACCCCATGAAATACCTGGTCGCCCCCCGCCTGCTGGCCGGGCTGCTGGCGCTGCCGCTTCTGGTGATCGTCGCGGACATATTGGGCGTGGCCGGCGGATTCCTGGTCGGAACCGTGAAACTGGGCTTCGCCCCCGCCGCCTACCTGCAAGCCACGGCCGACATACTGCAGTGGAACGACGTCATCGCCGGCCTCGCGAAGGCCGCCGTGTTCGGCTTCGTCATCGCGCTCATGGGCTGCTACCACGGCTACAACAGCCGCGGCGGCGCGCAGGGCGTCGGCGCCGCCACCACCAGCGCCGTCGTCACCGCTAGCATCCTCATCCTGGCCTTCGACTACGTGCTCACCGAGCTGTTCTTCGCCCAATGACGGCCAAGATCAGGGTCCGCGGCCTCCGCAAGGCGTTCGGCACGAAGCAGGTGCTGGACGGCATCGACCTCGATGTCGAAACCGGCACGTCGCTCGTCGTCATCGGCGGCTCCGGCAGCGGCAAGTCGGTTCTGCTGAAATGCATCCTGGGCCTGATCGAGCCCGACGCCGGCACGATCGAGATCG
>CAXTPG010000206.1:0-3847 GCA_964246015.1 uncultured Acetobacteraceae bacterium
GAGCCGGGCACGCAGTTGACGATGCGGACGTTCCACATCGGCGGCGCGGCGCAGCGGGGCGCCGAGGTCAGCAACGTCGAGGCGAGCCATGACGGGACGGTGCAGATCAAGAACCGGAACGTGGTGCAGAACAGCTCCGGCGTGTTCGTCGTCATGTCGCGCAACTGCGAGATGATCCTGGCGGACGACAAGGGGCGCGAGCGGGCGCGGTTCCGGGTGCCGTATGGCGCACGGCTGATCGTCGATGACGGGGCGACCGTGAAGCGGCAGGAGAAGCTGGCGGAGTGGGACCCCTACACGCTGCCGATCATCACCGAGCGTGGCGGCCAGGTGGAATACCTGGACCTGCTGGACGGGGTGACGATCGTGGAGCGGATGGACGAGGTCACGGGCCTCACGTCGCGCGTCGTGGTCGACTACAAGCAATCGACCAAGGGCGTCGATCTGCGGCCGCGGCTGCAGTTGAAGGACGACAAGGGCGAGGTGCTGAAGCTGCCGAACGGGGCGGAGGCGCGCTACTTCCTCAATCCGGACTCGATCCTTTCGGTGGAGAACGGGGCGCAGGTGGCGGCGGGCGACGTGCTGGCGCGGATCCCGCGCGAGGGCAGCAAGACGCGCGACATCACGGGCGGTCTGCCGCGCGTGGCCGAGTTGTTCGAGGCCCGGCGGCCCAAGGACCATGCGATCATCGCCGAGATGGATGGGCGCGTGGAATTCGGGAAGGATTACAAGGCGAAGCGCCGGGTCATCGTGAAGAACGACGAGACGGGCGAGGACACCGAGTATCTGATCCCGAAGGGCAAGCACGTGTCGGTGCAGGAGGGCGACTTCGTCCGCCGGGGCGACCCGTTGGTGGACGGTCCGCGGGTGCCGCACGACATCCTGAAGGTTCTGGGTGTCGAGGCGCTGTCGGACTACCTGGTGAACGAGATCCAGGACGTGTACCGGCTGCAGGGCGTGAAGATCAACGACAAGCATATCGAGGTGATCGTCCGGCAGATGCTGCAGAAGGTTGAGATCCTCGAGGCCGGGGACACGACCTACCTGCAGGGCGAGCAGGTCGATCGGCTGGAGTTCGAGGCGGAGAACGAGAAGCGGCTGGCCGCGGATGAGCGGGAGGCTGTCGCGATGCCGGTGTTGCAGGGCATCACGAAGGCAAGCCTGCAGACGCAGAGCTTCATCAGCGCGGCCTCGTTCCAGGAGACCACGCGGGTGCTGACGGAGGCCGCGACAGCGGGCAAGGTCGACAACCTGATGGGGTTGAAGGAGAACGTGATCGTCGGGCGGTTGATCCCGGCGGGCACGGGCAGCGTGATGAACCGGCTGCGCGGGATTGCCGCCGGGCGGGATCAGGCGCGGCTGCGCCCGGCGACGCCGGCGATCGAAGCCGCGGAGTAGCGTTTTCGGAGTCGATGCGAGACGGCCGTCCTTCGGGGCGGCCGTTTTCGTTTGCGGGCTTCGCAACGGGGGCGGGCGTCGGCCGTTCTGCCTGCCGAGAATCGGCAGGAGAGACGGGATGAGCGAGCGCGACGACGGGTTGGCCCGGCGCAGCCTTATGGGAAGCGTGGGGGTGGGGCTGGTGGCCGCCGCAGGGCCGGTGGTGGGGCAGGGGCAGGCGGCGCCGACGCCGCTGCAGGACCCCGCCGGGATGTATCCCAGGCCGCCGTTCAAGCGGCAGTCGCAGCCCTGGCCGGGGCTGGCGGCGCGGATGGAGCCTCGGCCGGATCATGGGGAGACGAGTTACCGGGGGTCCGGGCGGCTGCTGGGGCGGCGGGCGCTGATCACGGGGGGCGATTCGGGGATGGGGCGGGCGGCGGCGATCGCGTTCGCGCGGGAGGGGGCGGATGTCGCCATCAACTATTTCCCGAACGAGGAAGAGGACGCGCGGGAGGTGGTCGCGCTGATCCAGGGGGCGGGGCGCAAGGCGGTCGCGCTGCCGGGGGACCTGCGGGACGAGGCGTTCTGCGTGAAGCTGGTGGCGGACGCGGTGGCGGGGCTGGGGGGGCTGGATATCCTGGTCAGCAATGCCGCGCGGCAGCAGGCGCATGCGTCGATCCTGGACATTTCGAGCGATGCGTTCGACGCGACGATCAAGACGAACATCTACGCGCCGTTCTGGATCATCAAGGCGGCGTTGCCGCATCTGCCGCCGGGTTCGGCGATTATCGGGACGACGTCGGAACAGGCTACGGACCCGACTCCGGACCTGTATGATTACGCGCAGACGAAGGCGGCGACGACGAATTATGTGCGGTCTTTGGCGAAGCAGTTGGCGCCCAGGGGGATTCGGGTGAACGGGGTGGCGCCGGGGCCGATCTGGACGCCGCTGCAGGTGAGCGGGGGGGCGAGCCAGGAAAAGCTGGAGTCGTTCGGGAAGATGACGCCGATGGGCAGGCCGGGACAGCCGGTGGAGCTTGCCTCGATCTACGTGCAGCTTGCGGCGGCGGATGCGAGCTATGCGACGGGGCAGGTTTACGGGGCGTCCGGGGGGGCCGGGTTGCCGTAGAGGCCAAGGAGGTCCGATGTTGGTGGATTGCGAACGGCAACCCACCCTACGCGGGCGTGGCGGGATGGGGTGTAAGGGCTGCTGCGGCGGCTATGCATCGCTGTGGCGTCGATCAGGTGTTGACGCGCCGGGCGGGTGGGCGTAGGCATCGCCCCCTCGACGGACCCGCGCTTTCCGGGTTGTCGCAGATTGCAGATTGCGCATGGCGCCGCAGCCCTTCGGGGTCGCTCAGGTCTTGTGCTCGCTGGCTTCGCGGACGGGTTTCTTCCCGGGCTGCGGGGCTTTTCTGTGATCGGCGGCGGCTTGGTGGGGGCGGGCAGGCACAGGGATCGGAAGAGGCGTATGCCGACCATCAACCAGTTGATTGCCAATGGGCGTGAGCCCGCACCGAAGCGCAACAAGGTGCCGGCGCTCGAGGGCTGCCCGCAGAAGCGCGGCGTGTGCACTCGCGTGTACACGACGACGCCGAAGAAGCCGAACTCGGCGCTGCGGAAGGTCGCGAAGGTGCGGCTGACCAATGGCTACGAGGTGGTCAGCTACATCCCTGGCGAGGGGCACAACCTGCAGGAGCACAGCGTCGTGCTGATCCGCGGCGGGCGCGTGAAGGACTTGCCGGGCGTGCGCTACCACATCCTGCGCGGCGTGTTGGACACGCAGGGCCTTCCGAAGCGTCGTCAGCGCCGGTCGCTGTATGGCGCGAAGCGGCCGAAGTAGAGGGAGGGCGAGATGAGCCGACGCCGCAAAGCGGTCAAGCGCGAGATTCTGCCGGACGCGAAGTTCGGGGATACCGTGGTGACGCGCTTCATGAACGCGCTGATGTACGACGGCAAGAAGAGCGCCGCCGAAGGCATCGTGTATGGGGCCTTGGACGTGCTGAAGAAGCGCGGCGGGCCGCAGGCGGACCCGGTCCGGCTGTTCCACGAGGCGCTGGACAACGTGAAGCCGGCGGTCGAGGTGCGGTCGCGCCGGGTCGGTGGCGCGACGTATCAGGTGCCGGTCGAGGTTCGGACGGAGCGCCGGCAGGCGTTGGCGATCCGGTGGCTGATCGACAGTGCGCGCAAGCGTGGCGAGCACACGATGGAGGAACGGCTTTCGAACGAGCTGCACGACGCGGTGAACAACCGTGGGTCGGCCGTGAAGAAGCGTGAGGACACCCACCGGATGGCGGAGGCCAACAAGGCCTTCAGCCACTACCGCTGGTAACTGTTGCAACCTGAGGCACCGCCACGCAGGCGGGCGACGGAGTAAGTCAGATGGCGAAGGCTAAATTCGAGCGGAACAAGCCGCACTGCAACATCGGCACCATCGGTCACGTCGACCATGGCAAGACGTCGCTGACGG
>CAXTPG010000207.1:0-3829 GCA_964246015.1 uncultured Acetobacteraceae bacterium
CCAGCGGCAACGCGCTCGAGGTCGGCCTCTCCTACGCCAGCGCCATCGGCGGCGGACGCGCCGGCATCATCGAGACGACGTTCAAGGAAGAGTGCGAAACCGACCTGTTCGGCGAGCAGGTCGTCCTCTGCGGCGGCCTCGTCGAACTCATCAAGGGCGGCTACGAAACCCTCGTCGAGGCCGGATACGCCCCCGAAATGGCCTACTTCGAGTGCCTGCACGAAGTGAAGCTGATCGTCGACCTCATCTACGAGGGCGGCATCGCCAACATGAACTACTCCATCAGCAACACCGCCGAGTACGGCGAATACGTCACCGGCCCCCGCATCATCACCAGCGAGACGAAGGCCGAGATGAAGCGCGTGTTGGAAGACATCCAGAGCGGCAAGTTCGCCCGCGACTGGATGCTGGAGAACAAGGTCAACCAGTCCAGCTTCAAGGCCACCCGCCGCCGCCTCAGCGAACACCCCATCGAGGCGGTGGGCGAGCGGCTTCGCGCCATGATGCCGTGGATTGCGAAGAACGCGCTCGTCGACAAAGCTAAGAACTGAAGCGGCCATGCGGCGTTCGGCATGGCGTCCAGGAGAATGAAGCCATGCCGTTCGCGCGCGTGATCCGTCCCGTCGCCATCCTGTCCGCGCTGGCGCTCGGGGGCTGCGTTGCCGCGCCGCCCCCGCTGCCGCCGCCGGGCCAGGCCTATTTCAGCGGGCAGTGCTCGGCTGGGTTCTATACATGCGTGCTGCCGGTGCCGGGCCAGGTCGGCACCCCGTGCTCCTGCCCCGGTCTCGGCGCGCCCAGCTACGGCGTCATCCGGTAGGCTCGTACTCCGTCAGCAGCACCAGGCGAGCACGGGACAGGCTCTGCCGCAGCGCGATGGCCGGGCGATACTGCTCGCTGTCGTAGAACTGCCGCGCGACCTCGGGCGACGGGAACTCCAGGATCACGATCCGGTCGGGGACGCCGTCCCCCTCCAGCACGACCGGCCCTCCGCCCCGGACCAGAAACCGGCCGCCGAACGCCGCCACGCTGTCCTCGGCCATCTTCATGTAGCCGGAAGCGCGATAGGCCTCCGGATCCGGCACGTCGACCTGCGCCAGGATGTAGCCTTTTGGCACGGCTGGACCCCTCGATCGGTTGTCCCGCACCATAGTCACGGAAACCGCGCCCATCCAAACGGGTTGCGCGCCGCCGCCCGGCGCAGTAGCGTTCCGCCATGGTCACGACGCTGCCCCTGCCGGGCTGCATGCTGCGCGGGTTCGCCCCGGCGCCGGGCCATGCCGCATGCCGCGCACTCGGCCTCGGGCTCCTTCTTCGACTTATCCGCCCCTGAGCGCCACGCTCGGCTGACGGCCGGCTACGCTCAGGGGACCCTGGGACAGCCGTAGCCACTTCCGACCGCCGAGGACCACGACATGAGCATCGACCACCCCAGTTTCGGCCGCCTGGCCGACGACCGCGTCATCATATTCGACACCACCCTGCGCGACGGCGAGCAGTCGCCGGGCTTCTCCATGAACCTCGGCGAAAAGCTGCGCATGGCGGAGGCGCTGGCGTCCCTGGGCGTCGACGTGATGGAGGCCGGCTTCCCCATCGCCTCCATCGGCGACTTCGAGAGCGTGCAGGAGATCGCACGGACGGTTAAGGGCCCCGTCATCTGCGGTCTGGCCCGTACCGGCCAGGCCGACATCCTGCGCGCGGCAGAGGCGGTGCGACCGGCCGAACGCCGCCGCATCCACGTCTTTCTCAGCACCAGCCCGCTGCACATGAAATACAAGCTGCGGATGGAGCCGGACCAGGTTCTCGAACTCACCGCCAGCTCCGTCGCGCTGGCAAGGCAGCACACGGACGACGTCGAGTGGTCGGCCGAGGACGGCAGCCGCACCGAGCCCGACTTCCTGTGCCGCTGCGTCGAGGCCGCGATCAAGGCCGGCGCCACAACCATCAACGTGCCCGACACCGTCGGCTATGCGGTGCCCGAGGACATGACCCGCATCTTCACCATGCTCCGCGAACGCGTGCCCGGCGCGGACAGCATCGTCCTGTCCACCCACAACCACAACGACCTGGGCCTGGCCGTCGCCAACACGCTGGCGGCCGTGCGGGCCGGGGTGCGGCAGATCGAGTGCACCATCAACGGCATCGGCGAGCGCGCCGGCAACGCGGCGCTCGAGGAGATCGTGATGGCGATCCGGACCCGCCCGGACGCGGCGCCCTATGTCCACGCCATCCAGACGACGCAGATCCTCCGGGTCAGCAAGCTGCTGAGCACCATCACCGGTTTCGACGTGCAGCCCAACAAGGCCATCGTCGGCCGCAACGCCTTCGCGCACGAAAGCGGCATCCACCAGGACGGCGTGCTGAAGCATGCCGGCACGTATGAGATCATGACGCCGGAGAGCGTGGGCTGGAGCAAGAGCAGCCTGGTCATGGGCAAGCACTCGGGCCGGGCCGCCTTCCGCGACAAGCTGCGGGCGCTGGGCTATGGCGAGGTCGGCGACAACAAGCTGAACGACGCGTTCCGGCGCTTCAAGGACCTCGCGGACCGCAAGAAGGTCGTCTACGACGAGGACATCTCGGCCCTGGTGGACGACGAGGTCGGGCGCGACAACCAGCGCATCCGGTTCGTCTCGCTGGACCTGCACGCCGGCAGCAAATCGCCGCCGCGCGCGGTGCTGGAGCTGGAGATCGACGGCCAGGTCGTCGAGGCCACGGAAAGCGGCGACGGCCCCGTCGATGCGACGTTCCGCGCCATCCGCGCGCTGTTCCCGCACGAGGCGCGGCTGGTGCTGTTCAGCGTGGGCGCGGTGACAGAGGGCACGGACGCGCAGGCCAAGACGACGGTCCGGCTGGAAGAGGGCGGGAAGATGGTGGACGGCCAGGGTGCCGACACCGACACGATCGTCGCGTCCGCCCGGGCCTACGTCCACGCGTTGAACAAGCTGCTGGTGAAGCGCGCGCGGACCGAGCCGGAGGCGCTTTCGGCCTGACAGCGCGAAGCCCTCTCCCACCGGGAGAGGGCCTCAGGCCTCAGTAGCCGTAGCGCGGCTGGTAGTAGGGCTGCGGCGCCGGCTGGTAGTAGGCCGGGGCGGGCTGCTGATAGTACTGCTGCGGCGGCGGCGTCGGGGTCGTCGCCGCACCGCCCACCGCGCCGATCGCGCCACCGGCCAGGGCGCCGATCGCCGCACCGCGGCCGCCACCGGCGATCCCGCCGAGTGCCGCGCCCGCTCCGGCGCCGATCAGCCCGCCGCCCACGGCGCGCTGGCCGGGATCGTAGGGGTTCGTGCAGGCCGTCAGGCCAAGGCCCGAAACCAGCACCAAGCTCAGCAATGCCTTGTTACGCATGGACATACCTCCGTTCAATACCGTCGCGACGGGGTCGTGACCGCACCGCCGACCGCGCCGACGCCGCCGCCGATCAAGGCGCCCGTGCCGGGATTGCCGCCCGTGGCCGCCCCCACCGCCGCACCCGCGCCCGCGCCCAGAAGGCCGCCCGTCACCGCGCGCGTGCCCGGCGTCTCGCCGCATGCCGCGAGCGAGAACGCCATGCCTGCCATCAGGGCCGTCGTCACCACCATCCGCATGATTGTACCTCCACTTGCCGGTTTCTAGCGAGGCATAAACGCGGCAGACCGTGACGGGACCATGGCGGGCCTGTGTCGAACCCCTGTCCACACGCCATCGTGACGCTCGGCCCTTGCCCCATCGGGTCCACACCGCTAAGCCCACCCCGCCGCCGGACGCCCGGCCCTCTATGCCGCATCCAAGGATAATTTCATGTTCGGACGCCTGCTGGGGATCATGTCTGCCGACATGGCCATCGACCTCGGCA
>CAXTPG010000208.1:0-3779 GCA_964246015.1 uncultured Acetobacteraceae bacterium
CTCGGGTCCGACGAGACGCAGTTCATCACCGGCCAGACCATCGTCATCGACGGCGGCTGGACCCTGTAGGAGACATCGAATGAAACTCTTGCGCGTGGGCGCCCCGGGCGCCGAGAAGCCGGCCATGATGGCGCCGGACGGATCGATCCGCGACCTGTCGAAGGTCGTCGCTGACTTCACCGCGGACGTCCTTTCCCCGGCGGGGCTGCAATCCCTCGCCAGCATCGACCCGTCCAGCCTGCCCGTCGCCGCGCCGGGCCGCATCGGCCCCTGCGTGCCGCGGCCGATCAACTTCGTCTGCATCGGCCTGAACTACGCGGACCACGCGGCCGAGACCGGGGCGGCGATCCCGAAGGAGCCCATCATCTTCCTGAAGTCGCTCGGCGCCTTCCAGGGGCCCAACGACGCCGTGCAGATCCCCCGGGGCAGCAAGAAGACGGACTGGGAGGTCGAACTGGGCATCGTCATCGGGCAGAAGGCGAGCTACGTGCCCGAGAATGCGGCGATGGACTACGTCGCCGGGTATTGCGTGGTGAACGACGTCAGCGAGCGGGAATTCCAGATCGAGCGCGGCGGCACCTGGGACAAGGGCAAGGGCTGCGACACGTTCGGACCCACCGGCCCCTGGCTGGTGACGAAGGACGAGATCGCGGACGTGCACGGGCTCCATATGTGGCTCGACGTCGATGCCGAGCGGATGCAGGACGGCAGCACGAAGACGATGATCTTCAACGTGCCGAAGCTCGTCAGCTACACCAGCCACTTCATCACCCTCTTCCCCGGCGACATCATCAGCACCGGCACGCCGCCGGGCGTGGGCATGGGCAAGAAGCCCCCGCGCTACCTCAAGGGCGGCGAGACGCTGAAGGTGGGGATCGAGGGCCTCGGCGAGCAGGTGCAGAAGGTGCTCGCGGCGTAAGCCCCTCTCCCTCTCACGTCAGGAAAGGGCCAGCGTGCGGGTTTCGTCGGGCGTGGCGCCTGCCTCGCGCAGGGCCCGCAACGAGGGCGCGCCGTCGCGCTTCGACAGGCGGCGGCCCGCGGCGTCCAGCAGCAACGGATGGTGGGCGTAGGCGGGTTCCGGCCAGCCCAGCAGGGCCTGCAGCAGGCGGTGGACGCTCGTGGCCGGACGCAGGTCGGCGCCGCGGGTGACGAGCGTCACGCCCTGCAGCGCGTCGTCGTGGGTTACGCACAGATGGTAGCTGGCCGGCACATCCTTGCGGGCCAGCACGACGTCTCCGAATGCCTCGGGCTGGCAGGCGACCCTGCCTTCCCCCGACTCATGCCAGTCGAGCGGCCCGGCGCGCCGCGTGGCCCCCGCCATGTCGAGCCGGTGGGCGTGCGGGGCGCCGGCGGCGAGCCGGTCGGCGCGTTCCGCCGCGGACAGGCCACGGCAGGTGCCGGGGTAGACGGGCGTGCCGTCCGGACCATGGGGTGCGTGGCCGGCGTCCGCGACCTCCCGCGCGGTGGCGGCGCGGGTGCAGAAGCAGGGATACAGCAGGCCCATGGCGTGAAGCCTGCCCAGGGCGGCCGCGTAGTCGGGGAGGTGGCGGGACTGCATGCGGACCGGGCCGTCCCAGTGCAGGCCCAACCAGGCCAGGTCGTGCCGGATCGCGTCCGCGTATTCGGGCCGGCAGCGGCCCGGGTCGATGTCCTCGATCCGCAGCAGGAAGCGTCCCCCCGAGTCGCGGGCTGCGCGCCACGCGAACAGGGCGGCCGCGGCGTGGCCCAGGTGCAGCAGCCCCGTCGGGCTGGGGGCGAAGCGGGTGACGATCATGCGCTTGAACCGGCTGGATTCAGCATGGGACAACAGCGGACCCGAATGACGAACACATGACAAGACCCACCCCGGCTTGCCGGCCTATAGGTGCGGTGCGATAAGAACAGCGGTTCGGCGGCGCACAAGACTTGGCGGCTCGTCTTAGGTTCGGGTCGACAAGGCTGGGCGTCTCCGATTGAAGGAGAGCGCATTGCCCGACGGCGGTCTGCACTATCCTGCGCTGGTCCTTAACGCGGACTTCCGGCCGCTATCCTATTTTCCGTTGTCCGTCTGGTCATGGCAGGATGCGGTGAAGGCGGTGTTCCTCGACCGCGTCTCGGTGCTGAGCGAATACGATGACGAGGTCCACTCGCCCAGCATGGCGATGCGCCTGCCCAGCGTCATCGCGCTGAAGGACTACATCCCCGCAGCCCGGCGTCCCGCCTTCACGCGGTTCAACGTGTTCCTGCGGGACGCATTCAGCTGCCAGTACTGCGGCGACCGCTACCCCACCCAGGATCTCACGTTCGACCACGTGATCCCGCGCAGCCGGGGCGGGCGGACGACGTGGGAGAACGTCGTGACCGCGTGCGGCGGCTGCAACCTGCGCAAGGGCAGCAAGCTCCCGCGGGAGTGCCACATGCACCCGCGCCTGACCCCGGCCCAGCCGTCGACGTGGGAGCTGCAGGAGAACGGCAGGGCGTTTCCCCCCAACTACCTGCACGAAAGCTGGCGCGACTACCTGTATTGGGACAGCGTGCTCGACAGCTGAGCTACGGCGTGGCCGTCAACTCCGCCAGCATCTCGTGGGCGTGGCGGAGCACGAGGGAGTAGTGGCCCTCGCCCTGATGCACATGCCAGCGGATGCCGGGAATCGCCGCATACGGGGCGAGGGCGGATTCGGGGATGAGCGAGTCCTGGGCGCCGTACCACAGGCTGGTGGGGACGCGGATGGCATCCAGCGGGAAGGCCCAGTCGCGGGCATAGATCTCGGCGTCGGACAATGCGCCCATGATGCCGCGGCCGAAGCCCTCGCGCCACACGCGGGCGAGGCCTGCCATCGTCTCGGGCGTCAGCATCGCGCGGTCGGCGGCGGGCAGGCCGCGGCCGACGATGGTGCGGGGGGTGATGATGCGGCGGCGCAGCAGCGGGCGGGCGAAGGCGAAGATGCGCCGGGCCAGGCGCGGGTAGCGGCCGAGGCGGAACAGGTGGCCGACGCCGGGCGCGCGCTTCGAGACGGCGTGGGCCGGCGGCACGGGGCTGACAAGCGCCAGCGAGATCACCCGGTCCGGCATCGCATGGGCGCAGGCGGCCGCGTAGGGACCGCCGCCGGACAGGCCGACGACGTGGAACCGGTCGAGGCCGAGCCGATCAGCGACGTAGGCGACATCCCGAGGCCAATCCAGCAGGGTGCGGCCGGGTTGCGGAGTGGAGCGGCCATAGCCGGGCCGGTCGAACGACAGCAGCCGGGCGGACAGGTCGGGGATCAGCCCGGCTTCCAGGCGGCAGGCCGGCCAGCCATGGAAATACAGCACAACGGGGCCGGCGGGATCCCCGTATTCCTCGACCGCGATGCCGCGGCCGTCCGGCAGGCGCACCAGCAGCGATGCGGGCGCCGTCGCCGGGCGGAAGCGGACGCGATGCCCGAACCGCTTGAGTGCCAGGGGGACCATGCCCCGACCGCCGCCGGGGCCGGTCCGACGGGTCGTGCTAGCCGGCGGGCGCGGCAGCCAGGGCGCGCTTGGCCTGGCTGCGGACGATGCGGCGCTTCAGCACCTGCGCGGGCGTCGGCAGGTCGCGATTCGGCGTGCCGAGCAGGAAGCTGTCGAGGCCGCCATTATGCTCGATCGTGCGGATGGCGTGCGTGGTCAGGCGGACGCGCACGGTGGTGCCCAGGATGTCGGAGACGAGCGAGGTCTGCTGCATGTTGGGCAGGAAGCGGCGGCGGCTCTTGTTGTTCGCGTGGCTGACATTGTTGCCAGACTGCACGCCCTTGCCGGTGAACTGGCAGCGACGGGACATA
>CAXTPG010000209.1:0-3760 GCA_964246015.1 uncultured Acetobacteraceae bacterium
TGAACGGCAGCAACTGCCACCGGAACCCCACGAACCAGATCAGCACCAGCCCCAGAAAGAACACGGGAACGGACACCGCGCCCACGCTGAACGCCATCACCACCCGGTCCACCCACCGCCCCCGCCGGTATGCCGCCAGCGTGCCCAGCCCGATCCCCAACGGCACCGACCAGAACAGGCTCGCCAGCATCAGCTCCAGCGTCGACCCCACAGTGTTCCCCAGTTCCTGCGCCACCGGGATGTTGTTGATGACGGACACGCCCAGGTCCCCCCGCACCAGGCGCGCCAGATACAGCGCGAACTGCACCGGCAACGGCTTGTCCAGCCCCAGATCCGCGCGGATCGCCGCCACCACCTCCGCGGTCGCGCTCGGCCCGGCGCGCACCGTCGCCGGGTCCGCCGGGACCACCTGCATCAGCAGGAACCCGATCAGCAGCACCCCCAGCAGCACCGGCACGCTGAGCAGCACCCGCTGGACGATGTGGCGGATCACGCCATGGCGCCATGCCGGTCGAACACGGCCCGGCCGCCCAGCAGCACCAGGTCCGCCTCCGCGTCCCGCACGCCATCCACCCCATCGGCGAAGATGTCCCGCGACAACACCGTCACATCCGCCAGATACCCCGGCCGCAACCGCCCGCGCCGATCCTCCGCGAACTGCGTGTACGCCCCGCACCACGTCAGGCAGTGCACGGCCTCCTCCAGGCTGATCGCCTCCTCCGCCCCGATCACCGTTCCCCGGTTGGTCCGCCGCGTGACCATCGTGTAGATATTCTGGAACGGATCGGCGCTGGAAACCGGCGCGTCGGAACTCGCCGCCGGGTTCTGCCCGGCATCCAGCCAGCGCCGCATCGGGTAGGCCGCCGCCGCCCGCGCCTCGCCCACGTTCGTCACATACAGATCCCCAAACTCGTACATGAACACCGGCTGCGGCACCGGCTCGATCCCTCGCGCCGCCATCCGCGCCATCTGCGACGGCGTCAGGAACCCGCAATGCTCGATCCGGTGCCGCCGCCCCGCGACCGGATGCGCCGCGGTATCCGCTGCCTCCATCCCCGACAGCACCTGCTCGATCCCCGCATCCCCGATCGCATGGATCGCGAGCTGCCATCCCTCCCGATGGTATCGCCCCAGCAGCGCGTGCATCGTCGCGTCCGGGAAGCAGAACACGCCCGTCCCGCCCTGCAAGTACGGATCATGCATCGCAGCGGTCAGCCCGCCCGCCGATCCGTCCGCGAACACCTTCATCGCCCCGAAGCGCAGCATGTCCCCGCCATCCCCGGGCCGCACCCCCGCCGCCCACGCCGCATCCGCGATCCCCTCCGGATTGCCCGCCAGGCACGCCCAGGTCCGCACCGGCAGCCGTCCCGTATCCAGCGCCGTCCGATACGCCGCGATCTCCCGCATTCCCGCCGCCATGCCCACGTTGGCGTCCATCACCGCGGTGAACCCCAGCGCGTTCATGTGCCGCCCGGCGCGCTCGATCGCGTCGACCAGCGCCGCGTCGTCGGGCTCGGGCACGTGGTCGTACAGCAGGCGCATCGCCCGCTCCTGGAACAGCCCCGTCAGCCGTCCCGCCCGGCGCTCGATCACGCCCCCCTCCGGGTCGGGCGTGTTGTGTCCCACCTCCGCCATCGCCAGCGCCGCCGCATTCGCGACCGCCATGTGGCCGCAGGTGCGCCGCACCAGCACCGGGTTGTCGGGCGCCGCCGCCGTCAGCTCCTCCAGCGTGGGATGCCGCCGCACGTCCAGCTCGTTGTGGTCATACCCCCGCGCCAGCACCCACGCCCCTGCGGGCGCCGACGCCGCCGCGTCCCGCACGGCGGCCAGCAGCGCATCCAGCGTCCGCACCCGCTCCGGCCGCACGTTCACGTGCAGCATGCCCAGCCCCAACGGCAGCAGATGCTGGTGCGCGTCGTTGAACGCAGGGATCGCGACCCGCCCGCCCAGCTCCATCCGCCGCGTGCCGGGCCCCGCCAGCGCCCGCACCGCCGCCCGCTGCCCCACCGCCACGATCCGCCCGCCATGGATCGCCAGCGCCTCCGCCCAACCATCCCGAAGCCCGCACCAGATGCGGCCCTCGATCAGCGTGTCCGCATACACCGGATCAGCTGCGGTAGTCGGGCCGGCTATCCTCGATCAGCCGCAGGCAGCTCTCCCACATGAAGTCGTAGCGGTCCGGGTTCCCGTCGCCCTCGAACTGCTTGGCCGTATGGGCGCACACCTCCGGCGACGGGATCACCAGCTCGCACCCGCCCGACAGCGCCGCGATCTGGGCCTGGCACGCCCGCTCCAGGTAATAAATGTTGTTGAACGCCTCCGGCACCGTCCGCCCGGCGCAGAGCAGGCCGTGATTCGCGAGGATCATCGCGCTGTGCGGCCCAAGGTCGGCCACCAGCCGCTCCCGCTCGTCGAGGTCGAGCGCCACGCCTTCGTAGCCGTGATACGCCAGCTTGCCGTAGAACTTCAGCGCGTGCTGGCTGATCGGCAGCAGCCCCTGCCGCTGCGCCGCCACGCCCATTCCGGCGGCGGTGTGCGTGTGGATCACGCACGCCAGGTCATGCCGGGCCATGTGGATGGCCGAATGGATGCAGAACCCGGCCGCGTTGACCCGGCGCTTCGACTGGTGGCCGTCCTCGATGATATTGCCGTCCATGTCGATCTTCACCAGGTCCGACGCCCGCATCTCGTGGAACATCACGCCATACTGGTTGATCAGGAAATGGTGCTCCGGCCCCGGCACCCGCACGCTGATGTGGGTGTAGATGAGGTCGGTCATGCGGTGATACGCGACGACGCGGTAGAGCGCCGCCAGATCGCACCGGACCTTCCATTCCTCGTCCGAGACGCCGGACAAGGCTTTGGGGGACGTTGCGACGTTCATGGCGGTCTCCTGCGAGGGGGTGACGGGAGTTTCGGCTCCGGCCGGGATCGGGTCAAGCAAGAGGCGGGCCGCTATCTACTTTCCACGCACGAACGCCCGGCCAGTACGAGTATCCCCGTAAGCCCACTCCGCGGCGCCTGATTCGTCGCTCAACGTTTTGGGCGCGCTCGATGAAGCGGCCAAGCCAAGTCCAACGCGCAGCAACTCATTGACCTGTACCTGCCAGCCAGGCCCTGCTTCGCGCAGCCGGGCCAGCACATCCCGGTCCAGCCTGATGCTGATCTGCTCCTTCGCGTTCCCCGTCGGCGGCCGACCCCGGCCGCGGCGCACGAAGGTGTCCCCCGCGAACACCTCGGCATCGCCAAGCATCGCGGCCGTCAACCGCGGTGCATCGTCCGGGTCAGTCCACTCCGCCAAACCAGGCTTCTTCTTCGTCTGCATATGCATGCCTCATGGAGATGATGCGGCGTGTGCCGCCGCGTGGGGTCCAGACCAGAACGACGCATCGTCCAACCAGATGCCCGGCCGTTATGTAGCGGACCTCACCGTATTCGAACCGGGTGTCCTCGACCGTCACGGTCGCCGTCTCGAACACCCGTCCTGCGTCCGCAAGGTCGAGCCCCCGGTTGGATAGGGTGGCGTCCCGCTTTGCCGGGTCGAAGCTGATGTCCACGACAATACTGTACACCGGCAATCCTGGACGTCAATATACGTGATGCACTAAATCAACCGCCACCGCATCATTGACAACCCGCCCCGAACGCCCGACCTTCTCCACTCCGAGGGGGGCCCCGCTAGGGGGCTGAGAGTCCGCCCGCCATCACGGCAACGCGGTGACCCTGTGCAACCTGATCCGGGTCATGCCGGCGTAGGGAC
>CAXTPG010000210.1:0-3690 GCA_964246015.1 uncultured Acetobacteraceae bacterium
CAGGTGCCGCAGTGCGGGTATTGCCAGAGCGGGCAGATCATGGCGGCGGTGTCGCTGCTGGCGGAAAAGAAGCAGCCGACGGACGCCGAGATCAACGAGGCGATGACGAACATTTGCCGGTGCGGCACGTATCAGCGGATCCGCCAGGCGATCCACGCCGTCGCCGCCGGGAAGGCCTGATCGTGGGCGCGGTTTCGCGCCGGGGGTTCCTGGGGGCCGTTTCGGCCGCGGGGGGCGGGTTGGCGCTGGGGTGGAGCCTGCCCGGGGGGGTGATGGAGGCGGCGGCCCAAGGGGCGGCGGCGCCGATGACTCCGGTTTCGGCGGGGGGGACTCCGGTCGGGATCTGGGTGGTGATCAAGCCGGACGACACGACGGTGATCCGGATCGCGCGGTCGGAGATGGGGCAGGGGACGCTGACGGGGCTGGCGCAGCTTGTGGCGGACGAGCTTGAGGCCGATTGGTCGAAGGTGACGACCGAGTATGTGCCGCCGGAGCTGAACCAGGCGACGAAGCGGGCATGGGGGGACATGCTGACGGGCGGGAGCCAGGGCATCCGGATGTCGGTCGACTACGTGCGGCAGGGGGGTGCGGCGGCGCGGACGATGCTGGTGCGGGCGGCGGCGGAGCGGTGGGGGGTTCCCGCGGCGGAGTGCCGGGCCAATGCGGGGGCGGTGACGCATACGGCGACGGGGCGGAGCCTGCGGTACGGCGTGCTGGCGGAAGCGGCGGCGAAGCATCCGGTGCCGACGAACGTCGTGCTGAAGCAGCCGTCCGAGTGGACGATCATCGGCAAGCCGTTGCCGCGGCTGGACACGGTCGAGAAGACGAACGGCAGCGCGCAGTACGCGATCGACGTGAAGCTGCCGGAGATGCTGAACGCGGCGATCGCGCAGTCGCCGGTGTTCGGGGGGAAGCTGGGCGGGTTCGACGCGAAGAGCGTTTCGGGGATGCCGGGCGTGCGGCACGTGCTCGCGGTGGGGGACAATGCCGTCGCGGTGGTGGCGGACACGTGGTGGCAGGCGAAGCTGGCGCTGGAGAAGCTGCCGGTGACGTGGGACGAGGGTCCGAATGCGGCGATCGACGACAAGGTGATCGCGGCGCGGCTGGCGGAGGGGCTGACTGCGCCGGAGGCGGCGCTGGGGCACAGGATCGGGGATGCGCCGGGGGTGCTGGCGAAGGCCAAGCGGACGGTGGAGGCGGTGTATGGCAGCCCGTTCCTGAACCACGCGACGCTGGAGCCGATGAACTGCACGGCGTTGTGGAAGGACGGGGTGATCGAGGTCTGGGTCGGGACCCAGAACGGCGACGCGACGCTTGCGGCGGCGGCCGAGGCGGCGGGGGTCGGGCTCGACAAGGTGCGGGTGAACAAGTTCCTGCTGGGCGGCGGGTTCGGGCGGCGTGGGCAGCAGGACTACACGCGGCAGGCGGTGGCGCTGGCGAAGGCGGTGCCGGGCCGGCCCATCAAGCTGATCTGGTCGCGTGAGGAGGACATGCAGCACGGGTTCTACCGCCCGATCACGCAGTGCAAGATGACGGCGGCGCTGAGCGAGAGCGGGGAGCTGGAGGCGCTGCATGTGCGGATCAGCGGGCAGAGCATCGTGGCCTACCTGTTCCCGGCGCGCATCCAGAACGGGCTCGACCCGGCGCAATTCCAGGGGCTGGGCCCGACGGAGTTCGGCTACACGGCGATCCCGAACCTGTTGATCGACCACGCGATGCGGAACACGCATGTGCCCGTGGGGTTCTGGCGCGGGGTGAACCACAACCAGAATGCCGTGTATCTCGAGTGCTTCATGGACGAGTTGGCGCATGCGGCGGGGAAGGACCCGCTGGAGTTCCGCCGGGCCATCCTTTCTAAGAACCCGAAGCACCTGGCGATCCTGAACGCGGTCGCAGAGAAGGCGGGGTGGGGAAAGCCGTTGCCGGAGGGGGTGTTCCGGGGGCTGTGCCAGAATTGCGGGTTCGGGAGCTACACGGCGGCGGTGGCCGAGGTCTCGGTGAGCAAGAAGGGGGAGTTGACGGTGCATCGGATCGTGGCGGCGACGGACCCCGGTTATGTCGTCAATCCGGACCAGGTGGTGGCGCAGGTCGAGGGCAGCTTCGTCTATGGGCTGAGCGCCTTGTTGTACAGCGCGAACACCATCGAGAAGGGGCGGGTCGTGGAGGGGAATTTCGACACGTACGAGGTCGCGCGGATGGTGGACATGCCGAAGGTGGAGACGGTGCTGGCGCCCTCGGGCGGGTTCTGGGGCGGGGTGGGAGAGCCTACGATTGCCGTGGCGGCGCCGGCGGTGCTGAACGCGATCTTCGCGGCGACGGGGAAGCGCATCCGAACGCTGCCGTTGAAGCAGCATGATCTGAGCCGCGCGTGATGGCCGCGGTTCGGCGCCGGAGCGTCCTTGCCGGGGTGGCGGGGGCGTTCGTGCTGGGGTGGCGGGTGCCGGGCGGGAGCCTGGGCGCTGCGGCGCAGACGAGCATGGGAGGGCGGGAGGTCGGGATCTGGGTGGTGATCCAGCCCGACGACACGACCATCGTGCGGATCGCGCGGTCGGAGATGGGGCAGGGGACGTTGACGGGGCTGGCGCAGTTGGTCGCGGAGGAGCTGGACGCGGACTGGGCGTTGATCCGGACGGAGCTGGTGCCGCCGCATGTGAACTTCGCGAACAAGCGGGCCTGGGGGGATATGAGCACGGGGGGCAGCCGCGGGCTGCGCGGGTCCGTGGAGTATGTGCGGCAGGGGGGCGCCGCGGCGCGGGCCATGCTGGTGCAGGCGGCGGCGGCACAATGGGGGGTCCCCGCGAGCGAGTGCCGGACGAAGGAGAGTGCCGTGATGCACCCGGCTTCGGGGCGCAGCGTGCGGTATGGGGCGATCGCGGAGGCGGCGGGGCGGTTGCCGGTGCCGAAGGACGTGCCGCTGAAAGCCCAGGCGGACTGGTCGATCATCGGGAAGCCGGTGGCGCGGCTGGATGTGCGGGAGAAGACGAACGGGGCGCAGATGTATGGCGCCGACGTGCGGCTGCCGGGGATGCTTTCGGCGGCGATCGCGCAGAGCCCGGTGTTCGGGGGCAAGGTGATCGGGTTCGATGCGGCGCCGGTGCTGGCGCGGCCGGGCGTGCGGCATGTGCTGGACGTGAACGGGTCTGCGGTGGCTGTGGTGGCGGACACGTGGTGGCAGGCGAAGACGGCGCTGGATGCCCTGGTGATCCGGTGGGACGAGGGGCGTGGGGCCGGGGTGACGAGTGCGGCGATCGCGGCGCGGCTGGCGGAGGGGTTGGCGGACGACACGGCGGGCGCCGGGCATGTGATCGGGGATGCGAAGGGAGCGATCAAGGCGGCGGCGAAGGTGGTGGAGGGCGTCTATGCGACGCCGTTCCTGAACCATGCGTGCCTGGAGCCGATGAACGCTACGGCGCTTGTGGATGGAGACAAGGTCGAGGTCTGGGTAGGGACGCAGAACGGCGAGGCTTCGATGGCGGCCGCGGCGGAGGTCGCCGGCGTGCCGTTGGGCAACGTGAAGGTGAACAAGTACACGCTGGGCGGCGGATTCGGGCGGCGGGGGCAGCAGGATTACGTGCGGCTTGCGGTCGCGGTGGCGAAGCAGGTGCCGGGGCGACCGGTGAAGGTGCTGTGGTCGCGCGAAGAGGACATGCAGCACTGCTACTACCGGCCGATCAGCCAGGCGAAGATGGT
>CAXTPG010000211.1:0-3521 GCA_964246015.1 uncultured Acetobacteraceae bacterium
CCCAGTTCAAGGCGAAGGGCTTCGACCCCGAGGGCTACACCCTCTACACCTACGCCGCCATCCAGACCTGGGCGGCCGGCGTCAAGAAGGCCAACAGCACGGACCCCAAGAAGGTCGCAGCAGCCCTCCGCACCCCCGGCATGAAGACCGACACGGTCATCGGTCCCATCGCTTTCGACAAGAAGGGCGACATCACCGGCGCCGACTACGTCTTCTACGTCTGGAAGAACGGCACCTACACCGAAATGTAACCCTGCGCGTTCCATGAAGGGGTCCGGCTCGTCCGGACCCCTTTTTCGTATGCGGAAAGTTCGATGCCTATCAGCAAGGACCCTGGACCGTGATGGACGCCCCGCCCTGCCCCGCCCCGCTCCCGGCCCGCGCGCCGACGCGCTTCGCCATGCCGCACGGCGCCGTCGACACCCACGCCCACGTCATCGGCCTTCCACCCACCTACCCCTTCGTCCAAACCCGCAGCTACACCCCGCCCGAGGCCACGGCCGCCGCCTACCTCGCGATGCTGGATGCAACGGGAATGACCTACGGCGTGCTGGTTCAGGTCAGCGTCCACGGCACCGACAACCGCCTGCTCGCCAAGACCTTGCGCGCCAACCAGGGCCGCCTCCGCGGCGTCGCGGTCGTCGGCCTGGACGCCCCTGAAGCCGAGTTGCACGCCCTGCTGGACGCCGGCGTCCGCGGCGTCCGCCTCAACGTCCTGTATGGCGGCGGCATGACCCTGGACCGCCTGGAGGAATACGGCGCCCTGTGCGGCGACATGGGCTGGCACCTGCAACTGCTGCTGGACGCGCGCACCCTCCCCGACATGGCAGGCCGGCTGTCCCGCCTTCCGGTCCCGATCGTGATAGACCACATGGGCCACTTCCCCGCCGCCCTGGGCGTCGCCTCGCCCGGCTTCCAATCCCTCCTGGGCCTCGTGCGCGACGGCGCCTGGGTCAAGCTTTCCGGCGCGTTCCGCCTGGGCCCGCCGCCCTACGCCGAGGCCACCCCCCTCGCCCACGCGCTGCTGCAGGCGGCCCCATACCGCTGCGTCTACGGCTCCGACTGGCCCCACGTCGCCACCTGGGACACCATGCCCCAGGCGGGCGCGCTGCTGGACCTGCTGGCCGACTGGGCCCCGGACGAGTTCATGCGCCACGCCGTGCTGGTCGACAATCCCGCCCGCCTGTACGGCTTCGGCGCCGCCGCCGCCTGAGGTTCGACCCCCGTAGGGCGGAAGGCCCTCCGCATCCCACCACCATCCAACCGAAACACCCTACCCCGCCAACCCGACCCACACCGAAACCGCCTGCCGCGTCTCCGCCACGTCATGCACCCGCAGCACCCGCGCGCCGCGGTCCAGCGCATACAGCGCCGCCGCGACCGATCCAGGCGCCCGCCGCTTCGCCACCGCCTCCCCGCTCAGCATCCCGATCACCGCCTTCCGCGAAATCCCCGCCATGACCGCGCATCCCAACCCGGTCAGCGCCGCCATCCGGCGCAGCAGCTCGACGTTCTGCTCCGCCGTCTTCGCGAACCCGAACCCGGGATCGACCATGATGGCCTCCCGCCGCACCCCCGCCGCCTCCGCCGCGGAAACCCGGGCCGCCAGCTCGGCCACCACCTCGTTCGCGATGTCGTCGTAGACCGCAAGCCCGCGCATCGTCGAAGGCGTGCCGCGCATGTGCATCAGCACGACCGGGCAGCCGCGCCGGGCCACCAGCGCCGCCGCCGCCGGATCGTGCGCCAGCGCCGTCACGTCGTTGACGATCCGCGCCCCCGCATCCAGCGCCGCCGCCATCGTCGCCGCGTTCCGCGTATCGATGGAGACGACCGCCCCGGCCCGGGCCAACGCCGCAACCACGGGCAGCACCCGCGCCTGCTCCTCATCCACAGCAAGCGCGGCCGCGCCGGGCCGGGTGCTCTCCCCGCCCACGTCCAGGATGGCCGCACCCTCGTCCAGCATCCGCAGCCCCGCCGCGATCGCGACGTCCGGGTCGAACCGATCGCCCCCATCGCTGAAGCTGTCGGGCGTCACGTTCACGATGCCCATGATCAGCGGCCCCGGCCCCAGCCCCGCCCAGTCCGGGGCCGCCACCGCCAACGCCCGCACCCGCCCGGGCCAGACCGCCGCAGCCTCCACGGCCCCCACGACCAACCCGTCGATCCGGACCAGGCTGAACGCCGAAGGTCCCCCCGCCAGCGGCAACGCGATCCCCGCCGCGACCGCCGCCGCCGCATCGACACCCGTCAGCAGCCCCAGCGGCTCGCACATGAAAAAGGGGCCGGCGCTTTCGACGCCGGCCCCCGTCTTCTCCAGCATCGTCAGCCCGGCTGCGGCGCCGGCCCCAGCCCGCCCGGCGTCGGCGTCGGCCAGCCGCTGTTGGGGACCGAGGCCCGGCGGTTCTCCGCCGCGGGCTCGTCCACCACCTTGCGGATCACCGGGTCGCCGCGCAGCACCGTGCGGATGTCGTCGCCCGACAGCGTCTCATATTCCAGCAGCCCGCGCGCCAAACGGTGCAGCTCCTCCAGCCGCTCCGTCAGCAGGGCCTTCGCGCCGTTGTACGCGGCATCGATCACCGCCTTCACCTCGCTGTCGATCTCCCGCGCCGTCGCTTCAGACACGTTCTTCGCCTGCGTGACCGAGTGCCCCAGGAACACCTCCTGGCTGTTGTCGCCGTACGCGATCATGCCGAGCTTCTCGCTCATGCCCCACTCGGTGATCATGGTGCGGGCGATGTGCGTCGCCTGCTTGATGTCCCCCGCCGCCCCGTTGCTGACCCGGTCGGGACCGAACACCAGTTCCTCGGCGACGCGGCCGCCCATCGCCATCCGCATCCGCGCGACCAGCCGCGCCTTGCTCTCGCTCAGCCGGTCACCCTCGGGCAGGCTCATCACCAGGCCCAGCGCCCGCCCGCGCGGGATGATCGTCGCCTTGTGCACGGGGTCGCAATCGGGGTCGTTGATCGCGCACAGCGCATGGCCGGCCTCGTGATACGCCGTCATCCGCTTCTCGGCCTCGCTCATGACCAGGCTGCGGCGCTCCGCCCCCATCATGACCTTGTCCTTCGCGTTCTCGAACTCGCTCATCGCGACGACCCGCTTGCCCAGCCGGGCCGCCAGCAGCGCCGCCTCGTTGACCAGGTTCGCCAGATCGGCGCCCGAGAAGCCCGGCGTGCCGCGCGCGATCACCTTCGGATCGACGTCGCTCGCCAAAGGCACCTTCCGCATGTGCACGCGCAGGATCTTCTCCCGCCCGTTCACGTCGGGGTTCGGCACGACCACCTGCCGGTCGAACCGGCCGGGCCGCAGCAGCGCCGGGTCCAGCACGTCCGGACGGTTGGTCGCGGCAATGAGGATCACACCCTCGTTGCTCTCGAACCCGTCCATCTCGACCAGCATCTGGTTCAGGGTCTGCTCACGCTCGTCGTTGCCGCCACCCAGCCCCGCGCCACGATGCCGGCCCACGGCGTCGATCTCGTCGATGAAGATGATGCAGGGCGCGTTCTTCTTGCCCTGTTCGA
>CAXTPG010000212.1:0-3463 GCA_964246015.1 uncultured Acetobacteraceae bacterium
AGGTCGAGACCATCGTCAAGCGCGCCGGCACGTCGTTCTACCGCGGCATGAAGGTCCTCCCGCGCGACCGCCGCGCCGCCATGTACGCCATCTATGCCTTCTGCCGCATCGTCGACGACGTCGCCGACGAACCAGCCCCCCTGCACCAGAAGATCACCGGCCTCGCCACCTGGCGCGACCGCATCGCCGCCCTCTACGCCGGCCGCACCGAGGACGCCGTAACCCGCGTCCTCGCCCCCGCCATCCAGCGCTACGCCCTCCGGCAGGAGGATTTTGTCGCCGTGATCGACGGCATGGCCATGGACATGGCCGAACCCATCGTCGCGCCCGACCTGGCGACCCTCGACCTCTATTGCGACCGCGTCGCCGCCGCCGTCGGCCGCCTCTCCGTCCGTGCCTTCGGCGACGCCTCCCCCGCCGCCGACGAGGTCGCCTGGCACCTGGGCCGCGCCCTTCAGCTCACCAACATCCTCCGCGACGTGGCCGAGGACGCCGGCCGCGGCCGCCTCTACTTCCCCCGCGAATGGCTCGACGACGCCGAAATGCCGCACGACCCGCACGAGCTGATGGGACACCCCGCGCTGCCCGCCCTGTGCGCCCGCATGGCCGCCCAGGCGCACCGCCACTTCGGCATGGCCCAGGCCGCCATGCTCCGCTGCGACAAGCGCGCCATGAAGCCCGCCCGCCTCATGGGCGCCACCTACGCCGCCCTCCTCGACGCCCTGCACGAGCGCGGCTGGTCCCACCCCGAAATCCCCGTCCGCCTCACCAGATGGCAGAAGCTCTGGATCGCCCTGAGGCACCTGTGACCCCCCACCCGCCAAAGCACGTCATCCCGGGACTTGATCCGGGGATCCCCGCCCCGCGAGCCGCCGCACGCCCCGCGCGCTCCGCCTGATGCCCGCCCACGTCCACATCGTCGGCGCCGGCCTGGCCGGCCTCGCCGCCGCCCTCTCCCTCACCGAAGCCGGCATCCCCGTCACCATCCACGACTCCGCCCCCCACGCCGGCGGACGCTGCCGCTCCTACTTCGACCGCGCGCTGGGCTGCCGCATCGACAACGGCAACCACCTCCTGCTGTCCGGCAACCGCGCCACCTTCGCCTTCCTCGACCAGGTCGGCGCCCGCGACACCCTCATGGGACCCCCCACCCCCCTCTTCCCCTTCATGGACCTCCAGACCGGCGAGCGCTGGACCCTCCGCCCCAACCTCGGTCCCATCCCCTGGTGGCTCCTGGTGCCCGGCCGCCGCGTCCCCGGCATGTCCCTCCGCGACGCCGTTCCCGCTTTGCTGCTGCACAAGGTCCCCGCCAGCACCACCGTCGCCCACGCGCTCCGCCCCGGTGTGCTCTACCGCCGCCTGCTGGAGCCGCTCGCCATCGCCGCCCTCAACACCCCGCCCGACCAGGCCAGCGCCCGCCTGCTCGGCGCCGTCGTGCAGGAAACCCTGGCCGCCGGCGGCGCCGCCTGCATCCCCGCCTTCCCGCGTGAAGGCCTGTCCGAGACCTTCGTCGACCCGGCCCTCGCCTGGCTCGCCGCCCGCGGCGCCAAGGTCCGCCTCGGCAGCCGCATCGCCGACCTCGACGACCTGAACGCCGGACCCGACGAGGCCATCATCCTCGCCGTCCCCGCCCCCGTCGCCGCCACCCTCCTCCCCGGCCTCGACACGCCCGACAGCTTCCAGGCCATCCTGAACGTCCATTTCCGAATCGACGCCGATCCCGGTCCCGCCGGCTTCATGGGCCTCGTCGGCGGCACCGCAGAGTGGGTTTTCGTCAAACCCGGCATCGTGTCCATAACCATCAGTGCCGGGAATAGCGGAATCGACACACCCCCTGATGCTTTGGCGCAACAGGTATGGCAAGATGTATCCACCGCGTTGCAACTTCATGAACGGATTCCGGAGTATCGCGTCGTAAAAGAGAAACGGGCGACCTTCGCCGCAACGCCGGAGCAGGAGGGCAGACGCCCCCCCGCCCGAACGTCGCGACAAGGCGTCGTCCTCGCAGGCGACTGGACGGCCACCGGCTTGCCCGCGACCATCGAAGGTGCCATCAGGTCCGGCCGGACCGCCGCCGCTGCGCTGCTTTAAGGTACTGACCAGACCACGATGCCTGACCTGATGCCTGCCGCCGTGAACGTCCTGCCCGGCGAATCCAACCAAGCCGAGGTCCTCTCCCGGAACCACCCGGCCCTCGACGATGCCATCCAGGGCGCGTCGGCCGCATTGCTGCGCCTGCAGAACCAGGACGGCCACTGGGTCTTCGAGCTCGAGGCCGACGCGACCATCCCCGCCGAATACATCCTGCTCGAACACTACCTCGACCGCATCGACCCACCCCTGCAGGCCCGCATCGGCGTCTACCTCCGCCGCATCCAGGGCGACCACGGCGGCTGGCCGCTCTTCCACGACGGCGCCTTCAACCTCTCCGCCAGCGTCAAGGCCTACTTCGCCCTGAAGGCCATCGGCGACGACCCCGCCGCCCCCCACATGGTCCGCGCCCGCGACGCCATCCTCGCCGCCGGCGGCGCCGAGCGCACCAACGTCTTCACCCGCATCCAACTCGCCTTGTTCGGCGCCGTCCCATGGCGCGCGACCCCCGCGATGCCGGTCGAGATCATGCACCTGCCGAAGTGGTTCTTCTTCCACCTCAGCAAGATCAGCTACTGGTCGCGCACCGTCCTCGTCCCCCTTCTGGTGCTGATGGCGCTACGCCCGCAGGCCCGCAACCCGCGCGGCATCACCATCGCCGAACTCTTCCGCACCCCCCCGGACGAGGTCACCGACTGGATCCGCGGTCCCTACCGCTCCGCCTGGGGCCCCGTCTTCAAGGCCGTCGACAGCGTCGTCCGCGTCGCCGAACCCCTGTTCCCCACTCGCCTCCGCCAGCGCGCCGTCAACCAGGCCGTCGCCTTCGTCACGGAACGCCTCAACGGCGAGGACGGCCTGGGCGCCATCTACCCCGCCATGGCCAACAGCGTCATGATGTTCGACGCGCTCGGCACCCCGCCCGACCACCCCGAGGCCGCCACCGCCTGGGCCAGCGTCCGCAAGCTGATGGTCGTCTCCGGCGACGAGGCCTATTGCCAGCCCTGCCTCTCCCCCATCTGGGACACGAGCCTCGCCGGCCACGCGGTCGCCGAAGCCGAGGGCGCCGCCGCACCCGAGGTCGACGCCGCCTGCGCCTGGCTCGCCGCCCGCCAGGTCACCGACGTCCGCGGCGACTGGGCCGACATCCGGCCGCACGCCCCCCCCGGCGGCTGGGCCTTCCAATACGCCAACCCCCACTACCCCGACGTCGACGACACCGCCGTCGTCGGCATGCTCCTCCACCGCAACGGCGACCCAGCCCACGCCGAAGCCGTCAACCGCGCCCGCGACTGGGTCCTGGGCATGCAGAGCGCCAATGGCGGCTGGGGCGCCTTCGACGCCGACAACGACCACGACTTCCTGAACCACATCC
>CAXTPG010000213.1:0-3446 GCA_964246015.1 uncultured Acetobacteraceae bacterium
CGCATATCGACCAGGGCCGCGCGGCGCTGGCCAAGGCGTTCCGGCAGGATGGGCTCGATGGGTCGGAGAAGGTGCTCGATGCGGCGCTGAAGACGCTGAAATGTGCGACTCGGGACGATCTGTATGTCGCCGTGGGCAACGGCAACATCGGGCCGAAGGACGTGGTGCACGCGGCGTATCCGGAGCTTCGGCAGTCGCCGCGGGCGCCGCGGATGCTGCCCAGCCTGCCGGTGCGGCCGGGGCGGACGGCGACCCGGGCGGACAACATGCCGATCACCGGGCTGGTGCCGGGGATGGTCATCCACTACGCCGGGTGCTGCCATCCGGTGCCGGGGGACCCGATCCTGGGCATCGTCAGCACGGGCAAGGGCGTCACCATCCATACCCGGGACTGCCCGACGGCGGAGACGTTCTCGGCCACGCCGGACCGGTATCTGGACGTAAGCTGGGACGAGGCGGATGTCGCGCAGACGAAGGCGAGCCATACGGGGCGGATCAGCGCCATTGCGAACAACGCGCCGGGGATGCTGGCGACGTTGGCCAATGCGGTGGCCAAGCAGGATGGCGGGATCATGAACATCAAGGTGACCAACCGGCAGCAGGATTTCTTCGAGGTGCTGATGGATGTCGAGGTCCGGGACCTCCGGCATCTGAACTCGGTGATCGCCGGGCTGCGGGTGGCGGGCGGGGTGTCGCAGGTGGAGCGCGCAAAAGGGTGAGGATGGGGGGGTGAGCCGCGCGTGATCATCGGGGTGGGTGCGGACATCTGCGACATCCGGCGGATCGAGCGCGTGCTGGCCCGGCATGGCGAGCGGTTCGTGCAGCGGGTGTTCACGGCGCAGGAGCGGGCGCGGGCGGCGCGGCGGACGCAGGCGTTGCATGCCGGGACGTATGCGAAGCGGTTCGCGGCGAAGGAGGCGTGCGCGAAGGCGCTGGGGACGGGATTCAGCCAAGGGGTGTTCCATTCCGACATGGGGGTCGTGAACCTGCCGAGCGGGAAGCCCACGCTGCGGCTGACGGGCGGGGCGCTGGTGCGGCTGCAGGGGCTGGTGCCGGCGGGGATGGCGGCGGTGGTGCACCTGACGATCACGGACGAGTATCCGTATGCGTTTGCGCAGGTTATGATCGAAGCGCGCGTCGCCGGGTGAGCGCGACAAGTCAAGCCGTTTGGCGTGGAGGGCGGATGGATATCTCGATTTCACTTCCGCAAGAACTTATCGATGTCATCCAGGCGAAGATGGAGTCAGGACGCTTCACCTCTGCCAGCGATGTCGTGGAGGCCGCCCTGCGGAAATGGGACTGGGCCGACGAGGCGGAGGCGATGGCTGTTGCCGCCCTTCGGCGCGAATGGGATGAGGGAATTGCCAGCGGCGATGCGGGGCCGCTTGATTTGGAGGCTTTGAAGGCTGAGGGCCGGGCGCGACTTGCTCGGCTACGCGCGGGTTAGAGTGCCGACTGTCGTTTACTCCGCCAAGGCAAACGAGGATCTGCTCGATATCTGGACAACGATTGCAATGGACGATGTGGCTGCGGCAGATCGGACGATCGACCGGATTGTGAAGAGAGCCAGGATATTGGACCTCTGGCCGATGTCGGGGGTCGCGCGGCCTCGGATCCATACAACTGCGCGACTGCTTGTCGAGCGGCCATATCTGATCCTCTATGCTGTTCGAGACGAGGCCGTCGAGGTCGTCAGGGTCGTGCATGGCGCTCGGGACGTCGGGACGGCTCTGTTCAGCGCGGGACTCGACCCCCTTCCTTGACACCGCCCGCCCCGTACGGTTGATCCGGCGCAGCCTCAAACTCGGATCATCCCCCACATCATGGCCAAGCCGAAGTCGGGCGGATTGCTCGAGAACGTCAAGACGATCGTTTACGCCGGGTTGATCGCGATCGGGATCCGGACGGTTGCGTTCGAGCCGTTCAACATCCCGTCGGGGTCGATGATCCCCACGCTGCTGGTGGGCGACTACCTGTTCGTGTCCAAGTACAGCTACGGGTATTCGCGGTATTCGATGCCGTTCGCGCCCAACCTGTTCAATGGCCGCATCTTCGGGCGGTTGCCGGAGCGGGGCGACGTCGCGGTGTTCAAGTTCCCGCGGGATAACCAGACGGACTACATCAAGCGGATCGTGGGATTGCCGGGCGATCGGATCCAGGTTCGGGGCGGGCAGTTGTATATCAACGGCACCCTGGCGCCGCGGCAGGCGGGGGGGGAGTTCCTGGCCGAGGACGTGAACAGCCGGGTGCTGGCCAAGCTGTATCGGGAGACGCTGCCCAACGGACGGGTGCACGAGCTGCTGAAGATGACCGACGAAGGCGCCATGAACAACACGCCCGAGTTCCGGGTGCCCGAGAACCACGTGTTCGCCATGGGCGACAACCGCGACAACTCGGCCGACAGCCGCGTCATGGACGGGTCCGGCGTGGGGTTCGTGCCGGTCGAGAACCTGGTCGGGCGCGCCGAGTTCATCTTCTTCTCGATCGACGCCCGCGCGCCCTGGTGGGAGGTGTGGGAGTGGCCGTTCGAGATCCGCTGGAGGCGCCTGCTGCGCGGGATCGGGTGACGGAGGAGGAGCAGCGGCGCGCTGCGGAGACGATACTGGGCCACGCGTTTGCCCGGCCCGCGCTGCTGACCGAGGCCTTGACCCATCGCTCCGCCGCGCACGGCAACCGCACGCTGAAGCGGCGGGAGCGGCGGGGCGTCGGGTCCAACGAGCGGCTGGAGTTCATCGGCGACCGGGTGCTGGGGCTGATCGTCGCGGAGTGGCTGATCGAGCGGTTCCCGGACGAGCAGGAGGGCGAGGTGGCCCGGCGCTACGCGCACCTGGTATCCCGCCCGGTGCTGGCGTCGATCGCGGAGCGGCTGGGGTTGCACGCGGTGATCGCGATGGGGGCGAACGAGATGCGGGCGGGGGTGGGGACGCTGGCGAACACGCTGGCGGACACGACGGAGGCGGCGATCGGGGCGATGTATCTCGATGCCGGCCTGGACGTGCCGCGGCGCTTTGTCCGGGCGGCGTGGGCGGAGGCGATGGACACGCATGTGCGGCCGCCAAAGGACCCGAAGACGGCGTTGCAGGAGTGGCTGATGGCGCGGGGGCAGGCTTTGCCGGAGTATGCGATCACCGAGCGCACCGGGCCTTCGCACGCGCCCGCCTTCGTCGTGACCGTCACCGCCGGGCCGCAGAGCGGAATGGGAGGGGCCGGGAGCAAGCGGGAGGCGGAGCGGATCGCGGCGGCGGATTTGTTGAGGAAATTGCTGCCATGACCCAACGCTGCGGCTTCGTCGCCATCGTGGGCGCGCCCAATGCGGGCAAGTCGACCCTGCTGAACCGGCTGACGGGGGCCAAGCTGTCGATCGTCAGTCCCAAGGCGCAGACGACGCGGTTCCGCGTGCTGGGGATATTGATGCGGGGGGAGAGCCAGATCCTGCTGGTGGACAC
>CAXTPG010000214.1:0-3429 GCA_964246015.1 uncultured Acetobacteraceae bacterium
CCTGCGGCACCCCCGCCGCGTCCCGCAGCAGCGCCATCAACTGCACCGTCTCGCCCGGCCGGTAGATGCCCCGGTCCGTCCACGCGAACGCGTCGATCGGCCCCGGCTGCGCCGCACCCTCGACCCCGCGGTCCGACAGATCGAACGCCGCCGCAGCCAGGTCCAGCGCCACGAAATCCTCGCCCGCCAGCCCATGGATCGACTGCGGCGCCTGCGGCCCGGTGCCCCGCAGCAACGGCGCCGCGAACCGCGCGACGCCCTCCGCATCCGTCGTCGCCTCCGCCAGGATGTCGTTGTTGCGCGCCAGCAGCTTCAACTGCACGCCGGCCCGCACGCCCGCATCCGCATAGCTGCGGACCTGCACGGTCAGCCCGTCGGTCCCCCGCCACACCGTCGGCGCCAGGTCCGTCCGCAGCACGACCTGCGTGGCCGACGCGGTGTACTCCGACGTGCCATCCCCCGGCGTCGCCATCAATATGTACGCGCCGACCTCCTTGAACGCGTCCGGCAACGGCAGCGCGGTCCGCGACACCTGGTTCGGCTGCCAGTGCGGCAGCTCCGCCGTGCCCTCCCACACGATCTTGCCGTTCTCCTCCAGGCTGCCGAACGCATAGCGCTCCAGCGGCTCGCCGATCTTGTACTCCCGCCACCAGTTCACCATGTTGCGCTCGGACAGGCGCAGGAGCTTCAGCTTCACGCTCGACAGGTTCGTGCTCGAAAGCGACACCGTCGCCGCCTGCCCCCGCGGCAGCAGGAACAACCGGCTGTCGAACACCAGCCGCGGCTGGCGGTTCGCCATCGCGACGTTCAGCACGGCGTCGGCGTTCAGCTTCAACCCGTCCTCGCCCGGCATCCCCGCCCGGATCGTGACCTGCGTCGCCGCCCCCAGCCGAAGCCCCGCGATGCACATCTGGTCGCCCTCCCGCGTCACCGCGGCGTTGGGCTGCGCGGGCGACAGGCGCACCCAGTCGGCGGCGACGAAGTCGGCGCGCCGGGCCGGGGCCGTGGTGAACTCGATGCAGGCCTGCGGCGGATCCGCCTCCGGCTCCGTCCGCACCCGGCGGATCTGGATGCCGGCCAGCACCCGCACGTCGCGCAACTGCCGCACGATCCCCTGGTCGTCCGGCGCCCGCTCCTGCGCCGCCTCCAGCGCGCGGATCGCGTAGTCCAGCCGGTTCATGGCGCGGAACGCTTCGGTCATCAGCAGCAGCGGCGGCAGCTCCGGCAGCCCGCTATCAGACATGCCGAACGCCTGCCAGGCCGCCTGCGCCGCCCGTGCCGGCTGCGGCGGCACGACCCGCAACTGCGCCCGCCCCAGCGCCATCCAACGGTCCGGAGTCCGGTCCCCCCCGCCGATCCCCGTCTCCAGCGCGGTCACCACGCCCGCCCAGTCGCCCTTGCGCTGCGCCTCCGTCGCCCGCTGGTCCGCCTGCCGCCGCTGCTGCGGCGTCAGCCCCGCCGGGCTCCGCTGCATCAGGCTCCGCAGATACACCCCGGCGTCCCGCTCCAGCCCCGGAACGTTGAAGTCCTCGGCAACCGCCGGCGTGGCGAACAGCAGCATCAGGACGAGCAGCACTCTACGCATGATGGTTGTCCTTCAGGTGCGGGGCGTGTGGGCGAGCAGATCGCGGATCTCGGTCAGCAGCGCCTCGCTGCGCGTTGGCCCGGCCGGGGCCGCCTCCTCCTTGCGGGCGAAGCGGTTGACCACCTTCACCAGCCAGAAGATCGCGAAGCTGATGATGGTGAACGAGATGCAGGCGTTCAGGAACAGGCCGACGTTCAGCGTCACGGCCCCGGCCTTCTGCGCCGCATCGATCGTCGCCTCCTTCGGCCCCTTCAGCGTGATGAACAGGTTGCTGAAGTCGATGCCGCCCACGACCAGGCCCAGAACGGGGGTGATGAGGTCCTTGACCAGGCTGTTGACGATGGCCGTGAAGGCGGCGCCGACGACGATGCCGACCGCAAGGTCGATGACGTTGCCGCGCATCAGGAAGGCCTTGAACTCGCCCACCCAGCCGGGTGCCTGCGGCAACTTGATCGGCGCTTGCATCGGCGATGGCCTTCCCCCGGGTTCAACCCAGACTACGCGCCGACGATGCCGTTGCGAAAGGGCCACCTGCACGCTTCGAACGATGAAGCTGCGATCACATGCCTTTATGCATGCACACCGCGCGGGCAACCCGCCCCGCCGCACCCCGGCCCGCCGCCTGGCACAACGCTTGCGTCTCTTTATCCATCCAGGGTGGAGACAGAACGGTATGTCTGGTTTCAATCGACGCGCATCCCACCCCGCCTCCTGCGGCTGCGGCGGTGCGGGCTTCGCCTGCACGGGAATCGAGGACACCGCCGCCGCCGCCGTGCGCGAAGCCGTGGAACGCGCCGCCCTGGGCGGACACGCCCGCCGCCGCCGCGTCGTCCAGGCCGTCGGCGCCGCCGCCGTCACCGCCGCGATCGACCGCGCCTTCCCCATCCTCCGCGCGACCGAGGCGCTCGCCCAGGCCGTCACCGCCCCGGCCCCAACGCCGGAAAAGAAGGACCTCAAGGTCGGCTTCATCGCCATCACCTGCGCCACCCCCATCATCATGGCAGCCCCCATGGGCTTCTACGCCCGCAACGGCCTCAACGTGGAGGTCGTCCGCACCGCCGGCTGGGCCGTCATCCGCGACAAGTCGATCAACGGCGAATACGACGCCTCCCACATGCTCAGCCCCATGCCGCTCGCGCTCACCATGGGCGTCGGATCCAACCCGGTGGCATGGGGCGTCGCCGCCATCGAGAACATCAACGGCCAGGCCATCACCCTCGCGAACAAGCACAAGGACCGGCGCGACCCCAAGGACTGGAAGGGCTTCAAGTTCGGCATCCCCTTCGACTACTCGATGCACAACTACCTGCTGCGCTACTACCTGGCCGAGCACGGCATCGACCCCGACCGCGACGTCCAGCTCCGCGCCGTCCCGCCGCCCGAGATGGTCGCGAACCTCCGCGCCGAGAACATCGACGGCTTCCTCGGCCCGGACCCCTTCAACCAGCGCGCGGTCTACGACGGCGTCGGCTTCATCCACGTGCTGACGCGTGAGCTGTGGGACGGCCACCCCTGCTGCGCCTTCGCGGTGCCCAGGAAGATGGTGACCGAGGCGCCCGGCACCTACCAGGCCCTGCTGAAATCCGTCGTCGAGGCGACGATCCACGCCAACAAGGCCGACAACCGCAAGGACATCGCGGGCGTCATCAGCGCCCAGAACTACCTGAACCAGCCTGTCACCGTCGTGGAACAGGCCCTGACCGGCACCTACGCCGACGGCCTGGGCGGCGTGAAGCGCGTGCCCGACCGCGTCAGCTTCGAGCCCTACCCCTACGAGAGCATGGCCGTCTGGATCATGACCCAGATGAAGCGCTGGGGGCAGATCAAGGGCGACGTGCAATGGA
>CAXTPG010000215.1:0-3371 GCA_964246015.1 uncultured Acetobacteraceae bacterium
GCGAAGAGGACATGCAGCACTGCTACTACCGGCCGATCAGCCAGGCGAAGATGGTGGGTGGTCTGGACGACAAGGGGAACCTGGTCGGGCTGCACATGCGGATCTCGGGGCAGAGCATCAATGCGTGGTTGCGGCCGGACGGCAACCTTCCGGGGGTCGATCTGCGGCAGATGCAGGGGGTCGTGCCGGAGGAGTTCGGGTATCTGGCGATCCCGAACCTGCTGGTGGATTACGCGATGCGGAACACGCACGTGCCGGTGGGGCCATGGCGTGGGGTGAACCTGAACCAGAACGCCGTGTATCTCGAGTGCTTCATGGACGAGCTGGCGCATGCGGCGGGGCGGGACCCGCTGGAGTTCCGGCGGGCGGTGATGGCGAAGAACCCGCTGCACCTGGCTGTGCTGAACGCGACGGCGGCGAAGGCGGAGTGGGGGAAGCCCCTGCCCGCGGGCGTGTTCCGCGGGATCGCACAGAATTACGGGTATGGGAGCTATACGGCGGCGGTGGCGGAGATCTCGGTCTCGGAGAAGGGTGAGCTTGTCATCCACCGGATCGTCGCGGGTACGGATTGCGGGCATGTGGTCAATCCGCAGCAGGTCGCGGCGCAGGTCGAGGGGTCGTTCGTGTTCGGGCTGAGTGCGTGCCTGTATTCGGAGATCACGATCGACAAGGGTCGCGTGGTCGAGGGGAACTTCGACACCTACGAGGTGCTGCGGATGAAGGACATGCCGAAGGTGGAGACGGTGACCGTGCCGTCCGGCGGGTTCTGGGGCGGGGTGGGGGAGCCGACGATCGCGGTGGCGGCGCCGGCGGTGCTGAACGCGGTGTTCGCGGCGACGGGGAAGCGGGTTCGCTCCCTGCCGCTGAAGCACTCGGATCTGCGTCGTGCGTAGCGGGGGCGCGTGAGGTGGCTGCTGCCTTTGGTGGCGGTGGCGCTCGTGGCGGCCGGGCCCCCTGGAGCTGAGAGCTGCACGGGGTGCCATGTCCGGGGTGGGGGTGTGGGCGTGCTGCAGGGGCGTCCTGCTGCCGAGATCGTGGGGGAGATGGAGGGGTTCCGGTCGGGGGCGCGGCCGGCGACGCTGATGGGGCGGATCGTTCGGGGGTTTTCCGCGGATGAGGTGCGGGCGCTGGGTGACTGGTTCGCGGGCCGGTGATGCGGTCGCGGGCGGGACGTCCGAGTGCCGACGGGACGAGGTCCCCTGGTCGAGCCCGGGGATGACGTACGTGGTGGGGCGGGGATGACGCACTTCGGGGATCGGGGATGAGCTATTTCGGGCGGCGGCTGCTGCTTGGGGGTGCGCTGACGGTGCCATGGGTGGCCCGGGCGCAGGGGCGGGCTCGGGTTGTCGTCGTCGGCGGGGGGTTTGCGGGGGCGACCGCGGCTCGGGCGCTGGTGGCGGGCGGGCATCTCGTCACCTTGATCGAGGCCTCGGGGGAGTATCTGGCGTGTCCGTTCAGCAATCCCGTCGTGGCGGGGTTGCGGGAGATGGAGGGGCAGCGGTTCGGGTGGGAGGGGGTTGCGGCCTCGGGGGTGCGGGTGGTGAACGCCGTGGCGACAGCGGTCGAGGCGCGGCGGGTCGTGGCGGGGGGGGAGACGTTCGAGTGCGAGCGGGTGGTTTTGGCGCCGGGGGTCGATCTGCGGTTCGATCGGGAAGCGGGCGCGCTGCCGGGGTATGACGAGGCGGCTTCGGCGGTGATGCCGCATGCGTGGAAGGCGGGGGCGCAGACGCTGCTGCTGCGGGATCAGTTGCGGGCGATGCCGGAGGGGGGCGTCGTCGTGATGACCGTGCCGGCGAACCCGTATCGTTGTCCCCCGGGGCCGTACGAGCGGGCGAGCCTGATCGGGTGGTTTCTGAAGACGCACAAGCCCCGGGCCAAGCTGATCGTGCTGGACAGCAAGGATGTGTTCAGCAAGCAGCGGCTGTTCCAGCAGGCCTGGGCGTCGCTGTATCCGGGGATCGTCGAGTGGGTTTCGTTGTCGAACGGGGGGAAGGCGGCGCGGGTCGATGCCGGGTCGATGACGGTGGAGACGGATTTCGGGTCGCACCGGGGGGATGTGGTGAACGTCATCCCGCCGCAGCGGGCCGGGTCGATCGCGGTGTCGGCGGGCGTTGCGGACCGGACGGGGTGGTGCCCGGTCGATCCCGTGACGTTCGAGAGCCGGCTGGTTCCGGGGGTTCACGTGATCGGGGATGCGGCGATCATGGGGGCGATGCCGAAAAGCGCGTTCGCGGCGAATGCGCAGGCGAAGGTGTGCGCGGAGGCGGTTGGGGCGTTGCTGGCGGGGCGGGCGGCGTCGGAGCCACGGTTGATCAACACGTGCTATAGCCTGATTGCGCCGGAGTACGGGATTTCGGTCGCGGGCGTATATCGTCCGGCGGGCGGCGTGTTGGCGGACATCGAGGGCGCGGGCGGGACCAGTGCGCTGGATGCGGGGGCCGAGGTTCGGGCGCAGGAGGCGGCGTACGCGGATGCGTGGTATCGGACGATCACTGGTTCTGTGTTCGGCTAGTCTGCTGGTGGTTGCGGCGGGGGATGCGGAGCGGGGGTTGGCCGTGGTGACGCGGCAGACCAGCACGTGCGTGCTGTGTCATGCCGGGCCGTTTCCGAACGCCCATCTGCAGGGGACGATCGGGCCGGATCTGCATGGGGTGGGCGGGCGTTTGAGCGCGGATGAGATACGGGAGCGGCTGGTGGATGCGTCGAAGCTCAATCCGGAGACGGTGATGCCGTCGTTCGGCGTGGTGGGGGGGACGCGCGTCGGGGCGGCGTGGCGAGGGAAGCCGATCCTGGGGACGCAGGAAATCGAGGATGCGGTGGCGTATCTGGCGGGGCTGAAATGATCGGGCGGCGGGGGGCGCTGGCGCTGGTCGTCGCGGTGGCGGCCCGGCCGGCGCTGGGGACGCCCACGGAGGTTGCGGCCGAGATCGCGAAGGTGACGGGGGGGCGGGAGCCTCGGCCGGGGCGGGTGACGCTCGATCTGGCGCAGATGGTGGAGAACGGGAACGCGATCGGGGTGACGGTGAGTGCGGAGGCTCCGGCTGGGACGCGGGTGCGGAGCCTGCATCTGTTCGCGGAGGGGAACCCGTTACCCAACGTGTTCCATGCCGTGATCGGGCCGGCGGGGGTGGCGCGGCTTTCGACGCGGATCCGGCTGGCGACGTCGCAGAACGTCGTGGCGGTGGCGGTGATGGAGGATGGGTCGGTGTGGAGCGACAGCGTGACGACGATGGTCACGCTGGCGGCTTGCCTGGAGTGACAGGGATGCGGGTGCTGCTGAACGTGCCGAAGACGGTGAAGCGGGGGGAGCCGATCGAGGTGAAGCTGCTGATCAGCCATCCGATGGAGAGCGGGCAGCGGCGGGACGAGGC
>CAXTPG010000216.1:0-3269 GCA_964246015.1 uncultured Acetobacteraceae bacterium
CCCCGTGGAAGCAGACAAGGACGGGCGGATCATCCTCCCCGATTCCCTGGTGCAGCACGCTGGTTTGACAGATGCCGTCGTCTTCATGGGCCTGGGCCGCCTGTTCCAGATTTGGGAGCCGGCAGCCGCCGCACGCCGCGCCGCCGAGGCCCGGGAACGTGCGCGGAGCCGTGGCTTGACCATCCCCGGACGCGTCCAGTGAGCCGCGCCCGATGACCCACATCCCCGTCATGCTGGCCGAGATCGTCGAAGCCCTCGCCCCCCAGCCCGGCGCCACCTACCTCGACGGCACCTTCGGCGGCGGCGGCTACGCGGCCGCCATCCTGGACGCGGCCCCCGCCTGCACCCTCTGGGCCATCGACCGCGACCCCGCCGCCATCGCCCGCGGCGCCGCGCTCGCCGCCCGCCACCCCGGCCGCCTCCACCTGATCGAGGGCCGCTTCGGCGACATGCTCGACCTCCTCGCCGCCCGCGGCGTCACCGCCCTCGACGGCATCGTCCTCGACCTCGGCCTTTCCTCGTTCCAGATCGACGAACCCGCCCGCGGCTTCAGCTTCCGCGGCGACGGCCCCCTCGACATGCGCATGGGAAACCATGGGCCGACCGCCGCAGACCTCGTCGCCACCCTGCCCGAGGACGAACTGGCCGACACCATCTTCCGCTTCGGCGACGAACGCCTCTCCCGCCGGATCGCCCGCGCCATCGTCGCCGCCCGCGCCGAGGCCCCCATCACCACGACCGCCCGCCTCGCCGACATCATCCGCGGCGTCGTGCCCAAGGACCGCTCCGGCATCGACCCCGCCACCCGCTCGTTCCAGGCGCTCCGCATCCGTGTCAACGACGAGCTGGGCGAGATCGAGCGCGCGCTGGACGCCGCCGTCCGCCTCCTCGCCCCCGGCGGCCGTCTGGTAGTCGTCTCGTTCCACTCGCTCGAGGACCGCCTGGTCAAGCGCTTCATGCTCGATGCCGCGGGCCAGGCCCCCGCCCCGTCCCGCCACCACCCCGCCGGCCTCGTCCCGCGCGGCCCCGCCCGCTTCCGCCTGCTCGCCCGCGGCGCCGCAAAGCCCGGCGACGCCGAAACCCGCCGCAATCCCCGCGCCCGCAGCGCCCGCCTCCGCGCCCTCGCCCGCCTCCCCGATCCCCTCGACGAGAAGGCATCCGCATGATCCGCCCCTTCACCTGCGTCTGCATGCTGCTCGCCGCCGGCTCCGGCCTGTACCTCTATCAGACGAAGCACCGCGCCCAGATGCTGGACCGCGACATCACCCGCACCATCAAGACGACCGAGACCGTGCGCGAGCGCATCGGCGTCCTCCGCGGCGAATGGGCGCTGTTGAACGAGCCGGAACGCCTCGCCGACCTGTCGCAGCAGCATCTGGGCCTCCGCACCCTCGCGCCCTCGCAGTTCGTCGCCCTCGCCGACCTCGGCGCCCGCATGCCCGCCCCCCTGCCCCCCGGCAGCTTCATGACGCCCGTCGAGGAACCGGCGCCCGAGCCGGCGTCCATCGCCGCCAGGCCCGGCGCCTCGCCCGCCGCCTCGCCCGCCGCCTCGCCCGCCGCCTCGCCCATCGTCGCTGCCGCAGCGACCCCGCCCCGGCCAGCGCAGACGCCCACCGGCACGCAGCTCGCCTCCCTGCCGGCCCCCCCCCCCCCCCCGCCCCCCCCCCGCCCCCGCCGCTCCCCGCGCCGTGCCGAAGCCCGCGCCCGCCGCAACCGCCACGCCGCCCGCAACGCCCGCCCGCGCCACGTCCCTGCCCGCACCCATGCCCGTGCAGCAGCCCGCGCCGCCCCCGCGCATCACCGCCCCCATCGTCTCGGTTGCCGCGCCGCCCATCGCCGCCCCGCAGCCCGGCACCAACTGGATCGGCGAAAGCGTCGCCCGCGCCGCCCGCGCACAAGCCGGCTCATCCCCCCAGGCGCCAGCCTACACCCCTGCCAGCATCGTCCAGGCCAGCGCGCCGGCTCCCGCGCCGCAGCCGCCCCCGCCCCAAGCCGGCACCGTGTCCGGCAGCGTCCTCGGCGGCTCCCGCACCGCCCTGCCGCCTCCCGTCCCCTACGGCGCCCGCTGACCAGGGCCCCCGTTGACCGACCTGCCCCCCATCGCGCCCAGCGCCGACGCGCCGCCACCCGGCGGACCCCGCGTCCGCCCGGGCGCGCCAAACGTCCAGACCGTCCGCGTCACCGCGCCCGACCTCGCGCGGCGCGACGTGCTTGAAAAAACCCGCGCCCGCCTCCTGCTCGCCGCCGGCGGATTCGCCGTCCTCTTCGGCGCCGTCGTCGTGAAGCTCGCCGGCGCAACCGTCGTCGTGCCCGTCATGCCCAAGCGCCTCGAACGCATGGCCCGCCTCCCCGACCCGGCCCCCGCCATCCCCGCCGAACCCGGCGCCGAACCCGCCCCACCCCCGCCGCCCACGCGCGAGCCCGGCCCCCGCACCCGCGCCATGATCGTCGATCGCAACGGCGAGATCCTGGCCCTATCCCTCCCCACCGCCGGCCTCTACGCCAACCCCAAGGAGATGATCGACCCCGGCGACGCCGCCCTGAAGCTCAAGAAGATCATCCCCCGCCTCGACCTCGAGGTCGTCCGCACCCGCCTCGGCTCGGACAAGCAGTTCGTCTACCTCGCCCGCGGCATCTCCCCCCGCGAGCAGTTGGCCGTGAACAACCTCGGCATCCCCGGCATCTACTTCCAGGCGACGGAACGCCGCCGCTACCCGCAGGGCCGCGTCGCCGCCCACGTCGTCGGCGCCGTCGACGTCGACGCGAAGGGCGTCGCCGGCGTCGAACGCTTCTTCGACCAGCGCCTGCGCGAGGACCCGGATCCCCTCCGCCTCTCCCTCGACGTCCGCGTCCAGGCCGCCGTCCGCGACGAGCTCAGCCGGTCCATGGCCGAGTTCCAGGCCATCGGCGCCTGCGGCATCGTCATGGACGTCCGCACCGGCGAGGTCATCGCCATGGTCAGCCTGCCCGACTTCGACGCCAACAAGCCCGGCGAGGCCCGCACCGAGGAACGCTTCAACCGCGCCGTCACCGGCATGTACGAACCCGGCTCCACCTTCAAGCTGCAGACCGCCGCCCTCTCCCTCGACAGCGGCGTCGGCCACCTCTGGAACAGCTACGACGCCGCCCACGACATCAAGATCGGCCGCTTCACCATCCAGGACTTCCAGGGCAAGCACCGCGCCCTGACCTTCCCCGAGGTCATCGCCTACTCCTCCAACCTCGGCGCCGCCCACATGGCCCAGGCCGTCGGCGGCGAGCGCCAGCGC
>CAXTPG010000217.1:0-3188 GCA_964246015.1 uncultured Acetobacteraceae bacterium
CCGATGCGCAACCTTAGCCCAGGAGCGCACCGATGACTGGAGGAGTTACAAGCGCCACCCGGATCTGGGGCATGGTCTACCGCCATCTCTGCCTCTACCGCCGATCCTGGCCCCGCCTGCTCGAGCTCGTCTACTGGCCCACCCTGCAGATGTGCATCTGGGGCTTCACCACCGCCTACCTCGTCAAGGGCGGCGGCTCCCCCGCCGCCATCGCCGGCGGCGCGCTCCTCGGCGGGGTGCTCCTCTGGGAAGTCACCCTCCGCAGCCAGATGGGCGTCGCCATCACCTTCCTGGAAGAGCTCTGGTCCCGCAACCTCGGCCACATCTTCGTAAGCCCCATCCGCCCGTGGGAGCTGATCGCAGCCCAACTCGTCGTCTCCCTCGCCCGGACCCTCTTCGGCGTCCTCCCCGCCGCGGCGCTGGCCTGGTTCCTCTACGCCTTCGACCTCTTCGCCATGGGACCCATCGTCGTCCTGTTCTTCGTCAACCTCATCGTCATGGGCTGGTGGATCGCCCTCGGCGTCGTCAGCCTCATCCTCCGCCACGGCCTGGGCGCCGAGGTCCTCGCCTGGTCCGTAACCTTCGGCCTCGCCCCCCTCTCCGCCGTCTTCTACCCCGTCGCCGTCCTCCCCGCCGCCGTCCAGCCCGTCGCCCTCGCCATCCCCGCGACCCACGTGTTCGAGGGCATGCGCGCCGCCCTCGCCGGCACCATCCGCTGGGACCACCTGGCCGCCGCCGCCATCCTCAACATCCTCTGGGCCATCGCCGCCGCCGCCCTCTTCGCCTGGCAGTTCCGCCGCGCCCGCGACCGCGGCGCCCTGCTCAGCCTCGGCGAATGACCGGGACCCGACCGCGCCCGCCACCCCGGCAAGCCCCCCGCCTCGGCAACGGCCGAACACCCGATAGAACCACGGTGCCCCCGACATGACGCAAACCAACTTCTGGCTCATCCGCCACGCCCTCGTGGCCGAAAACGAGCGCGCCCGCCTCTACGGCGTCATGGACGTCCCGCTCTGCCCCGAGACCCTCGTCGCCCAGACCCCCCAATACGCCGCCTTCGCCGCCCGCCTCCCCCGCCCCGCCATATGGGCCTGCACCCCCCTCAGCCGGACCCGCCGCACCGCCCAGGCGATCTTCGCCGCCGGCTACCCCGAACAACCCCTCGCCGTCATCCCCGGTCTCATCGAACAGAACCTCGGCGACTTCCAGGGCCTCCCCCACGCCGACCTCCCCGCCCGCCTCGCCGCCCCCGCCCACCCCTTCTGGCCCCTCGCCGCCGACGAACGCCCCCCCAACGGCGAAAGCATGCAGGACGTCGTCCGCCGCGTCGGCAAGACCATGGACGCCCTCGCCACCGAACACGCCAACCAGGACGTCGTCATCGTCAGCCACGGCGGAGCCATCCGCGCCGCCGTCGCCCACGCCCTCCACGTCGACGCCGACCGCGCCCTCCACTTCTCCATCCACAACATCTCCCTCACCCGCCTCGAACGCCTCCCCGAAGGCTGGCGCATCGTCTGCGTCAACGAGTGGCCCGGCGCGTAGAAAATCACTCCGCCGCCCGGGCCACCTCCGGGGCGAAAAACCGGTTCGCCGGCCGCGCCAGCCCCAGATGCTCCCGCAACGTCGCCCCCGCATACTCCCGCCGAAAAATCCCCCGCCGCTGCAGCTCCGGCACCACCAGCTCCACGAAATCGTCCAGCCCGGCCGGCACCGTCGGGAACATCACGTTGAACCCGTCCGAAGCCCCCGTCTCCAGCCACGCCTGCATCGTGTCGGCAATCTCCGAAGCCGTCCCCACCATCTGCAAACCCCCATACCCGCCCACACGCTGCGCCAGCTCCCGCACCGTCAGCCGCTCCCGCCGGGCCACCGCCAGCAACGCCGCCTGCCCGCTCTGGCTCTGGTTCGTCGGCGGCAGCTCCGGCAGCTCCGCATCCAGGTCGAACCCCGACGCATCCACCCCCAACCGGATCGACAGGTTCGGAATCCCGCTCTCCGGATGCACCAGGCTGTCCAGCACCCGCTTCTTCTCCTCCGCCTCCGCCGTCGTCCGCCCCGCCACCACCAGCGCCCCCGGCAGCACCTTCAGGCTCCCCGGCGCACGCCCCGCCGCCCGCAACCGCCCCTGCATGTCCGCATAGAACGCCCGCCCGTCCTCGATCGTCCGGCTGCTGCCGAAGATCACCTCCGCCGTCTCCGCCGCAAGCTGACGCCCCGCCTCGCTCGCCCCCGCCTGCACGATGACCGGCCATCCCTGCACCGGCCGGGCGATGTTCAGCGGCCCCCGGACCGAAAGATGCTCCCCCTTATGGTCCAGCACATGCAGCTTGGCCGGGTCGAAGAACACTCCGCTCGCCTGGTCCCGCACCCACGCATCGTCCGCCCAGCTATCCCAAAGCCCGGTCACGACCGCATGGAACTCCCGCGCCCGCCGATACCGCTCGTCATGCTCCACATGGTCGTCCAGCCCGAAGTTCAGCGCCGCATCCGGATTGGACGTCGTCACGACATTCCACCCCGCCCGCCCCCCGCTGATATGGTCCAGCGACGCGAACCGCCGCGCGATGTGATACGGCTCGTCGAACGTCGTCGACGCCGTCGCCACCAGCCCGATCCGCTCCGTCACCATCGCCAGCGCCGACAACAGCGTCAGCGGCTCGAACGACGTCGCCGTCGCACTCCGCCGCAACGCGTCCATCGGCATGTTCAGCACGGCCAGGTGGTCCGCCATGAAGAACGCGTCGAACCGCCCCGCCTCCAGCGTCTGCGCGAACCGGACCAGATGCGCCAGATTGAAGTTCGCATCCGGGAACGCCCCCGGCACCCGCCACCACGCCGTATGGATGCCCACGGGACGCATGAACGCCCCCAGATGAAGCTGCTTCGTCATGACCCGGCCTCCACCACTCCCGCGTCAGGTTGGTTGCAAGCACCCCGGTTGCAACACCCGCCCCCCTAGCGCCGGCCTCCCGCCGGCCAGCCCCGCACCCCCCTCGTAGCGCCGGCGTCCCGCCGGCCCCACCCCGCACCTCCCTCGTAGCGCCGGCCTCCCGCCGGCCAGCCCCGCACCCCCCCCCGTAGCGCCGGCGTCCCGCCGGCCAGACCCGCACCCCCCTCGTAGCGCCGGCGTCCCGCCGGCCCCACCCCGCACGCCCCTCTCGTAGCGCCGGCCTCCCGCCGGCCAG
>CAXTPG010000218.1:0-3072 GCA_964246015.1 uncultured Acetobacteraceae bacterium
GATCATCGGCCGCAACTTCCTGGTGAAGATCAACGCCAACATCGGCAACTCCGCCGTCACCTCCGGCGCCGCCGAGGAAGTCGAAAAACTCGTCTGGGCCATCCGCTGGGGCGCCGACACCGTCATGGACCTGTCGACGGGCCGCAACATCCACAACATCCGCGGCTGGATCCTCCGCAACTCGCCCGTCCCCATCGGCACCGTCCCCATCTACCAGGCGCTGGAGAAGGTCGGCGGCGACGCGGACAAGCTCGACTGGGAGGTGTTCAAGGACACGCTCATCGAGCAGGCCGAGCAGGGCGTCGACTACTTCACCATCCACGCCGGCGTGCGCCTCGCGCACGTGCCGCTCACGGCCAAGCGCACCACCGGCATCGTCTCCCGCGGCGGGAGCATCATGGCCCGCTGGTGCCTCGCCCACCACAAGGAGAGCTTCCTCTACGAGCGGTTCGACGAGATCTGCGACATCATGCGCAAGTACGACGTCAGCTTCTCTCTCGGCGACGGCCTCCGTCCCGGCAGCAACGCGGACGCCAACGACGCCGCCCAGTTCGCCGAGCTCGAAACCCTCGGCGAACTCACCCAGATCGCCTGGGCGAAGGGGTGCCAGGTCATGATCGAAGGCCCCGGCCACGTGCCGATGCACAAGATCAAGGTCAACATGGAAAAGCAGTTGAAGGAGTGCGGGGAGGCGCCGTTCTACACGCTCGGGCCGCTCACGACCGACATCGCGCCGGGCTACGACCACATCACGTCGGCCATCGGTGCCGCCATGATCGGCTGGTTCGGCACCGCCATGCTCTGCTACGTGACGCCCAAGGAGCACCTCGGCCTGCCCAACCGCGACGACGTCAAGACCGGCGTCATCACCTACCGCATCGCCGCCCACGCCGCCGACCTTGCGAAGGGCCACCCGGCCGCCAAGCTCCGCGACGACGCCATCAGCCGCGCCCGCTTCGATTTCCGGTGGGAAGACCAGTTCAACCTCGGCCTCGACCCCGACACCGCTCGGCAGTACCACGACGAGACCCTGCCCAAGGACGCCCACAAGGTCGCCCATTTCTGCTCCATGTGCGGCCCCAAGTTCTGCTCCATGAAGATCAGCCAGGACATCCGCAAGGACGCCGAACGCCTGGCCGGCCTCGAAGCGAAATCGGCCGAATTCGCCGAAAGCGGCAAGACGTTGTACGTCCCGGCCGAAGCCGCCGAGTAGCGCCATGTCGGACCCGCGCATGGCCCTCGACGCGATCGGCCAGATGCCGGACGTGGAGATCGACATCGCGGGCGCCGCCCTCCAGTTCGCCCGGATCGACGCACCCGATGCGGACTGGCAGGGCGCCGCCGCCCACCTCAGCGAACTCGCGCGCGACGCGGTCGCCCTCGCCCGCGATCTTTCCGGCGACGACATCGCCGCACGCGCCGGGTCCCTTGCCGGCCTCATCACCGGTCGCCACCGCTACGCCGGCGACACCGCGACCTACGACGACCAGGCCAACGCCAACCTCATCCACGTCATCGGCCGCCGCCGCGGCCTTCCCGTCGCCCTCGGCATCCTGTGGCTGCACTGCACCCGCGCCATCGGCTGGAACGCCCACGGGCTCGACTTCCCCGGCCATTTCCTGCTGGCGCTCGAGGGCGTGCCCACCAAGACCCGCGCCAAGCCCGAACCCCAGCAGACCGTCCTCGACGTCTTCGCCGGCGGCATCCCCCTCGATGCCCGGGACCTTCGTGGCCTGCTTAAACGTATCGAGGGTCCTGCGGCCGAACTCCGCCCCGGCGTGCTCGCCCCCATGCCGGCCCGTGCCGTCCTGCTCCGTTTGCAGGAGAACATCCGCAGCCGCCGCCTTGCCGGAAACGACGTCGAGGGCACTCTGACCTGCACGCTCGACATGCTGCGGATCGCGCCCGACGCCGCCCGCCTGTGGCGCGAAGCCGCCTTGCTTCATCAGCGCCTGGACCAGGTCACAGCGGCCCTTCGATGCTGGACCCGCGTCCTGGACCTGGTCCCCGAGGGCGACACCGCCGCGAGGACCCGCACCGCGATCGAAGACCTGCGTGGCCGGCTCAACTGACAGGCGCCAGCCTTTGAAATCCAGTAATCGGGCCTGGGGCCTACGGCCCCAACGGGTCAAGGGCAGAGCCCTTGCCTACCACGCAGCCCGCGAGACCCTTATGAAACGCTGACGCCCTTCCAGAACGCGACGCGCCCTGCCACCTGCTCCGCCCCCTTCTTCGGGTCCGGATAGTACCAGACGGCGTCCCGGTTCTCCTTTCCGTCGACGCTCAACGAGTAGTATCGGGCCGTCCCCTTCCACCCGCACACGCTGGTATGCGCGCTCTCGGCCACGACGGACCGGTCGAGTGACGCGGCCGGGAAATACGCATTCCCCTCGACCGTGACGATGTCGTCGCTCTCCGCGACGACACGCCCGTTCCACACCGCCTTCATTCCGCCGTCTCCGGCTCGCGCTCGCTCTCGCCGCCCCCTTCGCCCTCCGCCGCCGCGACCGCCGCCGGCGGCGCCTCGGTGTATTCGAAGTCGAGCTTGCCTTCCTTCATCGTCACCTTCACCGACCCGCCACGGACCAGACGCCCGAACAGCAGTTCCTCCGCGAGCGGCTTCTTGATGTGCTCCTGGATGACCCGGCCCAACGGACGCGCCCCGTACAACCGGTCATATCCACGCTCCGCCAACCACTCCTTGGCCGCCGAAGACAGCTCGATCGTCACGTTGCGATCGGCCAACTGCGCCTCAAGCTGCATGACGAACTTCTCGACGACCATGCCCACGATCTCGGGCGTCAACCCGGCGAACCCGATCACCGCATCCAGCCGGTTGCGGAACTCCGGCGTGAACAGGCGCTTGATCGCGTCCGTGTCCTCGCCCTCACGCACCTCCCGCCCGAACCCGATGACCTCCTTCGCCATGTCCGACGCGCCGGCGTTGGTCGTCATGATCAGGATCACGTTGCGGAAGTCGACGACCTTGCCGTTGTGGTCCGTCAGCTTCCCGTGGTCCATCACCTGCAGCAGGATGTTGAACAGGTCCGGATGCGCCTTCTCGATCTCGTC
>CAXTPG010000219.1:0-3001 GCA_964246015.1 uncultured Acetobacteraceae bacterium
CGCCACCAGCTCCGGATGCCCCTTGTGCCGCACCAGCCGCGACACGATCACCACCACGACGGCCCCGGGCGCGCACCCCAGCCCGCCCCGCACCCGCGCCCGCGCCGCCGCATCGGGCCGGAACAGCGCCGGGTCGCGCCCGTTGCCCACGCCCACGGCCCCCCGATGGATGCCCAGCCGCCGCGCCACCCCCGCTTCCTCGGTCGACACCGTCATGAACACCCGCGTCAGCCGCCCGCCCAGCCACTCCACTGCGAACCCCAAACCCCGCCGCCACACCGGCCCCGGCTGCTGGAACAGGAACCCGTGGCACGTGTACGCCACGACCGGCACCCCCACGGCCCGAGCCGCAACGCGCGCCAGAAACCCGCTGATCGGCATGTGCGCGTGCACCAGGTCCGGCCGCTCCGCCCGCATCAGCCGCATCAGCGCCCGGAACGCCCGCCACTGCGCCACCGGCGACAGACTCCGCGCCATCGGCAACGCCTCGACCCGCAGCCCCTCCGCCCGCACATCCGCCAACAGCGGCCCATCCGCGCAGACCCCGACCACGTCATGCCCCCGCGCCCGCGCCCCCCGCATCAGCGGCAGCAGGAAATGCCGCAACGAGAAATCCACGTTCGTCACCTCTAGTACCTTCACCTTCTCCCTCTCCCTCTCCCGCCCGCGGGAGAGGGTCGGAATGAGGGCCCCGCCATCCGAACCAACCCGGCCATTCCGAAACCCCGCCCCCCATGCGATCCTGCCCGCAATGGACTACTTCCCCATCTTCCTCGATCTCCGCAACCGCGCCGCCCTCGTCGTCGGCGAAGGCGAGGCCGCGACCCGCAAGGCCGAGGCCCTCGCCCGCGCCGGCGCCCGCGTCCGAACCACGCCCGGCTTCAACCCCGAAGACCTCGACGGCATCGCCATCGCCATCGGCGCCGAAGCCCCCGACGAAACCCTCCACGCCCTCTCGCAAGCCGCGAAATCCCGCGGCATCCCCGTCAACATCGTCGACCGCCCCGCCCTCTGCTCCTACATCACCCCCAGCGTCGTCGACCGCGCGCCCATCCAGGTCGCCGTCTCCTCCGGCGGCGCCGCCCCCGTCCTCGCCCGCCTCCTCCGGGCCCGCATCGAGGCGCTCATCCCCCCCGCCTACGGACGCCTCGCCGCCCTGTCCGAGCGCTGGAAGGACCGCATCCGCACCGCCCTCCCCGACACCGCCCTCCGCCGCCGCGTCCTCGAACGCGTCCTGGCCGGCCGCGTCGCGGACCTCATGCTGTCCGGCAACGACGCGGCTGCCGAGGCCGAGCTGGCCCGCGAGCTCGCCCAGGCGCCCGACCCCGCCGGCATCGTCTACCTCGTCGGCGCCGGGCCGGGCTCCGCCGACCTCCTCACCCTCCGCGCCCAGCGCCTCCTCGGCGAGGCCGACGTCATCGTCCACGACCGCCTGGTCACGCCCGAGGTCCTCGACATTGCCCGCCGCGACGCCGACCGCATCCTGGTCGGCAAGGCCCGCGCCAACCACACGATGCCGCAGGAGGACATCAACGCCCTCCTCGTCCGCCTGGGCCGCGAGGGGCGCAAGGTGGTGCGTCTCAAGGGCGGCGACCCCTACATCTTCGGCCGCGGTGGCGAGGAAACCGAAGCCCTCGCCGAAGCCGGCGTCGCGTTCGAGGTCGTGCCCGGCGTCACCGCCGCCCTCGCCTGCGCCGCCGGGGCCGGCATCCCCCTCACCCATCGCGACGCGACGCAGACCGTCACCTTCGCCACCGGCCACCAGCGCGGCGACACGCTGGATCTCGATTTCCCATGGCTCGCACGCGGCGGCACGCTGGCAATCTACATGGGCCTGCACTCCCTGCCCGCCCTCCGCGACGGCCTGTTCGCCGCCGGACTCGACCCGGCAACCCCCGCCGCCCTCATCGAGCGCGGCGGCCGCCCCGAACAGCGAGTCCTCCGCGGCACCCTCGACACCCTCGTCGACCAGGCCCCCGCCTGGTCCACCGCCGGCCCCACCCTCGCCATCATCGGCAAGGTCGCCGGCCGACACCCGCAAACGCCAGTGCGCCAGACATGAAGATCGCCGCCCTCGCCATCTACCCCGTCAAGGGCCTCCGCGGCATCGACCTTACGGAAGCCACCGTCGAGCGCCAGGGCCTCCGGCACGACCGCCGCTGGGCCATCCTCCGCGCCGACAACCGCGTCCTCACCCAGCGCGACCTGCCCGGCATGGCGCGCATCGACGCCATCCCGACCGCCACCGGCATCCGCCTCGAAGCCGCGAACCACGGCGGCATCGATGCCGAGCCCGAACCCACCCCCATCACGCTCACCGTCTGGGGCACGCAGGTCCAGGCCGTCACGGCCAACCTCTCCGCCTCCGCCTGGCTCACCCGTCTCCTCGGCACCCCCTGCACCCTGGTCCACCTGGCCGATCCAACCGCCCGGCCCGTCACCCCGGACCTCGCGCGCCCCGGCGACGTCGTCTCCCTCGCCGACGGCTTCCCCCTCCTGGTCACCACCACCGCCTCCCTCGCCGCCCTCAATGCCCGCCTGCCCGGTCCCGTCCCCATGGCCCGCTTCCGCCCCAACCTCGTCATCGACGGCGCAACCCCATGGGCCGAAGACGCCTGGTCCCACCTCGATGCCGGCCCCGTCCGCCTCCGCCTCGCCTCCCCCTGCGCCCGCTGCGTCGTGACCACGCTCGACCAGCGCACCGGCGACGCCACTTTGCGCAAGGAACCCCTCCGCACCCTGGGCCTGATCCACCGCGACGGCGACGGCCGCATCACCTTCGGCTGGAACGCGATCCCCGAGACGCTCGGCACGCTCCGCGTGGGCGAAGCGGCACAGGCGACGCCCGCCTTGCAACAATAAACATATCCTTATATACGGCGCCGCATCAGCCAGCAGGAGCCACCCATGCCCGACGTCAACGTCCCGTCCTTCTCAGCCGACGGAGACTACAAGGTCCGCGACATCTCCCTCGCCGCCTGGGGCCGCAAGGAAATCGAGA
>CAXTPG010000220.1:0-2936 GCA_964246015.1 uncultured Acetobacteraceae bacterium
CGCCGAACTTGCGGGCGGTCTCGGCGTCGAGCGGGGTTTCGGCGTTGGTGCGGACGCCGAGGCGACGGACGCCGTCGGCCCATTCCATGAGGGTCGCGAAGTCGCCGGAGAGCTTGGGTTCGATCATTGCGACGGAGCCGATGAAGACCTCGCCGGTGGCGCCGTCGAGGGTGATGGTGTCACCGCCGCGGATGACCTGGTTGTTGGCGGAGAGGGTTTGTGCGCCGTAGTCGACGCTGATGCCGCCGGCGCCGGCAACGCAGGGGCGGCCCATGCCGCGGGCGACGACGGCGGCGTGGCTGGTCATGCCACCGCGGGTGGTGAGGATGCCGCGGGCGGCGTGCATGCCGTGGATGTCCTCGGGGGAGGTTTCGATGCGGACGAGGATGACGGCCTCGCCCTTTGCGGCGCGGCTTTCGGCTTCGTCGGCGCTGAAGACGGCGATGCCGCTGGCGGCGCCGGGGCTGGCGGGCAGGCCCTTGCTGAGCACGGTCCGGGGAGCCTTGGGGTCCAGCATGGGGTGGAGGAGCTGGTCGAGGGAGGAGGGGGCGACGCGCTTGATGGCCTCGGTACGGTCGATGAGGCCGGCGTTGGCCATCTCGACGGCGATGCGGAGGGATGCGGCGGCGGTGCGTTTCCCGTTGCGGGTCTGGAGCATGTAGAGCTTGTTCTGCTGGACCGTGAACTCGATGTCCTGCATGTCGAGGTAGTGGCGTTCCAGGGTTTCGCGGACGCGGACGAGGTCGGCGTAGGCGCTGGGGAGGGCCTGTTCCATGCTGATTTCGCCGGGGTGGGCGCGGAGGTTGGAGAGGGGCTGGGGGGTGCGGATGCCGGCGACGACGTCCTCGCCCTGGGCGTTCACGAGGAACTCGCCGTAGAAGATGTTCTCGCCGGTGGAGGGGTCTCGGGTGAAGCAGACTCCGGTGGCGCAGTCGGCGCCCATGTTGCCGAAGACCATCGCCTGGACGTTGACGGCGGTGCCCCAGGTGGCGGGGATGTCGTGGAGGCGGCGGTAGGTGTTGGCGCGGGGGTTCATCCAGCTTCCGAACACGGCGCCGATGGCGCCCCAGAGCTGCTCGTGCGGGTCCATGGGGAAGGGGGTGCCGCGGGCTTCGGCGACCATGTCCTTGTATTCGGTGACGACGCGTTTCCAGTCGTCGGGGGAGAGGGCGGTGTCTTCGGTGACGCCGGCGTCGAGCTTGGCGTTCTCGATGATCTCCTCGAAGCGGTGGTGGTCGACGCCGAGGACGACGGAGCCGTACATCTGGATGAAGCGGCGGTAGCTGTCCCAGGCGAAGCGGGGGTCGCCGCTGGCGGCCTCGAGTCCGATGACGGTCTCGTCGTTGAGGCCGAGGTTGAGGACGGTGTCCATCATGCCGGGCATCGAGACGCGGGCGCCGGAGCGGACGGAGACGAGGAGGGGTTTGTGGGCGTCGCCGAAGCGGAGGCCGACGGCGTTTTCCACGAGGGCGAGGGCGGCCTCGACCTGGGGTTTCAGGTCTTTGGGGTAGTGGCGGTCGTTGTCGTAGTAGGCGGTGCAGAGTTCGGTGGTGATGGTGAAGCCCGGTGGGACGGGGAGGTCGATGCTCGCCATTTCGGCGAGGTTCGCGCCTTTGCCGCCGAGGAGGTTGCGCATGTCGGCGCGGCCTTCGTTGTGGCCGGCGCCGAAGCTGTACACCCATTTGGTCATGGTATTTCTTTCAGCCTTCGATGCGGGAGAAGTCGGCGACGAGCGACATGGCTGCGCCGATCTGGGCGAGGAGTTTGAGGCGGTTGGCGCGGAGTGCGGGGTCTGGGGCGTTGACGGTAACGTGGGTGAAGAAATCGTCCAAGTTCGGGCGGAGTTGCGCGAGGGACTGCATGGCCTCGGTGAAGCGTTCCCGGGTGATGGCGGTCTGGATGGCGGGGAGGGCGGTGGCCAGGGCCTGGGCGAGGGCTTGTTCGGCGGGCTCGGTCAGGAGGGTGGGGTTTGGGGGGCCTTGGTGGGGGCCGTCCTTCTTGTCCTCGATGCGGAGGATGTTGGCGGCGCGTTTTGCGGCGGCGAGGAGGTCTTTTCCGTCGGGGGTGGCGAGGGTGGCGGCGAGGGCTTCGGTGCGGGCGAGGAGGCGGACGAGGTCGTCGTCGGGGGTTGCGGCGAAGATTGCGGCGAGGACGTCGTGGCGGGCGCCTTCGGCGCGGAGCTGGACGCGGAGGCGGTCGGCGATGAAGTCCATGAGGACAGGGCGGGGGCCGCCCGCCGTTTGGAAGAGGGTGCCGAGGGACAGGCGGAGGGCGTTCTCGCGGATGATGCGGATGACACCGAGGGCGGCGCGGCGGAGGGCGTAGGGGTCGCCGGAGCCGGTGGGGACCTCTCCGGCGGCGAAGAAGCTGGCGAGCTGGTCGAGCTTGTCGGCCAGGGCGGTGGCGATGGCGATGGGGGCGGTGGGCACGGCGTCGTCGGGACCGCGGGGCGCGTAGTGGGTGCGGATCGCGGCCGCGACTTCGGGGGGTTCGTCGTCGTGGGCGGCGTAGTAGGCGCCCATGACGCCTTGCAGCTCGGGGAACTCGGCGACCATGCCGGTGGTGAGGTCGGCCTTCGCGAGATGGGCGGCGCGGGCGGCGTGGCCGGGGTCGGCGCCGACGAGGGGGGCGATGTGGCGGGCCAGGGCCTCGATGCGGGCGACGCGGGCGCGCTGGGTGCCGAGCTTGGCGTGAAAGGTGATGCCTTCGAGGGCTTCGACGCGGTCTTGGAGCCGGGTCTTGCGGTCGAGGTCCCAGAAGTGGCGGGCGTCGCTGAAGCGGGCGCGGAGGACCCGTTCGTTGCCGGCGATGATGGTGGCGCCACCGTCTTTGGCCTCGATGTTTGCGGCGAAGGCGAAGCGGGGGGCGGGGGCGCCGGTTTCGGTGCGGAGGGCGAAGTAGCGCTGGTTGACGCGCATGCTGACCTGCATGACCTC
>CAXTPG010000221.1:0-2859 GCA_964246015.1 uncultured Acetobacteraceae bacterium
CCCCGGCCCGCGCCCCCCGCACCGGGTCATCGAACGCCCGCACCAGCGCGATATGACCCAGATACAGAAAGAACAGCACCAGCACGCTCGTCAGCCGCGCATCCCAGACCCACCACGTCCCCCACATCGGCTTGCCCCAAAGGCTCCCCGTCGCCAGGCACAACGCGCAGAAACACGCCCCCACCGGCCCGATCTCGATCGCCGCCAGATCCGCCAACGGATGCCGCCACACCAGCGATGCGAACGCGCACAGCGCCAGACCCGCATACCCCGCCGAAGCCAGCCACGCGCTCGGCACATGCACATACATGATCCGCACGCTGTCCCCCTGCTGCCAATCCGAAGGCGACAGCATCAGCCCCCACAGCAGCCCGCCCCCCAGCAGCAGAACCGCCGGCCAGGTCAGCCACGGCTGCACCGCCGCCGCCAGCCGCAGGAAGCGGCCGGGATTGGCGAACCGGTGCAGGTTCCGCGCTTGCCGCGACGGGAGGGCTTGGACGTCCACGACCCGAAGATAGCACGGCTTTCACCGCTTTGAAGGGACCACGGAAACCCTTAATGTGCCGCCGAACCAAGCGCCAGGACATCATGCTCTTCGCGATCGTCTGCACCGACCGCCCCGCCAGCCTCGACCTCCGCCTCGCCACCCGGCCCAGCCACATCGCATACCTCACCACCTACGCCCACTCCGTCGTCCACGGCGGCCCCCTCCTCGACACCGACGGACGCCCCTGCGGCAGCCTCCTCATCGTCGACGTCGAAGACCGCGCCGCCGCCGAGGGCTTCGCCATGCAGGACCCCTACGCCAAGGCCAACCTCTTCGAAAGCACCGTCATCCGCGCCTTCCGAACCGTCTTCAAGGACGGAGAGGCCGTCGCCTGATGGCCTACTGGCTCGTGAAGTCCGAACCCGACGTCTTCGGCTGGGACAACCAGGTCCAGAACGGCATCGAACCCTGGACCGGCGTCCGCAGCCACCAGGCCAAGAACAACCTGGCCGCCATGAAGAAAGGCGACCGCGCCTTCTTCTACCACTCCAACATCGGCAAGGAGATCGTCGGCATCGTCGAGGTCGCTCGAACCGCCTACCCCGACCCCACCGCAGAAACCGGCGACTGGGTCTGCGTCGACATGAAAACCGTCTCCCCCCTCAAGCGCCCCATAACCCTCGCCGAAATCAAGGCCGACCCCGCCCTCGCCGCCATGGCCCTGGTCAAACTCTCCCGCCTCTCCGTCGGCCCGGTGACGCCCGAAGAATGGAAACACATCAACGCCCTGGCGAAAAGAAAGGCGTGAGAACCCTCTGCCACCTCGACGACCTCCCCGAAAACACCGCCCGCGGCTTCCCCCCCGCCCCCGGCGGCTTCACCGGCCTCTTCGCCGTCCGCCGCGGCGCCCACGTCTACGCCTACGTCAACGCCTGCCCCCACATCGGCGTCGCCCTCGACTGGGCCCCCGACCGCTTCCTCACCAACGACGCCACGCAGATCGTCTGCGCCACCCACGGCGCCCTCTTCGACATCCCCACCGGACGCTGCACCGCCGGCCCCTGCATCGGCGACGCGCTCGAACCCGTCCCCGTCACCATCGAGAACGGCCGCATACTGGTGCCAGACGACGCCGGGCTGTAGCCTGCCGGCAAAACAAGCCCACGCCGGAGACCGTCCTCGTGACAGACCTGCTGTACCCCGTCCGCCCCGAAATCGCCGCCCACACCAACCTCACCGCCGCCCAGCACGCCGCCTGGACCGCCCAGGCCCACGACGACCCGGCCGCCTTCTGGCTCGCCCAATCCAAACGCATCGACTGGACCACCCAACCCACCCGGGCCCAGCACGGCGACTTCACCGGCGACGTCCGCGTCACCTGGTACGAGGACGGCGCCCTCAACGCCTCCGCAAACTGCCTCGATCGCCACCTCCACGACCGCCCCGACCAGACAGCCATCATCTGGGAAGGCGACGACCCCGCCCAATCCAGGTCCATCACCTACCGCCAGCTCCACGAACAGGTCTGCCGCGCCGCCAACGCCCTCAAATCCCTCGGCGTCCAGAAGGGCGACCGCGTCACCATCTACCTCCCGATGGTCATCGAGGCCGCGGTCGCCATGCTCGCCTGCGCCCGCATCGGCGCCATCCACGCCGTCGTCTTCGGCGGCTTCTCCCCCGACAGCCTCGCCAACCGCATCCAGGACTGCGACAGCACCATCCTCGTCACCGCCGACGAGGGCCGCCGCGGCGGCCGCCGGGTCGCCCTGAAGACCAACGCCGACGCCGCCCTCGCCAACTGCCCCACCATCCGCCACGTCCTCGTCGTCACCGTCACCGGCGGCGACATCCCCATGCACCCCGGCCGGGACCACCGCTGGGAAGCCCTCCTCGCCGCCGCCCCCCCCGATTGCCCGCCCGAACCCATGGACGCCGAGGCCCCCCTCTTCATCCTCTACACCTCCGGCAGCACCGGAAAGCCCAAGGGCGTGCTCCACACCACCGGCGGCTACATGGTCTGGGCCAGCTTCACCCACCGCTACGTCTTCGACTACCAGCCCGGTGAAATCTACTGGTGCACCGCCGACGTCGGCTGGGTCACCGGCCACACCTACATCGTCTACGGCCCCCTCGCGAACGGCGCGACGTCCCTCATGTTCGAAGGCGTCCCCAACTACCCCGACAGCAGCCGCTTCTGGCAGGTCGTCGACAAGCACCAGGTCAACATCTTCTACACCGCCCCCACCGCCATCCGCGCCCTGATGCGCGACGGCGACGCCCCCGTGAAATCCACCTCCCGCAAATCCCTCCGCATCCTCGGCACCGTCGGCGAACCCATCAACCCCGAAGCCTGGTCCTGGTACCACACCGTC
>CAXTPG010000222.1:0-2856 GCA_964246015.1 uncultured Acetobacteraceae bacterium
GCGCTGCCCTTGTGGTCGCCGAAGGCGCGGAGGGAGCCGGTTCCGTTGCCGGGGTCGCGGACGTGGGTGCCGTCGATGGGACCGTAGAAATCGGCCGGGTTGTTGGAGAGGCGGCCGTCATCGGTGACGAGGGCGTCGTGGGGGATTGGCTTGCCGCCGTTGCTGGCGACGAGGACCTTGCCCTCGGCGACGATGGAGGTTGCGAAGTCGAGCAGGAGGGGCGGGCCTTCGGGCTGGGGGACGCCGATGCAGAAGGGGTTGGTGCCGAAGCGCCGTTCGGCGCCGCCGAAGGGGGCGACGATCTCGCCGAGGCCCACGTTGACGAAGTGGATGGAGACGAGGTTGGCGGCGGCGGCGCGTTCCGCCCAGCTGCCGATGCGGCCGATGTGGCCGGAGTTGCGGAGGGTGACGATGGCGAGGCCGGCGGCCCGGGCCTTCTGGATGCCGAGGTCGACGGTGATGGGGCCGATGGTCTGGCCGAAGCCCTGGTTGCCGTCGAGGACGGCGTGGGTTGGGGTTTCGGCGACGATGGTGGGGGTTCGGCCGGCGTGGACCTTTCCCTCCTGCAGCCATTGGACGTAGCGGGGGACGCGGATGACGCCGTGGCTGTCGTGTCCGGTGAGGTTGGCTTCGACCAGGTAGAAGGCGATTCGGGCGGCTTCCTGGGCGTCGCATCCGGCGGCGTGGAAGATCGCGGCGACGTGTGTGCGGAGGGCTTCGGCGGCGACCAGCACGTCATCTGCGGCCATTACGCGGCGCCTGCGAGCGCTTTCGCGGCTGCGCGGTAGAAGTTGTTGTCGGTGGGTGTGATGAGCATTTCGGCCATGCAGGTTCGGGGTGGCATGCGGGCGGCGAAGACGGCGGCGGCGGCGACGTCCTCGGGCTGGACCATGAGGGCGCGGTCGGCGGCGCCTGGGGGTTTCGGGCGGCTGTCGAGGATGGGGGTCTCGACCTCGCCGGGGTTGATGCAGACGCTGCGGATGCCGTGGATGCCTTCCTCGGCGTTGAGGGTGGCGGACATGGCGCGGGCGCCGTGCTTGCTGGCGGTGTAGGTGGGGCCGGCGACGGCGTAGATGCCGGTCGCGGCGTTGCTGACGGTGTGGATGACGAGGCCGCGGCGCTTCGCGCGCATCGCCGGGAGGACGGCGATGGTGCAGAGGAAGGGGCCCTTGAGGTTGACGTCGACGACCTGGCCCATGTCGTGGGGGGAGAGGTCCTTCCAGTGGCGTTTTTTGGCGTTGATGCCGGCGTTGTTGACGAGGATGTCGACCTCGCCGAGGGCGTCGACGACGGTGCGGTGGGCGGCGACGACGGCGTGGGGGTCGGCGACGTCGGCGGCGACGGTCAGGGGCGGTTGGGGCATGAGGGCGGCGGTTTCGGCCAGCATGTCGGCGCGGCGACCGGTGATGGCGACGCGGCAGCCGGCTTCGGCGAAGGCGATGGCCATGGCGCGGCCGATTCCGGTTCCGGCGCCGGTGATCCAGACGACCTGGCCCGCTATGCTTTCCATGGGCGCTCCGTGGGGCTGGGGCGGGGGCGGGATGGCGGGACGAACCCACCCCCGGCCCCTCCCTGAGCCAGGGAGGGGGGAAGGGAGGCGTGGCGCATCAGATGACGAGGCCGGTTTCGGGGTCGATGAGGTGCATGTGGTTCATGTCGGCCTGGAGGGGGAGGACGACGCCGGGCTGTGCGGGGGTATCGGGGGCGACGCGGGCGACGGTGGGGGTGCCGGCGAGGCGGAAGTGGACGAGGGTTTCCATGCCCATGGGTTCGACGACGTCGACCAGTGCGTTGAGGGGGACGGCGCCGGGCCGGGGCTGTTCGGTGAGGTGTTCGGGGCGGATGCCGAGGAGCATGGGCTTGTTGCGGTAGTTGGCGTAGCGGTCGCTGCGGAGGTCCGGCATGGGGAGGACCTGGCCGTCGTCGAGGGTGACGGCGCCATCGGCGAGGCGGGCGGGGAGGAAGTTCATGGCGGGCGAGCCGATGAAGCCGGCGACGAAGCGTGTCTTGGGGCGGTGGTAGAGTTCCTGCGGGGGGCCGACCTGTTCGATGATGCCGCCGTTCATGACGACGACGCGGTCGGCGAGGGTCATGGCCTCGACCTGGTCGTGGGTGACGTAGACGGTTGTGGTGCGGACGGTCTGGTGGACCTTCTTGATCTCGGTCCGCATCTGGACGCGGAGCTTGGCGTCGAGGTTCGAGAGGGGTTCGTCGAAGAGGAAGACCTTGGGGTTGCGGACGATGGCGCGGCCCATGGCGACGCGCTGTCGCTGTCCGCCGGAGAGGGCCTTGGGCTTGCGTTCGAGGAGGGGGATGATGTCGAGGATTCGGGCGGCCTCGTCGACGCGCTGCTTGATCTCGGCCTTTGGGGTGCCGCGGAGCTTGAGGCCGAAGGCCATGTTGTCGAAGACGGTCATGTGGGGGTAGAGGGCGTAGTTCTGGAAGACCATGGCGATGTCGCGGTCGCGGGGGGGGACGTCGTTGACGATGTCGCCGCCGATCCAGATTTCGCCGCCGCTGATCTCTTCGAGTCCGGCGATCATTCGGAGGGTGGTCGATTTGCCGCAGCCGGAGGGGCCGACGAGGACGACGAATTCCTCGTCCGCGATTTCGAGGTCGATGCCGCGGACGGCCTGGACGCCGCCTTCGTAGGCTTTCACGACTTTACGAACCGAAACTTCGGCCATGGTTACGGTCCTCCCCGTTTATTGGGTGGCAGTGTGTACGGGCGTTGCGTGGGGGGCAAGGTTGAAACCGGGGATTGCCGGGCGATCGCCCGAACGGCGTCACAGGAAAAGATTCGCCACAGAGGCGCGGAGGGCACGGAGAAAGGTTCCTCGACTACCCTGAAACACG
>CAXTPG010000223.1:0-2856 GCA_964246015.1 uncultured Acetobacteraceae bacterium
ACGAGCTGAAGCGCGACTTCACCATCGCCATCGTCACCCACAACATGCAGCAGGCCGCCCGCTGCGCCGACCAGGTGGCGTTCTTCTACCTGGGCGAGATGGTCGAGGTCGCGCCCGCCGCCCAGTTGTTCACCGCGCCCAAGCAGAAGCGCACCCAGGAATACATCACCGGCCGCTTCGGTTGATGGAAGGACAGAACATGCCCGAACTTCAGCAAGCCAAGCCCCAGCACATCGTCAAAAGCTACTCGCAGGAGCTGCAGCGCCTCCACGACCTGATGACCGAAATGGGCGGCCTGGTCGAGAACCAGGTCGCACTCGCCACCAAGGCCATCATCGAAGGCGACCCGGCCGTCGCCGCCCGCGCCGTCGAGCAGGATCCGGCCATCGACGCGCTGGAGCGCAAGGCCGAGCAGATGGCCATCACCATGCTCGCCCTCCGCCAGCCCATGGCCGCCGACCTCCGCGGCGTCGTCGCCGCCCTCAAGATCACCGCCGCACTCGAACGCATCGGCGACTACGCCAAGAACGTCGCCAAGCGCAGCGTCGTCCTCGGCCAGTTCCGCCTCCCCTTCGCCCTCACCGCCGTCGCCTCCATGGCCCGGCTGGTGCAGGAGAACCTCCGTCTCGTCATCGACGCCATCGGCAACGACGACGCCGAGATGGCCATCCAGGTCTGGCGCTCCGACGAGGCCATCGACGACCTCTACAACTCCATCTTCCGCGAACTCGTCACCTACATGATGGAGGACGCCCGCAACATCACGCCCTGCACCCACCTGCTGTTCGTCGCCAAGAACCTCGAACGCATGGGCGACCACGCGACCAACATCGCCGAGCACGTCCACTACGCCATCACCGGCGAGGTCCTGTCCGAGCAGCGCCCCAAGGGCTCCGAAGCCGCCTACGCCGTCGTCCGCGAACCCGCGCTCGACATGGCCGCCGACGAGGGGGCCGCCTGATGTCGTCCTCCATCGGCGCCGTCCTGAAGCCCCTGGTCCTGGTCGTCGAGGATGAGGCCGCCCTGGCGACCATGCTGCGCTACAACCTGGAGAAACAGGGCTTCCGCGTCGACGAGGCCGTCGACGGCCAGGAAGCCCTGACCCGCATCGCCGAGGCCCAGCCCGACATCGTGCTGCTCGACTGGATGCTCCCCGTCATGTCCGGCATCGAGGTCTGTCGCCAGATCCGCCGCCGCCCCGCGACCCGCGACCTCCCGGTCATCATGGTGACGGCCAGGACCGAGGACCAGGACGCCGTCCGCGGCCTCAACACCGGCGCCGACGACTACATCACCAAGCCCTTCAGCATGGACGCACTCCTCGCCCGCATGCGCGCCCTCCTCCGCCGCTCCGGCGGCGCCCCCGCACGCGGCCAGCACGAGTTCCACGACATCACCATGGACCTCACCTCCCACCGCGTACAGCGCAACGGCCGACCCATCCACCTCGGCCCCACCGAGTTCCGCCTGCTCGAGTTCCTCATGCAGCACCCCCGCCGGGTCTTCTCGCGTGAGGAGCTGCTGAATTCCGTCTGGGGCCCCGACATCCACGTCGAACCCCGGACCGTCGACGTCCACATCCGCCGACTGCGCAAAAGCATCAACGGCGAAGGCGAGCTCGACGTCGTCCGCACCGTCCGCGCCGCCGGCTACGCCCTCGACACCGAACAGATCTGACCGCTCACCCCGCCTCCCCGGACACTTGTCGCGCCGCCCCCATCTCCTCCAGGTCCAGCTCGTGCTCCAGCCGGTGCAGCACCGTGTCGTGGATCTCCCCCGCCCGGTGCATCCGCACCAGCTCCGCCCGCCCGGCCGCGATCGCCGTCAGCACGACCCGGAAATGCTCGTCCTTCGCCCCTGACAGCTCCACCGATTGCGCGCTGTACCGCGCCGACGCCCGTGCCCGATACCCATACTGCTCCAGCAGCCGCGGGTGCCGCACCGCGCCATCCGCCCCGGTCGCCTCCGCCTCAACCGCCGCAAGCTGCGCCGCGGACATCCGCGCATGCGCCGCGTGCTCCGACAACAGCGTTCCCGGCGCCAGATCCCGCCCCTCCGGCCGCAGCCAGCGGATCAGCGGGCCCAGCGTCGCCCCCTGCACCAGCACCGTCGCCAGGATCACCGCGAACGTCGTCGCCAGGATGAAGTCGCGGCCCGGAAAGGCTTCCGGCAGCGCCAGCGCCGCAGCCAGGCTCACCACCCCCCGCATCCCCGCCCAGCTCATCACGATGGGCACGCCGATCGACGGCGCCGGCCAGTCGCGCCCGAACAACCGCGCCATCGCCCGGCCAAGATAGACCGCCGGCAGGATCCACGCGAACCGTGACAGCACCACGGCCAGGATCACGCACCCGATCGGCCACGCAAGCTCCAGCGGACCCGCACCCAGCCGCGTCAGCACGCCCCGCAGCGCCAGCCCGATCAGGATGAACACCAGCGATTCCAGCAGGAACACCATCACGTCCCATACCGCCCCCGCCTGCCGCCGCGTCGCCGCCGGGACGGTCGAATGCTGCCGCCACCCCACCACCAGCCCGCACGCGACCGTCGACAGCACCCCCGACACGCCCGCCGCCTCCGCCCCCACATACGACCCCCACGCCACCAGCAGGCTCGTGACGATGGCCAGGTTCGGGTCCCGGAACCGGCCCAGCACCAGCGACGTCGCATACCCGAACAGAAGCCCGGCCCCGACGCCCCCCACCGACAGCACGACGAAGCTGCCGATCCCCCCCCAGACGCTGAACGTCCCCGTCAACGCCGCCGCGACCGCAAGCCGGTACAGCACCAGCCCCGTCGCGTCGTTGACCAGGCTCTCGCCCTCCAGCAGCACGACCATGCGCGGCGGCAGCTTCA
>CAXTPG010000224.1:0-2840 GCA_964246015.1 uncultured Acetobacteraceae bacterium
CGCGGGTGATCGGGGTGCACGTGATGAAGAACATCATGATCCCCGTGGTGACGGTGGTGGGGCTGGAGCTGGGGACCACGATCGCCTTTTCGGTCGTGACCGAGAGCATCTTCGCGTGGCCGGGGATGGGCAAGCTGATCATCGACAGCATCAACCTGCTCGACCGGCCGGTGATCGTCGCCTACCTGATGCTGATCGTGCTGCTGTTCGTCGCGATCAACCTGACGGTGGACCTGCTGTATACGGCGCTGGACCCGCGCGTCCGGCTGGAGGAGCAGGGATGAGCGCCACCGTGGCCCCGCCGGCGCCCGTGCCGGCGACGGCGAAGGAGGAGTCGCCGTTCAAGCGGCTGGCGATCGACTTCGCGCAGTCGAAGCTCGCGGTGTTCGGGCTGGTGGTGATGCTCTCGATCGCGCTGATCGCCATCATCGCGCCGCTGATCGCACCGCAGAACCCGTACGACCTGGCTCAGCTCGATATCATGGACGGGCGGCTGGAGCCCGGTTCGGTGGGCGGCGAGGGCATCAAGTTCTGGCTGGGCACCGACGACCAGGGGCGGGACATGCTGTCCGGGATCATGTACGGGCTGCGGATCAGCCTGTTCGTGGGGGCCGGGTCGGCGCTGATCGCGGGGATCATCGGGTCGACGCTGGGGCTGGTGGCCGCCTATGTCGGGGGGCGGACCGAGAGCATCATCATGCGGCTGGTTGACCTGCAACTGAGCTTCCCCAGCATCCTGGTGGCGTTGATGATCCTCGCCTTCCTGGGCAAGGGGATCGGCAACGTGATGCTCGCGCTGGTGATGGTGGAGTGGGCGTACTACGCGCGGACGGCGCGGGGGAGCGCGCTGGCGGAGCGGCGGCGGGAGTATATCGAGGCGGCGGAGTGCCTGGCGTTGTCCCGCGCGCGGGTCGTGTTCCGGCACCTGCTGCCGAACTGCATGCCGCCGCTGATCGTGGTGGGCACGTTCCAGATGGCGCGGGCGATCGCGCTGGAGGCGACGCTGAGCTTCCTGGGGCTGGGCGTGCCGGTGACGGAGCCGTCGCTGGGGCTGCTGATCGCGAACGGGTATCAGTACATGCTTTCGGGCAAGTACTGGATCAGCTTCTATCCGGGGATCGCGCTGTTGATCACCATCATGTCCATCAACCTGGTGGGGGACCAGTTGCGCGACGTGCTCAATCCGAAGCTGCGCCGATGACGCCGCCGGGACAGATACCATGAGCGACTTCGCAGGGCCGACGCTGGAGGTCCGGGGGCTTTCCACGCATTTCTTTTCGCGGGCCGGCGTGATCCGGGCGGTGGACGACGTATCGTTCACGGTAGAGCGCGGTCAGGTGATGGGGCTGGTGGGCGAAAGCGGGTCGGGCAAGTCGGTGACGGGGTTCTCGATCCTGGGGCTGGTGGACGCGCCGGGACGGGTGGTGGCCGGGCAGGTGCTGTTCCAGGGGCGGGACATCGCCGGGCTGGACGAGGCGGCGATGCGGCGGCTGCGGGGGCGGCACATCGCGATGGTGTTCCAGGACCCGATGATGACGTTGAACCCGGTCCTGCGGATCGACACGCAGATGATGGAGGCGGTGCAGGCGCATGAGCGGGTGAGCAGCGCCGAGGCGCGCAGCCGGTCGCGCGACGCGTTGGGGCTGGTGGGCATTCCGAGCCCTGACGAGCGGTTGCGCGCGTATCCGCACCAGTTCAGCGGGGGGATGCGGCAGCGGGTCGCCATCGCCATCGCGCTGCTGCACCGCCCTGCCCTGGTGGTCGCGGACGAGCCGACGACGGCGCTGGACGTCACGATCCAGGCGCAGATATTGAGCGAGATGCAGGCGTTGTGCGGGCGGTTCGGGACCGCGCTGGTGTGGATCACGCACGATCTTTCGGTGATCGCGGGCCTCGCGGACCACGTGGCGGTCATGTATGCGGGCCGGATCGTGGAGAAGGGCAGCGTCGATCAGGTGCTGGACAGCCCGATGCATCCGTATACCAACGGCCTGATCGGGTCCGTCCCCAGCCGCACGCCGCGGGGGGAGCGGCTGCGCGGGATCCCGGGGATGACGCCGAACGTGCTGAACCTGCCGGTGGGCTGCGCCTTCCGCACGCGGTGCGCCCGTGCGACGGCGCAGTGCGAGTCGGACCCGCCGGAGTTCATGGAGGGCGAGGGGCACGCGCACCGGTGCTTCCATCCGCTGGTGGCGGTCGCGGCATGAGCGCCACGGTCGTGCCGGTGGTCGATACGGCGATGTCGCGTGGCGGCGAGCCACCCATCATCGAACTACGCAACGTGACGAAGCGGTTCGAGAAGAAGCCGGACGGGCCGGCGCGGCTTGTCCGCCGCATCCGCGGGTTGGCCGGGCCGATCGCGCCCATCCCAGTGGTGCGGGCCGTCGATGCCGTCAACCTCCAGGTCTGGAAGGGCGAGGTGCTGGGCCTTGTCGGCGAAAGCGGCTGCGGCAAGAGCACGCTGGGGCGGATGGTCGCCGCGATCATGCCGCCCAGCGACGGGCAGGTGATGTACCACGGCCGGGACCGGGCGACGCTGGAGGGCACGGCCGCGCGGCAGGCGCGGCTGCGGGTGCAGATGATCTTCCAGGACCCCTACGCCTGCCTCAACCCCCGGCTGCGGGTCAGCGAGATCGTGGGCGAGGCGCCGCGGGTGCATGGGCTGCTGGGCGGCCAGGGGGAGGCGTATCTGGATGCGCAGCTTCGGCGCGCGGGGATCGACCCGGCCTATAAGCGGCGCTACCCGCACCAGTTCAGCGGCGGGCAGCGGCAGCGGATCGGGATTGCGCGGGCGCTGGCGGTGCAGCCGGAGTTCCTGGTGTGCGACGAGGCGGTGGCGG
>CAXTPG010000225.1:0-2749 GCA_964246015.1 uncultured Acetobacteraceae bacterium
GCCATGCGGGCGACGTTGCGGTTGTCCTCGCCGGCCTGGTTGGCGCAGCCGTAGTAGCAGTCGTCGAGCTGGGCCCAGTCGACGGAGGGGTTGCGGTCCTTGAGGACCCGGATGGGGTGGGCGGCGAGGTCGTCGGTGCGGACGTCCTTGAGGGCGCCGGCGTAGCGGCCGATGGGGGTGCGCGCGAAGTCGCAGATGAAGGCTTCGGTCATGGCGCGCTCCCGGTCGTTTGGCCGAGAGGTAGGCCGGGGCACGGGGTTCGTAAAGCCGGGGGACGATCAGCGCGCGGCGAAGCGGGCCTTCGCGGCGGCGACGAAGGCCCGCACGTTGGGCAAGGGATGGCGGTTGGCGCAATAGAGGACGCTGACCGGCGCTGGGGGGGAGCGCGCTTCGGCCAGGACCATCCGCAGCCGCCCGGCGGCGACGTGCTCGCGGACCTGGTAGTCCAGGGCGCGGGTGATCCCGGCCCCGAGCAGCGCCGCCTCGATCGTCGCGTCGACGCTGTTGGTCAGCAGGCGGGGCTGGAACCGGAGGGTCTGCCGTCCGGCGGGGCCGAAGCGCCACTCGTTGTTGGGGCTGAGGTTCTCCGACGCGATCAGCGCGTGGCCGTGCAGCGCTGCGACCGAGGCGGGCGTGCCGTGCGCGGCGAGGTAGACGGGGCTGGCGACGAGCACGCGGCGGACCTCCGCCAGGCGAACGGCCCGGAGGCTGGAGTCCGACAGGTCGGCGATCCGCACCGCGACGTCGATGCCTTCCTCGACCAGGCGGACCATCCGGTCGGTGAGCGTCAGCCGCACGTCCAGCCGTGGGTGGTCGCGCAGCAGCCCGGCGACGATCGGCAGCACGTGCAGCCGCCCGAACACCATGGGCGCCGTCACGACGAGCAGGCCGTGCGGGTCGGCGTCGGCGCCGGCGACGGCGCGGGCCGCGTCGTCCAGCTCGATGATCACGCGCCGGCACCGGTCCAGGTAGGCGATGCCGGCATCGGTCAGGCGGACCGAGCGCGTCGTCCGGCGGAACAAGGCGGTGCCGAGCGAGTCCTCCAACGCGGCGATGCCCCGCGTCACCGCGGTGGGCGAGATCCGCAGGGCGCGGGCGGCGGCGGCGAAGCTTGCCTGGTCCGCGACCGCCACGAAGGTCCGAAGCCGATCGAGCCGATCCATCGTTGCTCCCGCCGCATCAATGAAGTGCCATACTGCGTCATTATCGACGGGAGGCAGAGGGCGCATATGTGCGCCCGGCGGCGCGGACGGCGTCGCGACGGAGAGACGCTCATGGGCAACGCCTTCCTTGCGATCGCGACGACGGACGACGTGCGCGCGGCGCAGACCGCGAACGGCAGCCGCGGCGCCTATGCACGGCGGGAGGACGGGCCGGTTTCCGGCGACCGGCTGGGCCCGGCCGAGGCGGCGTTCATCGCGCGGCGGGACAGCTTCTACCTGGCCACCGTCTCGGAAACCGGGTGGCCGTATGTGCAGCACCGCGGCGGTCCGCCGGGCTTCATCCGGGTGCTGGACGGGCAGACGCTGGGGATCGCGGATTACCGGGGCAACCGGCAGTATCTCAGCCTGGGCAACGTGGCCGGGAATGACCGGGTGGCGCTGTTCCTGATGGACTATCCCAATCGCCGGAGGTTGAAGGTGTTCGCGCGGATGTCGGCGGTGGACCTGGCCAGCGACCCGGAGCTGACGGCGACGCTCGTGGCGCCGGGCTATGGGGCGACGGTGGAACGTGGATTGCTGTTCAAGGTGGAGGGCGTGGACTGGAACTGTCCGCAGCACATCACGCCGCGCTTCAGCGAGGCGGAGGTGGCGGAGGCGGTGGGGCCGATGCGGCGGCGCCTGGAGGAGCTGGAGGCGGAGAATGGGCGGTTGCGGGGGATGCTCGAGGGCGCCGAGCGGCCTTGACGAGTCGAGGACTCAGGCTATTCCCACTCGATCGTCCCCGGCGGCTTGCTGGTGATGTCGTAGGTCACGCGGTTGATCCCACGCACCTCGTTCACGATGCGCGTCGCCGTCCGCGCCAGGAACGCCATGTCGAAGGGGTAGACCTCCGCCGTCATGCCGTCGACGCTGGTGACGGCGCGCAGGGCGCAGGCGTTGTCGTAGGTGCGGCCGTCGCCCATGACGCCCACGGTGCGCACGGGCAGCAGGACGGCGAAGGCCTGCCAGATGGCGTCGTAGAGGCCGGCCGCGCGGATCTCCTCCAGGAAGATCGCGTCGGCGCGGCGCAGGATCTCCAGCCGCTCCTCGGTGATCACGCCGGGGATGCGGATCGCGAGGCCGGGTCCCGGGAAGGGGTGGCGGCCGACGAGGTGGGCGGGGATGCCCAGTTCGCGGCCCAGGACGCGGACCTCGTCCTTGAACAGTTCGCGCAGGGGTTCCACCAGCGCCATCCGCATGCGCTCCGGCAGGCCGCCGACGTTGTGGTGGCTTTTGATGGTGGCGCTGGGGCCGCCGTGCGGGCTGATGCTCTCGATCACGTCCGGATACAGCGTCCCCTGGGCCAGGAAGTCGGCGCCGCCCAGTTTCGCCGCCTCTTGCTCGAACACCTCGATGAAGACGCGGCCGATCGTCTTGCGCTTCGTCTCGGGGTCGCTCACGCCGTCAAGCTCGCGCAGGAACAGGGCGGCGGCGTCGCGGTGGACGAGGTTGATGTTGAAGCGTTCGCGGAAGGTCTGCACGACCTCCCCTGCCTCGTTCTGCCGCAGCAGGCCGCTGTCGACGAAGATGCAGGTGAGCTGGTCGCC
>CAXTPG010000226.1:0-2748 GCA_964246015.1 uncultured Acetobacteraceae bacterium
GCGTCGGCGACGGATTGGAAGGCGGTCAGCACGGTCTGCTGGTAGTTGGCGGCGGCGGCCTGTGCGGCGGAGATCGCGGCCCGGCGGCGGAACTCCAGCGTGCCGCCCTGGAACAGGGGCTGGGTGAGGCCTGCGACGAGGCTCCAGAGGGCGGTGCCGGGGGAGAAGAGGTCCTGCGGCTTGAAGGCGCTGCTGCCGCCGGTCGCGCTGAGGGTGATCTGGGGCAGCATGGCGGCGGTGGCGACGCCGACCTGGGCGGTGGCCTGGTGGAGCTGCTCGGTCGCGACCTGGACGTCGGGGCGCTGGTTCACGAGGTCGGACGGGAGGGTCACGGGCAGGTCGCGGGGGAGGGCGAGGGTGGCGAAGTCGAAGACCGGGGTGCCGCCCTCGGCGGGGAGGCGGCCGATGAGGACCGCGAGCTGGTCGCGCTGCTGCTGCAGCAGGCGGCGGAGGGGGGGGAGGGTCGCTTCGGTCTGGGAGAGGGTGGCCTGCTGGGTGAGCACGTCGGAGAGGGAGCCGGCGCCGAGGCGGAGCTGGGCCTGGATGACGACGAGCTGCTGGCGGAGGATTTCGACGATGTCCTCGGTGGCGGCGATCTGGGCGCGGTAGGAGGCTTCCTGGATGGCGGCGATGACGACGTCGGTGGTGATGGAGAGGATCGCGGCCTCGAGCTGGAAGCGCTGGATGTCGGCGGCGGCGACCAGGGATTCGACGTTGCGGCGGATGCCGCCGAAGAGGTCGACGGTGAGGCTGGCGGTGAGCTGCGCGGTGGCCAGGTTGTAGAGGTTGGCGGAGGAGACGGTGCCGCCGGTGCTGGCGCTGCTAAGGCGCTGGCGGCTGTAGCCGGTTTGAGCCTGGATTTGCGGGTAGAACGCGCCCTGACCGGCCAGGGCGGTCTCACGCGATTGGCGGAGGGTGGCCTGGGCGGCTTCCAGGCTGGGATTCGCGGCCAGGGCCTGCTGCACGAGGGCGGTGAGGGGCGGGGAGCGAAACAGGGTCCACCAGTCCCCGGGGACGTCGCGGGTCTGGAGGGTCTGGGCGTTCGTGTCCGCCGAGGTGCGGGCCTGGGTGGGCGCTTCGGTGAAGCGGGGCACGGTGGGGGGGGCGGGGCGGACGAAGTCGGGGCCGACGGTGCAGGCGGCGCACACGGCGAAGGGCAGCATGGCGGCAGCGCTTCGTTTCATGACCGGGTGCGTGTGGTGACGTCGGAAGCCATGTCGATCCACTGCAATCCCGGCAGTTTGCTGCGGTACAACTGTCCGTCATCTCGGGGTCCGGGACAAGGGACGAGTGTGTTGCGGGTGCGGTTGGCCCAACGGCCGTTCGGGGCGATCACGGCGTGTCGAACCCACCTCCGGCCCCTCCCTGACCCAGGGAGGGGAGCGTTGGCCTAGAAGAGTTGGCCCTTCTTCAGCATGCCGTGGACGCCTTTTTCACCGTTGACGCTCTGGGTGACGTGGAAGTCCACGGCGAGGGAGCAGAACTGGTAGGCCTGTTCACGCGACAGGTTCGAGCGGCTGCAGATGAAGGCGATCATCTCCCGCAGCGCGGTCTTCATGGCCTGGTCCATGTCCTCGTGCATGCCCATGCTGATGTAGTGGGTGGGGGTTTCGGCGCGGGGGTATTTCAGGGCCGTGCCTGCCTGTCCCTTGTGCAGGATGAAGGTGAAGCGGCCGTCGAGGCACATTTCGAGCGCGGTCACGCAGACCTCGCCGTCGCCCTGGACGCCGTGGCCGTCGCCGACGGAGAAGCAGGCGCCCGGGACCCAGACGGGAAGGAAGAGGCTGCTGCCGGCGGTGAGTTCCTTGTTGTCGAGGTTGCCGCCGTGGAGGCGGGGTTCCTTTGAGCCGATGGTGCCGAGGGCGGGCGGGGGCGCCACGCCCATGACGCCGAAGAAGGGGGCGAGGGCGAGTTCGGTGCCCCAGGGGAGGGTGCAGGTCCGGCGGGCGCGGTCGACGGGGATGTGCATGAGGACGGTCTCGTGAAAGTCCTCGGGCAGGGTGCCGGCCAGCGGGCGGATGACGTTGTAGCCCCAGTTGGCGCCGGGTTCGATGGAATCGATGCGGATTTCGAGCGTGTCGCCGGGTTCGGCGCCGTGGATGGCGATGGGGCCGGTGACGATGTGGCCGGGCGGCGGGTCGGGGTTGGCGGCGATGATGGCGTGCAGGGCGTCGGGGACGAGGAGGGGGCTGCCGGGGGGCGGGAGGACGCCGGGGCGGCCGGAGACGCACTCGATATCGACGGTGTCGCCCGACTGGATGGTGAGCACGGGGGCGAAGGTCGCGTCGAACTGGCCGATTCGGACGGTCTCGGGGGTGGCTTGCAGGCGGTGGTGGGGCATGGATCGGGGTCTCCTTGGGCGTGTCCAGGCATGTATTGTGCCACGGCTGGCGTGGTTCGTGCATCGGGTTGGGGGTGTTCGTGGAGGGTCCGATGCGCCGGCTGTTGCTGATCGGGATGCTGTGCTGGGGCGTGGGCGCGCAGGCGCAGGGGCTGCGGATCGGGATGCGGGACGACCCGGACATCCTCGATCCCACGCTGTCGCGGACGTATGTCGGCACGCTGGTGATGACGGCGCTGTGCGACAAATTGTTCGACCTGGATGCGAAGCAGGCGATCGTGCCGGTGCTGGCCACCGGATACGAGCAGGTGGATCCCAGGACGCTGCTGATCCGGTTGCGGCCGGGTGTCGTGTTCCATGACGGGGAGGCGATGGATGCGGCGGCGGTGAAGTACACGCTGGAGCGG
>CAXTPG010000227.1:0-2613 GCA_964246015.1 uncultured Acetobacteraceae bacterium
TGTCGATCTCGATGCCGCGGGCGTCGCAGTGCTGGGTGCGGAACAGGTGCTCGATGAGAGTGCCGTCGCCGCTGCCGATGTCGAGGACGCGGGTATCGGGGCGGATCATCTGCGAGATGAGGCGCAGGTCGAGGCGGATGTTCTTGGCTGGGCGGGGTTGGGGCTTCATGGTTGGTCTATGGAAGGCCGGCGTGTTCGGCGCAGCCTGACAGGAAGCCGCTGAGGGTGCGGTGCATGTCGGGTTCGTCCAGCAGGAAGGCGTCGTGGCCCTTGTCGCTGGCGATCTCGACGAAGCTGGCGTTGGCCCCGGCGCGATTGAGGGCGCGGGCGATGGTGCGGGACTGGGCGGTGGGGAACAGCCAGTCGCTGTCGAAGCTGATGATGCAGAAGCGGGTGGGGGACCCGCGGAAGGCGGCGGAGAGGTCGCCGTCGTGGTCGGCGGCGAGGTCGAACAGGTCCATGGCGCGGGTGATGGTGAGGTAGGAGTTGGCGTCGAAGCGGGTGACGAAGGTGCTGCCCTGGTGGCGGAGGTAGCTTTCGACCTCGAACATGTCGGCAAACAGGGTGACGTCGCGAGGGTCGGGCGCACAGTCGGCGGAGTGGCGGACCCGGCGGCCGAACTTGCGGGTCAACGCCTGCTCGCTGAGGTAGGTGATGTGGGCGGCCATGCGGGCGACGGCCAGGCCGCGGGCGGGGATGCGGCCGTCGCGCCAATAGGCGCCGCCCTGCCAGTCGGGGTCGGCGAAGATGGCCTGACGGCCGACCTCGTGGAAGGCGATGTTCTGGGCGGAGTGGAACGAGGCCGTCGCGATCGGGACGGCGGCGAAGACGGATTGCGGGAAGGTCGCGGCCCATTCCAGCACCTGCATGCCGCCCATGGAGCCGCCGATGCAGGCGAAGAGGCGAGCGATGCCGAGGTGATCGACGAGGCGCTTCTGGGCGCGGACCATGTCGCGGATGGTGATGGTGGGGAACTCGGTGCCCCAAGGTTCGCCGCCGGGGCTGCGGGCGTCGCGGGGGCCGGTGCTGCCCATGCAGCCGCCCAGGACGTTGGCGCAGATGACGAAGAAGCGGTCGGTATCGACGGGGCGGCCGGGGCCTACGACCTGGTTCCACCAGCCGGGCTTGTGGGTCAGGGGATGGGGCTCGGCGAGGTACTGGTCGCCGGTCAGGGCATGGCAGGCGAGGATGGCATTGCTGCGGTCGGCGTTCAGCGTGCCGTAGGTGCGATAGGCGACGGTGATGCCGGGCAGCACGGCGCCGCATTCGAGGGTGAATGGGTCCGGGAAGGTGGCGGCCTGGTGAAGATCGAGGGGCTCGGGGTGATCCATGGCATCGCACGGTTTAGAGCATGTCGGGCGTGGGGGGTAGTTCCGGCTGCGCGGGCGGTAGGCATGGGGGGAGGCATGGGGTATTGACGGCGCAATTGCCCGAGCGAGACCCGGCCCCCATGCCTTCAGCCAGTTCCGTTGCCCTGAGCCCCGACGCGGCCCGCGACCTTCCGACGCTGCGGGGCGAGCTGGACCGCATGGACGACGCGCTGCACGATCTGGTGATGGCGCGCGCCGAGGTGGTCGCCGAAGTCGGTGCGCTTGGGGTGAAGGGCAGCGTGCCGCTGCGGCCGGGGCGGGAGGCTGCCATCGTCCGGCGTTTGTTGGCCCGGCATGGCGGGGGGTTTCCCGCGGCGAGCCTCGTGCGGCTGTGGCGGGAGCTGATCTGCGGCATGACGGCCTTGCAGCGGCCGTTGCGGATCGCGGTGTGCGATGCGGGCGGGGAACCGGCGTATCTGGCCGCCGCGCGGGAGCATTTCGGGGCGCTGGTGCCGACGCACTCCTACCCGTCGCCGGCGCAGGCGGTGCACGAGGTGAGTGCCGGGTTGGCTGTGGCCGCGGTGCTGCCGCTGCCGCGGGAGGACGAGACGCCGCGGCAGGCGTGGTGGACGGCGCTGCTGCACCGGGACGATCCGCGCATCCATGTGGTGGCGCGATTGCCGTTCTGGGCGGCGCGGCCGGAGGGTGCGCCACAGGTGCAGGCGTTCGTCGTGACGGCCGCGGCGCCGGACCCGAGCGGCGATGACCGGTCGTTGCTGGGGCTGGAACTGACGCTGGAGACGAGCCGGGCGCGGCTGGGGACGGACCTGGTGGCGGCGGGGTTCCGGGCCGGGCCGGTGATATTGCGGCGGGATGCCGGGGCGCCGGTGGCGCACGCCTTGGTGGATGTCGAGGGGTTCGTCGCGGACGGGGATGCGCGGTTGGGGGCGTTGGCGTCCGTGCTGCGGGCGCCGGTGGTGCTGGGGGCCTATGCGGTGCCGGTCGGTTTCGTGAAGGTGGGGGCTGCGCCATGAGTCCGCGTCCGCGGCCGGAGATCCTGCGGATCGAGCCGTATGTGGGCGGGGAGAGCAAGGCGCCGGGGCAGAACCGCACGTTCAAGCTGAGCAGCAACGAGGGGGCGTTCGGCGCGCCGCCGGGGGCGATCGCGGCGGCGGAGCGGCTGGCGGGGGAGCAGGCGCGGTATCCCGATGGGGGCGCGCTGGAGCTGCGGCAGGCGATCGGGGCGAAGTTCGGGCTGGACCCGGCGCGGATCGTGTGCGGGTCCGGGTCGGACGACCTGATC
>CAXTPG010000228.1:0-2548 GCA_964246015.1 uncultured Acetobacteraceae bacterium
GAACACGATGAACATCGGGAACAGCGGGATGAAGAACCACACCCGCTCCTGCGCCAGCACGATGTCCGTCAGGTTCAACGACCCGGCGCACAGCAGCACCGTGACGATCACGAACCCCATGCTGACTTCGTAGCTGACCATCTGCGCCGCAGACCGCAGCGCCCCCAGGAACGCGTATTTCGAGTTGCTGGCCCACCCCGCGATGATGATCCCGTACACGCCCATGGAGCTTACGGCGAACAGATAGAGGATGCCGACGTTGATGTCGGCGATGGCCCAGCCCTCGTTCACCGGGATTACCGCCCAGGCGATCATGGCCAGCGTCATCGTCAGCAGGGGCGCCGCCAGGAACAGCAGCCGGTTGGCGCCGGTCGGGACGATCGTCTCCTTCATCAGCATCTTCAGCGCGTCCGCGAAGGGCTGCAGCAGGCCGAACGGGCCGACGACGTTCGGACCTTTGCGCATCTGCATCGCGGCCATCACCTTCCGCTCGGCCAGCGTGAGGTAGGCGACGCTGACCAGCACGGGCACCAGCATCGCGAGCGTCTTCACGACGGTCAGCACCAGGATCCCGAAGGGCGTGGCGAGGAACTCGGCCATGCTATTCCGCCGCCACCGGGACCGGCGGGGCTGCGTAGGTGCGGCTGCATTCGGCCATGGTGGCGCTGGCGCGGGCGATGGGGTTGGTCTGGTAGTAGTCGGGGATGGCCGTCACGAACGCTGATCCTTCGGGCGCGCCTGTCGCCGCCGGGCCGGACGTATCCGCGCAGCCGCGATGGGGCAAGTCCTGGATGGTCGCGAAGACGGGGTTGATGGCAACCAGGCGCGTGCGGACGGCGGCGATCGTGTCGTATGGCAGGGGGTGGCCGATCGTGGCGCTGAAGGCCCGCAGGATGGCCCAGTCCTCGCGGGCTTCGCCCGGCGGTTGGGTTGCGGGGAAGCCGCGCTGCACGCGTCCCTCGGTGTTGACGTAGGTGCCGTGCTTCTCGGTGTAGGCGGCGCCGGGCAGGATGACGTCGGCGCGGGCGGCGCCGCGGTCGCCGTGGTGGCCCTGATAGACGACGAAGGTGCCGGCGCCGATCGCCGCGGTATCGAATTCGTCGGCGCCCAGCAGCCAGAGCAGATCGACGCCGCCGCCGAGCATGGCCGGCAGCGCCTTGCCGCCGGGACCGGGCAGGAACCCGAGGTCGAGGGCGCCGACGCGGGCGGCGGCGGTGTGCAGGACGTTGAAGCCGTGCCACTCCGGGGTCAGCGCGCCGGCCTCGTGGGCCAGCGCCCAGGCGGCCGAAAGCACCCCGGCGCCGTCGGCCCGGCGCAACGCCCCCTGCCCCACCACCACCATCGGGCGCTTCGCGGCGCGGAAGGCGTCGGCAAACCCGCCGGTGAAACCGACGAGCGACTCGCCCAGATGATCGTAGGCATAGGTGAGGTCGATCGCCGGGCCCACGACGCCGACGGGGCAGCCGCCCAGCGACCAGCGCTTGCGGATGCGCGCGTTCAGCACGGGCGCCTCGCGCCGGGGGTTGGCGCCGATCAGCAGGATGGCGTCGGCGTCCTCGATCCCCGCGACGGTCGTGTTGAAGACGTAGAAGTCGCGGCGGGCTGCGTCGGGCGCGGCGCCATCCTGGCGGCAGTCCAGGTTCGGGGAGCCGAGGGCGGCCATCAGGTCCCCGAGCGCCGCCATGCTTTCCGCGTCGCAGAGGTCGCCCGCGACGGCGCCGATGCGCTCGCCCGGCAGGCCGCGGAGCTTTGCGGCGATGGCGGCGAACGCCTCGGACCAGGTGGCGGGGCGGAGCTTGCCGTTCTCGCGGATCCAGGGCTTGTCGAGGCGGCGCCGCTTCAGGCCGTCATGGCTGAACCGGGCCTTGTCGGCGAGCCACTCCTCGTTCACCGCCTCGTTGGTGCGCGGCAGGATGCGCAGCACTTCGGAGCCGCGGGCGTCGATGCGGATGTTGGTGCCCAGCGCGTCGTGGACGTCGACGCTGTCGGTCTTGCGCAGCTCCCACGGGCGGGCGGTGAAGCTGTAGGGCTTGTTGAGCAGCGCGCCCACGGGGCAGATGTCGATGAGGTTGCCCGACAGCTCGCTGCTGAGCGCCTTCTCGATATAGGTGCCGACCTCCATGCTTTCCCCGCGGGAGGTGGCGCCCATCTCGGGCACCCCCGCCACTTCGCTGCTGAAGCGGATGCAGCGGGTGCAGTGGATGCACCGCGTCATGAAGGTCTTGACCAGCGGGCCCAGATACTTGTCCTTCACCGCCCGCTTGTTCTCGGCATAGCGGGAGTGGTCCATGCCGTAGGAATAGGCCTGGTCCTGCAGGTCGCACTCGCCGCCCTGGTCGCAGATGGGGCAATCGAGCGGGTGGTTGATCAGCAGGAACTCCATGACGCCCCGGCGCGCGTTCCGCACCATGGGCGTGTCGGTCTTCACCACCATCCCGTCCGCGACCGGGTAGGCGCAGGACGCGATGGGCTTCGGCGCCTTCTCGACCTCCACGAGGCACATGCGGCAGTTGCCGGCGACGCTGAGGCGCTCGTGGTAGCAGAAGCG
>CAXTPG010000229.1:0-2361 GCA_964246015.1 uncultured Acetobacteraceae bacterium
TCGGCAACGACGCCTTCCAGGAGGCCGACACCACCGGCATCACCCGCCCCGCGACCAAGCACAACTACCTGGTCAAGCGCGGCGAGGACCTGGCCCGCGTCGTGCACGAGGCGTTCTACGTCGCCCGCAGCGGCCGCCCCGGCCCCGTCGTCATCGACCTGCCGAAGGACATCCTGATCGGCAAGGCCAGCTACGCCGCCGCCTCGGCCGAGCCGCACCGCAGCTACCGCCCCGTCACGGCGCCCGACCCGGCGCGCATCAAGGAAGCCGTCGCCCTCCTCCGCGCCGCGAAGAAGCCCATCGTCTATTCCGGCGGCGGCGTCATCAACTCGGGCGACGCCGCCAGCGCCGCGCTGATCGAGTTCGTGCGCCTCACCGGCATGCCCTGCACCAGCACGCTGATGGGCCTGGGCGCCTACCCGTCCAACGACCCGCAGTTCCTCGGCATGCTCGGCATGCACGGGACCTACGAAGCCAACATGGCCATGCACGGCTGCGACGTCATGTTCAACATCGGCGCACGGTTCGATGACCGCGTCACGGGGCGGCTGAACGCCTTCAGCCCCGCCAGCAAGAAGATCCACGCCGACATCGACCCCAGCAGCATCAACAAGAACGTCGCCGTCGACGTCCCCGTCATCGGCGACGCCGGGCTGATCCTGCAGGCGATGATCGCGGAGTGGAAGCAGGCGCCCGGGCAGGACCGCGAGGCCCTGGCGACCTGGTGGCGCGAGATCGACTCCTGGCGCGCCATCGACAGCCTGAAGTTCACGCAGACGCAGGCGAAGGGCGGCGTCATCAAGCCGCAATACGCCGTCCAGCGCCTGTACGAGATGACGCGGGACCGCGAGACCTACATCACGACCGAGGTCGGCCAGCACCAGATGTGGGCCGCCCAGCACTACCGGTTCGACAAGCCCAACCGCTGGATGACCTCGGGCGGCCTGGGCACGATGGGCTATGGCCTGCCCGCCGCCATGGGCGTGCAGGTCGCCTACCCCGACGCGATGGTCATCGACATCGCCGGCGAGGCCAGCATCCTGATGAACATCCAGGAGATGGGCACGCTCGCGCAGTACCGCCTGCCCGTGAAGGTCTTCATCCTCAACAACCAGTACATGGGCATGGTCCGGCAGTGGCAGGAACTGCTGCACGGCGGCCGCTATTCCGAAAGCTACTCCGACGCGCTGCCCGACTTCGTGCGCCTGGCCGAGGCGTTCCACGCCAAGGGCCTGCGCGCCACCTGCGTCGACGAACTGGACGGCGTGATCGCCGAGATGCTCGCCCACCCCGGCCCCGTCATCGCCGACATCTGCGTCGACCAGAAGGAGAACTGCTTCCCCATGATCCCCTCCGGCGCCGCGCACAACGAGATGATCCTGGGGCCGGAGCACCAGGACCGCACGGCCGGGATCACCGACGAGGGGATGATGCTTGTTTAAGGTGACCCCCTAGCATGTCCGCCAGCAACCAGCGCACCGCCACGATCTCCGTCCTGGTGGAGAACGAGGCCGGCGTCCTCGCCCGCGTCATCGGCCTGTTCTCCGGCCGCGGCTACAACATCGACAGCCTGACGGTGGCGCCGGTGGACGAGACGGGGATGCGGAGCCGCATCAACGTGGTGACGTCCGGCACCGACATGGTGATCGAGCAGATCAAGGCCCAGCTCGACCGCCTGGTGCCCGTCCACAAGGTCGCCGACCTCGGCATGGAAGGCCCGCACCTCGCCCGCGAACTCGCCATGATCAAGGTCGTGGGCACCGGCACCAACCGCGCCGAGGCGCTGCGCATCGCCGAGGCGTTCCGCGCCCGCGTCATCGACGCGACGACGGAAAGCTTCGTGTTCGAACTCACCGGCGGCACCGAGAAGCTCGACGCCTTCATCGCGCTGATGCGCCCCATCGGCCTGCAGGAAGTCAGCCGCACCGGCATCGCGGCTATCGCCCGCGGCACGCGGGTGCTGTAACCCCCATCGATCAACAAAGGGACGACATAGAATGCGCGTGTATTACGACCGCGACGCCGACGTGAACCTCATCAAAAGCAAGAAGGTCGCGGTCATCGGCTTCGGCAGCCAGGGCCACGCCCATGCGCTGAACATGAAGGACAGCGGCGTCCCCGAACTCGCCGTCGGCCTCCGCCCCGGCTCCCAGGGCGTCGCCAAGGCCGAATCCCAGGGCCTCAAGGTCATGGACCCCGCCGAGGCCGCGAAGTGGGCCGACGTCATCATGGTGCTCACCCCCGACGAGGGGCAGGGCGACCTGTACCGCGACAAGCTCGGCCCCAACATGAAGCCCGGCGCCGCCCTCGCCTTCGCGCACGGCCTCAACGTCCACTTCAACCTGCTCGACCCGCGGCCCG
>CAXTPG010000230.1:0-2350 GCA_964246015.1 uncultured Acetobacteraceae bacterium
TGTGCGCGCTGCAACTGCCGGGGCGGGAGCAGCGGCATCGGGAGCGGCCGTTGACGGCGATGGCGGCGATGGCCCGGGCGGCGGCGGACGCGGTCCGGCCGCTGGCGGACCGGCCGGTGGCGTTCTTCGGGCACAGCATGGGGGCGGTGATCGCGTATGAGGCGGCCCGGCTGCTGGCGCGGGAGGGGGTGGTGGTGCGGCACCTGTTCGCGTCGGGGCGGCGGGCGCCGCAGTTGCCGGCGGTGCGGGACCCGGCGTGGACGCTGCCGGATGCGGGGCTGGTCGCGGCATTGCGGCGGCTGAACGGGACTCCTTTGGAGGTGTTGGAGAACGCGGAGCTGCTGGAGATCGTGCTGCCGGTGATCCGGGCGGATTTCCAGGCGATCGAGACGTATGTGCGGGAGGACACGGCGATGCTTTCGTGCCCGGTGTCGGCGCTGGGCGGGGAGTCGGACCCGGATGTGGATGCGGCGGCGCTTTCGGCGTGGGGCGCGGTGACCACGGGAGCGTTCGAGACCCGGATGTTTCCGGGGGACCATTTCTATCTCAATTCGCAGACTGGTTCACTAATTGAACACGTCGCCGATCGGCTGGCGATGGTCGTTGACCATCGTTGACTGTGTTCCTAGGATTCTTTCACTCGGGCTGGACTGGAGGCGACCATGGCGGCTGATGACGACGAGGACCGGCGGCTTTATCGCGTGGTGATGAACCATGAGGAGCAGTATTCGATCTGGCTGGCGGACAAGCCGATCCCGGCCGGGTGGACGGAGCAGGGGGCGCCGGCGGCGAAGGCGGAGTGCCTGGCGCGGATCGAGGCGGTCTGGACGGACATGCGTCCCTTGAGTCTTCGGCGGGCGATGGAGGAGGCCGGGCGGAGCACCTAAACGCTGGGCGGGGGCGCGGGCCGTGCTGGATGTGATCAACCGGCTGATGCACGGGTTCGTTGCCGTGCCGGTGATGCTTGCGTGCCGCCGGGCCGGGCTGGCCGGGGGTGGGGCGGCGTGGGCGGAGGCGTTCCGGCCGGGGCACCGGGCGGCGGCGTTGCGGCTGCTGGAGAGTCTCGGGTGGGTTTCGGGGGGGGTGGCGCTGCCGGCGGCCGAGGCGGTGCGGTTCGTGCCGGAGGATGCGCTGGCGCTGTATCCCTTGGCGCTGGAGGGCGTGGTGGGGGACGACCCGGCGCTGTCGACGGGTGTCGCTCGGGTGGCGGCCCGGTGGGATGGCGCGCCGGCGGGCCTGGCGGAGATGCTGGACGGGACGGTCGTGGTTCCGGTCCTGAACGCGCTGATGCGGGCGGGGGTGCTGGCGGCGTGGCGGGGGGGGGATGCGTCGGGCGTGCCGGAGGGGGTGCGGGCGCTGTTCGCGGCGAAGGGGTGGGCGGAGGCGGGCGCGATGACGGCGACGCTGACCGCGGCCGGGCGGTTCGTGGCCGAGCGGGCGATGATCACGGGCACGACGGCGTCGTATGCGCCGCTGCTGGCGCGGATGGACGACGTGTTGCGGGGCGCCGATGTGTCGGCGTTGGCGCGGGATGCGGCGGGGCGGGAGCGGCATCTGGACCGGGGGCTGAACGTCGTCGCGAGCGGGTTCCAGCATCAGCGGTATTTCTCGGATTTCGAGGCGGTGGTGGCGGGGCTGTTCGATACGGCGGACCTGGCCGCGCAGCCGCGGTTCATCGTGGATACCGGGTGCGGCGACGGGACGTTGCTGCGGCGGCTGTACGAGGCGGTGCGGGACCGGACGCGGCGGGGGCGGGCGCTGGGGGCGCATCCGCTGGTGATGGTGGGGGCGGACCTGAACGAGGAGGCGCTGGCGATCACGGCGCGGACGCTTTCGGGGATCCCGCATCTTTGCCTTGCCGTGGATATCGGGGACCCGGCCGCGCTTTCGGCGGCGCTGGAGGCGCGGGGGGCCGACGATGCGCTGCATGTGCGGTCGTTCCTGGATCATGACCGCTTGTTCCGGGCGCCGGCGGACCGGGGGGCGGCCGCGGCGCGGGCCGGGTTGCCGTACGCGCTGGTGGGGGTGGCGGCGGATGGGGGGCTGATCGCGCCCGGGGATGCGGTGCAGAGCCTGGTCGAGCATCTGGGGCGGTGGCGGGAGGCGGCGGGGGCGCGGGGGTTCGTCGCGCTGGAGGTGCACTCGTTGCCGGCCGGGGTGGCGGGGCGGTTCCTGGACGAGGCGGAGAACCTGCATTTCGACGCGTATCACGCGTTCTCGGGGCAGCAGCTTGTAGGGGCCGACACGTTCCTGCTGGCGGCGGCGGAGGTGGGGATGCTGCCGTCGCGGGGGGCGTCGCGGCGGTATCCGCGGACTCTGCCGTTCACGCGGATCACGCTGAACCATTTCG
>CAXTPG010000231.1:0-2262 GCA_964246015.1 uncultured Acetobacteraceae bacterium
CTGGGGCTGGTGCTGATCTGGTTCGTGGGGTTCCGGTGGCAGTTGCTGCCGTTCACGGGGCGGGGCGGGCCGTTGTGGAGCGTCGACGGGCTGCTGTCGGTCGTGCTGCCGGCGGTGACGCTGGGCGGCGTGTTCGTCGGGCCGGTGGCGCGGATGACGCGGACGGCGGTTCTGGACGTGCTGGGGGCGGAGCATGTGCGGACGGCGCGGGCGAAGGGGCTGCCCGAGCGCCAGGTGGTGCTGCGGCATGCGCTGCGGAACGCGATGATCCCGGTGGTGACGCTGATCGGGCTGCAGATCGGCTTCCTGCTGGGCGGTGCGGTGGTGACGGAGACGATCTTCTCCTGGCCCGGCGTGGGACGTCTTGCGGTAGGGGCGATCCTGTCGTCGGATTTCCCGATGGCGCAGGGGACGATCCTGGTGTTGGCGGGGGGGTTCATCGGGATCAATCTCGTGGTGGATCTGCTGTATTCGGCGCTCGATCCACGGGTGCGGACGTGATCGAGCGCTTTTTCCGGTGACCCTTCTCCGGCGATTGTTGCGGGATCCTTTGTCGGCGGTGGCGCTCGTGCTGGCGGTCGTGATCGTGCTGGCCGGGCTGTTGGCGCCGGTGCTGGCGCCGGGGGACCCCAGCGACAACGACCTGTCGATGTCCATGCGGCCGCCGGGGGAGGGCATGCTGCTGGGGGCGGACGACCAGGGGCGGGACATGGTGACGCGGGTGCTGTACGGGTTGCGGCTGACGTTGCTGGTGGGCGCGGCTTCGGTGGGGCTGGGGGGCGGCGTGGGGGCCGTGCTGGGGCTGTTGGCGGGGTTCTACCGGCGGCTGGACGGCGTCGTGATGCGGTGCATGGATGTGCTGCTGTCGTTTCCCGCCATCCTGTTCGGGCTGGCGATCGCGGCGGTGTTCGGGCCGGGGGTGCTGGCGGTCGTGCTGGCGTTGTCGATCGCGACGGTGCCCCTGACGGCACGGATCGTGCGGGCCTCGGCTTCCGTGGAGATGGGGCGGGACTACATGGAGGCGGGCCGGGCAGTGGGCATGACCGACCGGCGGCTGATCTGGCGGCACCTGGCGCCCAACTGCGTTTCGGCGCTGGTGGTGTTCGCGACGCTGCGGTTCGGCCAGGTCATCCTGCTGGGCGCGGCGCTGTCGTTCCTGGGGCTGGGGGCGCAGCCGCCGACGGCGGAACTGGGCAGCATGGCGTCGCAGGGGCGGACGTTCCTGTTCTTTGCGCCGCATATCGCCGTCGTGCCGTGTGCCGCGATCTTCGTGGTCGTGCTTGTATTCAACGTGCTGGGGGATGCGCTGCGCGACGCGCTGGACCCGCGGCTGAGTTTTTGAAGGAGATGACGATGAAGCGCCTGATCCTCGCGGCCGCCCTGTTCGCCACCCCGGTGTTTGCGCAGGTCGCGCCGCCCAACACGCTGGTCGTGCTGCGCGCGATCGACGCCGACAGCTACGACCCGGCCAAGTCCACCGCGCGGAGTGCGGGGGAGAGCCTGTACATGCTGGCGGACACGCTGACGTCGATCGACTGGGACATGAAGACAGTGAAGCCGGGCCTTGCGACCAAGTGGACGATCAGCGAGGACGGGACGCTGTACACGTTCACGATCCGGGACGACGTCACCTTCTGCGACGGGCGCAAGATGACGGCGGATGACGTCGTCTACAGCCTGAAGCGCTTTGCGGACCCGGCGACCCGCAGCCCGGTGCGGTGGCGCGCCGGCCCGGTGAAGGACATCAGGGCGCCGAACCCCACGACCGTCGAATACGAGCTGACCCAGCCGTTCAGCGAATTGCCGTATCAGCTTGCGCTGTTCTTCATGTCGATCGTCGACAAGGCCTCGGTCGAGACGCTGGGCGCCAATTTCGGCGTGCAGGGGTTCAACGGAACCGGGCCGTTCTGCTGGGTGAGCTGGGCGCCGCGGGGCGATCTGGTGATGCGGCGGCACGAGGGATACGCCTGGGCGCCGCCGATCTTCAAGAACCCGGCGCCGCAGGTGGACCGGGTCATCTGGCGGGTCATCCCCGACGACAACACGCGCCTTGCGGCACTGCAGAGCGGGCAGGGGGACGTGACGCAGTACATCCCCTATGTCGCGCTCGAGAGCCTGAAGCGGACGCCGGGCGTGCAGTTGAGCCAGCAGCCGAACTACTTCTGGGACTACTTCCTGGGGTTCAAGGTCGACAAGCCGGCGGTGAACGACCCGGTGATGCGCCGGGCCATCGTGATGGCGGTGAACCGGCCGGCGATCGCG
>CAXTPG010000232.1:0-2173 GCA_964246015.1 uncultured Acetobacteraceae bacterium
TGCGGGCGTTGGCGACGGCCTTGGTGCTGTCGGCGGCGTCGTCGAGGACGATCCATTCGATCTTCTGGCCGCCGATCTCGGTGGGCAGGAGGGCGATGGAGTTGCGTTGGGGGACGCCGAGGCTCGCGGCCGGGCCGGTGGTGGAGATGGTGACGCCGACCTTGATCTGGGCCAGGGCCGCCGGGGCGAAGGCCGCGAAGGGCGCCATCGCCGTGGCCGCCAGGAGCATGACTGCAAGACGCCGCCGCATGGATTTCATCCCCGTATTTTCTTGTGGCGGCAAGTGGTATGGCCCGGCCCCTCATGTGTCAAGAATGTCCGCCACCCCTGGAGGAATGTAACGCAATGCAGCGAATGACGACGGCAGAGGCGGTGGTGGCGACCATGGCCGCGCACGGGATCGATACGGTGTACGGCGTCCCGGGCGTGCACAACGACGCGTTGTTCGATGCGCTGTTCAAGGCGCGGAACCAGGTGCGGATGCTGCATGCCCGGCACGAGCAGACGGGCGCCTACATGGCGCTGGGCGCGGCGCTGGCGACCGGGCGGCCGCAGGCGTTCGCGGCGGTGCCGGGCCCCGGGGTGCTGAACACCACGGCGGCGCTGCTGACGGCGTGGGGCATGGAGGCGCCGGTGCTGGCGCTGTGCGGGCAGATCCCGGCGCATGCGATCGACCGGGGGTATGGGCACCTGCACGAGATCCCGGACCAGATCGGGCTGTTGTCGCATCTGACGAAGCATGCGGCGCGGATCGGGGGCCCGCACGAGGCGAGTGCCCGGGTGGCGAATGCGCTGTGCCTGGCGATGTCGGGGCGGCGGCGGCCGGTGGCGCTGGAGTGCGCGATCGACACCTGGAACGTGGCCGGGCCGGCGCCGATGGTGGGGCCGATCCCGCCGGTGCTGCCGCCTGTCGATCCGGAGGCGGTGGAGGCGGTGGCGCGGGCGCTGGGGGCGGCGCGGCGGCCGCTGATCGTGGTGGGTGGCGGGGCGCTGGATGCGGCGCCGGAGGTGCGGCTGCTGGCGGAACTGCTGGGGGCGCCGGTGATGTCGTATCGGCGGGGGCGGGGGGTGCTGCCATCGACGCATAAGCTGGCGGTGCCGTTTCCGGTCGGGCGGCGACTGTGGGAGACGGCGGACGTCGTGTTCGGGGTGGGGACCCGGTTGTACAACCCGCAGAGCCAGTGGGGGCTGGATGACGGGCTGCAGGTGCTGCGGCTGGATGTCGATCCGGAGGAGCCCGGCCGGTATCGGCGGCCGGCGGCGGCGATGATTGCGGATGCGGCGGCGGGGTTGCGGGCGCTGCTGGACGTGTTGCCGGCGCACATGCGCCCGCGGGAGGATAGGAGCGAGGAGCTGGCCGGGCACAAGGCCTGGTTGGACGAGCGGCTGGGGCGGCTGGAGCCGCAGATGGGCTTCCTGCGGGCGATGCGGGCGGCGCTGCCCGAGGATGGGGTGCTGGTGGACGAGATCACGCAGATGGGGTTCGCGGCGCGGATGGGGTTCGACGTGCCGGGGCCGCGGCTGTTCTTCTCGGGGTATCAGGACAATTTGGGGTACGGGTACGGGACGGCGCTGGGGGTGGCGGCGGCGTGCCCGGGGCGGGCGGTGCTGAGCATCGCGGGGGATGGCGGGTTCGGGTACCAGGCGTTCGAGCTGGCGACGGCGAAGCGGCACAACCTGGCTGTCGTGGTGGTGGTGTTCGACGACGGGCATTTCGGGAACGTGCGGCGGATCCAGCAGCAGGCGTGGGGCGGGCGGGAGATCGCGAACGACCTGGCCAACCCGGATTTCGTGCGGTTCGCCGACAGTTTCGGGGTGGCGGCGTATCGAGCGACGACGCCCTCGGAGTTGCAGGCGCGGTTGACCGAGGCGTTCGCATTGCGGGCGCCGGCGCTGGTGCACGTGCCGGTGGGGGAGATGCCGAGCATCTGGGACATGATCATGATGCCGGGGGTCCGGGGGGCGACGGAGCGGCCTTTGATGCCTTGATCCCCGGGTTGGCGGGTGCTGGTGAGGTGCGGAGGGCACCCCACCCTACGAGGTGGCGTTCAGACCTCCCTTTTCGTCATCATGCCGGCCATTGCCTCGGCCTGGCGGATGGCGAGGGCGACGATGGTGAGGGTGGGGTTGCAGGCGGCGCCGGAGGTGAACTGGCTGCCGTCGGAGACGAACA
>CAXTPG010000233.1:0-2171 GCA_964246015.1 uncultured Acetobacteraceae bacterium
CCGAGAAGTCGAACGCGGCGGAGTGGAAGCAGGTCCAGACGTCGCCGGGGCCGAAACCGAAGAAGGGCCGGGTCGCGGTGAAAAGGCGGAGGGCGGCTTCGTGGGTGATCGCGACGCCTTTGGGCACGCCGGTCGAGCCTGACGTGTAGATGACGTAGGCGATGGCGCCGGGGGGGATTTCGGGGAGGGGGGTCTTCGGCCAGGCGGGGGGGGCGTCGAGCAGGAGCGCGCCCTCGATCGTGTGGTCGTCGGTGATGACGAGGGGGGATTTGGTGTCGTCGAGGATGAAGCGGAGGCGTTCGGCGGGCTGGCGGGGTTCGAGCGGGACGTAGGCGTGGCCGGCCTTGAGGATGGCGAGCATGGCCATGGGAAGGTCGGCGGTGCGCTGCATGAGGAGCGCGATGAGGGAGTTGGGCGGGAGCTTGCGGGAGAGGAGGTGGGCGGCGAGGCGGTCGCTGCGGTCTTCGAGCTCGGCGTAGGTGAGGGTGGCGGGGCCGGCGGTGATAGCGGGGGCGTGGGGGGTGGTGCGGGCCGAGAGGGAGAGGGCGGCCTGGATTGTCGTTGGTGGGGTTCGCGCGGGGGTTTCGTGCTGAGGGCGCTCGGAGTTTCCGCTGGGACGAGGTCCCCGGGTCAAGCCCGGGGATGACGTACTTGTTCGGGCCGGGGTTGATTGCAGTGGGAGGGTGCCGACGGGGGTTTCGGGGGAGTGGGCGATTGCGGCCAGGAGGGTCTGGTAGCTGGTGAGGAGGGCTTCGATGGTGGGGGCGTCGAAGAGGTCGCGGTCGTAGGCGACGAAGCCGGAGAGGCCGCCGTCCTGGGGCCAGACGTGGAACTCGAGGTCGAAGCGGACGGTGGCTTCGGTGGCGTCGAGGGGTTCGGCGACGAGGCCGGGGAGGGTGAGGCGGGCGGCCATGGCCTCGGGCTGCTGCAGGGCGAAGAGCACCTGGAACAAGGGGTTGCGGCTGGTGTCGCGGACGGGGGCGAGAGCTTCGACGAGGGCTTCGAAGGGGAGGGCGTCGTGGGCGAAGGCGTCGAGGACGGTGCGGCGGACCTGGGTCAGGAGGGTTCGGAACGGGGCCTTGGGGTCGATGTCCGCGGTCATCACCAGGGCGTTGACGAAGAAGCCGATCAGGCCCTCGACCTCGTCGCGGTCGCGGCCGGCGATGGGGGTGCCGACGGCGATGCGGCCGTCGCCGGTGAAGCGGTGAAGGAGGGCCATCGTGGCGGCCAGGGTGGTCATGTAGAGGGTCGCGCCCTCGGTCTGCGCGAGGGCGCGGAGGGCGGCGGTGACGGGGGCGGGGACGGTGAAGCGGAGGCCGGCACCGCGGAAGGCCTCGGTCGGGGGGCGGCGGTGGTCGGTGGGGAGGCGGAGGGGGGCGAGGCCGTCGAGAAGCGGGCGCCAATGGGCGACGTGGGCGGCGATGGCGGCGGGCGTGAGGGTGCGGTGCTGCCAGGCGGCGTAGTCGGCGTACTGGATGGGCAGGGCTGGGAGGGGGTCGGGGCGGCTCCGGGCGAAGGCGGCGTAGAGGGCGGAGAGTTCGCGGAAGAAGACCATGACCGACCAGCCGTCGCAGGCGACGTGGTGGAAGGTGGCCAGAAGGGCGTGGTCCCGGTCCGAAAGGCGGATGAGGGTCGCGCGGAACGGGGACTGGGTCGCGAGGTCGAATGGCGTCGTGTTGGCGGCGTGGGCGAGGGTGGGGAGGGCGGCCGGGTCGGCTTCGACACGCGGCAGGGTGAAGCGGCCGGGCGGGTGGATGCGCTGGGTGGGGTGGCCGCCGGCGTTGTCGATGGTGGTGCGGAGGGTGGCGTGGCGATCGACGATGGTGGCGAGGCTGCGTTCCAGGGCGGGGATGTCGAGGGGGCCGGTGAGGCGGAGGTTCACGGGCATGAGGTAGGCGGCGCCGGTCGTGCCGAGCTGATCGAGGAGCCATAGCCGGGATTGGGCGAAGGAGGCGGGGGCGGTTTCCAGGTCCTGGGGTTGGATGCGTTCGGGGGTGGCTTCGTGCTGCCCAGCCCAGGCGGCGATGCCGGCGACGGTGGGGGTTTCGAAGAGGCGGACCAGGGGGAGTTCGATGCCGAGGGACGCGCGGAGGCGGGCGACGACGCGGGTGGCGAGCAGGGAGTGGCCGCCGAGGTCGAAGAAGTTGTCGTGGGGGTCGACGCGGTCGCGG